>DASQHY010000101.1:0-36190 GCA_035631855.1 Candidatus Acidiferrales bacterium
CGACCCTGACTGTCGAGATGGTTAAGCCCAGCAGCTGTTAGCGGACGAGGCCCTCCCCCTCCCCCCACCCCCTGTTTTTGGAAGTATGTGATTCCAAAGGGGTTGTGAAAAGGCATCTTGTAAGTACGTGTCCCCACGGGGTTTGAAAGCACTTGTTTTGATATTGATGTGCGGTTTTTTGGAAGTATGTGATTCGAAGGGGTTTGCAGAAGCGGATTTTGCAAGAGTGTGAATCGAAAGGAGTTGAGGGCGAAAAACGCAGTTCTGGCGAAAAGATGCAGTCAAAGGGAAAAGGCCACACGGCTCCCGGGGGGTCGTCTTGAAGCAACTAACGAGCATCTTAACTCTTTCCTCTTGGTGTCCTGACTGCGGCGTTCTCTGGCGGTCCTAGTCTGGCAGCTCCTGGCAATTATAATCGAGTAATGATATCACAATCGGGAACGGTTTTCAAGTTCTATTTTGGGTCTGATAAGGTCTGGAAGTTCAAGGGGTTAGAGAACGGGGTTTGCTCGTAGCTCAAGGAAGAGGTCGGGCGTGGCTGTGGTAGGGGATGCGGAGAACTGAGGCAGGGGATCTTGCGACTGCCAAGATGGTAATAGAGCAAATGAAGAAGGGGAACAACAGGTCAAAAGCCCCACACGTAACCCCGACGTGTGGGGCACCCACACCTGCGCCTCGGCCACCCGCCCCGATCGGCAAAGCCTCAGGGTAAACCGGGGCCGGAATCTCCGCACGCGGCGCGCAGAACGCGCCTGATGCAGAGCACTAAGGTTGATCCTGGCCTTCCGGCCGGTGCCGGGAAGGGCACGCAGGGCAAAAGGGCGCGGAGTGGGTCTGCTGAGGCTCATACAATCTATGGAGGCGATTGGAGGTGCAAGATGTTCGACTTCAAGGGCCATCGCAGATTTTGGCTTGCTGCGGCAGCGGCGGGCTTATTGACTCTAGGGGGCTGCTCGAACCAGGGGACAGAGCAGGCCACGAACCAGAAGCTGGCCGCTGCTCCGGCGAAGAAAGCTGGCGGCAGCAAAGCAGTGCCAGCGAAGTCTTCCGCGAAGAAAGTGCAGAGCTCGAAGGTGGTGACGGTGCCGAAGGGCACGTCCATCAGAGCAACCGTGGGGCAAACGCTCGCCAGCAACAAAAGCCACGCGGGTGACTCGTTCACCGCAAGCGTGTCCGCGCCCGTCAAGGTGGGGGGGAAGACGGTGATCCCGAAGGGCGCGCATGTGACCGGCCGGGTGGTGACTGCCAAGAAGAAACGTCCGGCACAATTGACGGTGGAGCTGGCTTCGGTGGAAATCCGCGGAGTGTCTTACCCGTTGGAAACCAACCCCATTGGCCAGTCAAGCGACAGCCTGGCGAAAGACGGTGCGGCGACGAAGGGGAAAAAGGACATAACTTTGCCTGCCGAGAGTCAACTGAAGTTCAAGCTCGCCAAGCCGGTCAAGATCCCGCTCAACGGATGAACCAGTAGTTTTTGGCTTCCGCGCCCCAGTCAGAACGTGCTGACTGGGGTGCGGAGGCTTTGGTGCGGCAAGGGCCGCAGCATTCCGCCGGGCACGAGTTCAAGGCAGGCGCATTCCCGCACGAGATTGAATCCTTCAAAACCCAAGCGAGGAATTCGAATGTGCTAGACTCGCAAATCTATGAACAGCCAAGGTAAAGCTGTGCAAAGTCAGGGGAAATCTGCGCTGACGCATCTGGAATGTTCGTCGTGCGGGAAGACGTTTGCGCACGAGGTTTTGCAGAATCTGTGCACCTGCGGGAAGCCGCTGCTGGCGCGGTATGACTTGAAGCAGGCGGCGCGGACGCTGACGCGAGAAGCTCTGGCAAGTCGGCCGAAAACGATGTGGAGGTACGCGGAAGTGCTTCCCGGAAACCCGCCGATTTCGCTGGGCGAAGGGATGACTCCGCTGATCGCGACGCGGCGGCTGGGACAGAAACTCGGGCTGGCGAATTTGTTTGTGAAGGATGAAGGGCTGAACCCGACCGGTTCGTTCAAAGCGCGCGGGCTTTCGGCTGCGGTGACGCAGGCGAAAGGGCTGGGCGCGAAGACGCTGGCGATTCCGACGGCGGGAAACGCCGGCGGAGCGCTGGCGGCCTATGCGGCGGCGGCGGGTCTGCCGGCGGTGATCGTGATGCCGGCGGACACTCCGGCGGCGAATGTGATGGAATCGCGCGCGTTCGGCGCAGACGTCCACAAGCTGAACGGGCTGATTTCCGATTGCGGGAAATACGTGGCCGAGAACAAGGACCGCCAGGGCTGGTTCGACGTGTCCACGCTGAAGGAGCCGTACCGCATCGAAGGGAAAAAGACGATGGGGTACGAGCTTTGGGAGCAGTTTGAAGGGCAATTGCCGGATGTGGTGATTTATCCGACGGGCGGCGGAGTGGGCTTGATCGGCATGTGCAAAGGGTTCGATGAAATGGAAACGATGGGATGGATCGGGAAGACGCGGCCGCGGATGGTCAGCGTGCAGGCGGCGGGATGCGCTCCGATTGTGCGGGCGTTTGAGAAGGGAAGCGACGCGTCGGAATTCTGGGAGAACGCGGCGACGGCAGCTTCGGGACTGCGCGTGCCGAAAGCGCTGGGCGACTTCCTGATCCTTTCGATGATCCGCGCGACCCGCGGAACGGCGGTGAGCGCGAGCGATGCCGAGATGTTGGCCGCGGCGAAGGAGCTGGCGGCATGCGAAGGCATCTTCGCGGCCCCGGAAGGCGCGGCGACGGTGGTGGCGGCGCAGAAGCTGGCCGCTTCGAGCTGGATCAAGCCCAAGGAAACGGTGGTTTTGTTCAACACGGGATGCGGTTATAAGTACCCCGAGGCGTGGCAGGCGGCGCTGGGCCCCTGAGGGCCCTGGAAAGGGCGCTCTGACTGCGCGTCGTGCAAATACGACGAAGCTCTGAATGAGAGAACGCGGCAGGCGATGGAATCGCCCGCCGCGTTTCTGTTCAGGTTAGATTTCCCGGTCTGCGCGAACCGCGTTTAGTAGGAGCTCTGATCCGTCCACTGGTTGCGCGTCACGGTCCAATTGACGGTTGCCGCGGCGTTTCCGTTAGCATTCTGGGTCACCACCGTGGAGGGGTACCAGGGCGGCGAAAACCCGTTCTGCAGGTAGCGGCGATCGAAGAAGATGTTTCGGGTGGTGGTATTGCCGCTCTTAGCCTGGTTGGCAATACGGCCGCCGACGAGCGTCAGAGTATTGATGTGAGGTCCGACGTTGATCCAGCCGCCCGACCCACCCTGAGAGATCATGGCGATGGTGGCGTCAATCCAGAGATTGGAGTCGGACTGGCCGTTGTTCATCTGGATGTCGCCGGTGGCGGTGAAGATTCCCAAGGTCTGGCCTTTGTTGGCCCCCGGGATCAGAGTGTCGGCCGGCGTGCCATTGCAGCAGGCAGGGCTGGTACCCGGCACAACCTGGTTTTGCGTGGTGGTGACGGGCTCGGTGGCGTAGCGAATGTCACCGGTGACGGTCACGTTTTTGGCGGCCGTAACGGTAAGAGCGGTGCCTTCACCGGACATGCCGTCGCTAATGGCCGGCTGATACTCCGCAGGGCCGGAAAGCGAATTGATGTTGCCGTCCACGTAGAGCATCGTGGCGTCGCGCATGACCGAGCCGCTACTCGGGTCTTTCTGAGTGGGCACGCCGTTGATGGTGAGATTGCTGCCGCCGGTCGAGACCGTCGTGGTGTAGGACGAGGGGTCGATGGTGACCGTGGTGGTCACGCCGCCCTGCGTAATGGTGTACACCTGGGCGGCGCCGCTGGGTGAAAGTACGACGTTAGCGTCACCTTCCACATAAATCCCGCCGCCGGTCATGACGGCCTTGCCGGAAATGGGATCCACAGAATAGGGAAGATAGACGCCAGAGGTGGTTCCGCCAAGGGGATACGCTGCTTTGGTGACGTTGCGCAGGCTGGCGTTCAAGTCGACATTGGTGACCGGCGCGGTATTTGTCCCCAGGCTATCGAGGACGGCGCGCTTCTGGCCGTAATCGTTTGGCGGAAGAGGGATAGACGGCTGACCGAGATTGAACCCGTTCTGGAAGGTGGGTGCGATGGTGGTGCCGCTCTTGGTGTCAGACGGCCCGGCTACGGCATCGCAGCCGCCTGAAAAAAAGTAACCGGCGTCGGGGTTGGCGCTGCCTACGGTGTCTGTGAACGTATATTTTCCCGAAGTTCCAAAATTCCAAGCGCCGTTGGTGAAGAAGGGCCCGGTAAGAGTTCCTGGAACAAAGGGGGCGCTACACAGAGCGTAATTATCAATGAAGGTGCCCCAAGCGGCAAAATTGACGGCTACCTGTCCGCCACCAGGAGTCAAGAGCACTTTGAAGGTGAGTTGGCCGCTGTCGGTTAGTGTGGCTGACTCCGTGCCCGTTGCCTGACCCGTAGCCGCAAGGGAGTAGGTGTACAAGTAATCGTATTCCGTAGGGGTACCCGTAGGAGCAGCACAGGTTCCGCCACCTCCCACCACGGTGCAACTTGCCAACTGCACGGCGGTGGGAGTCTTGGCAGTATTTATGATCTTGAAGCTTCCCGGCCATGAGGTAGCAGCCTGTCCCGCATTGATGGACTGATTGGCTTGGCCGTAGGTGTTCATCAGATAGGTTTGCACGGCGGCATCCGTGCCGTTGGGAATCGGCTGCTGGATCGCGGGGAAGTTGCCTTTCGGCACGGCCGCGAGGAACTGATTCACCATAGCCTGGCGCGCAATGTTGAGCCCGGAATCGGCGCCGTAGAAGGAGCCGCGGAAATTGCGGTAATAGCCGTTGATCAGCATGTCCGAACTGGTGGCTAGCACCATGGCGACGCTCATGGCCGTCAGCAGAAGGAGCAGCAACAGCGTGGTAATCAGAGCTGCGCCGCGCTGAGACCGCCGCAGCGGTTGCCTCGCCGAACTGGAAGAGAGTTGCCGTGAGTTTTTCATGTTCGCCTCGTTGTTAGCGATCCTGCATGCTCAGATTTCGCGGGTTGATGGCCACGGACATGGCCTGGATTCGATAGGGCGCCCCGTCAAACGCGTTGCGATACGGGTCGTTTGCGTCCGTCGCCGCCGGAGAAGACCGCACGATCAAAGAAACCCGGATGGAGCGAATGGAGCCGTAGTCGAAACCGTAGTCGGCCGCATTAAAATCATAGAAATCGCTGCTCGTGGCCGTGGCATTGTTCCAAGTGGCGGCGCCGACTTTGAACCCGATAACCTGTTCGGCGACCACGTCGGCGTTGCCGCCCTTGGTGCGCATGAGCCGGGGATTGTTCGGATCCGTCGCCGTATCTACGCTGTAGCTGACCGAATTTTGCGTGAGATTGAAAACCCAGTCCGCTGCGCAAAACGACGTTCCGAGCGTGGTGGTCGGAGTTGCCCCCGTGGGAGGACTCGTTGTAATCCCGAGCGGATCGTTGGAGCTGGTGTTGCTGCCGCTGAGGGGCACGGGAGTGTGCTGGAGCTGAACGTTGGAGCCGGAAGCAGCGCCGTTAGCCGTCAGCACCGTCGTGGCTATTTGCGAGCCGTCCACATCAACGAACATGAGCTGGTCCCCGGAGTGGAAGTCAGCCGCCAATTGTGCCGGCGTGGTCCCGGCCTGCGGGGTCAAGAAAAGAGAGGCGATGGTCAAGTCGGCGCAGCCCCCGGCCCCATTGGTGGGATGCGAGGGGGGAGTTCCGTCCGCCGCGATGATGCTCAGTGTGTCAAAGCAGCCTGCTCCGTAGGCCGTCGTTCCCGCCGCGTGGCAGCCATTGCCCCCGGCGGCGTTGGCGATCGTCAGGCCGATGGGCAGGCGCACATTGAACCCCGGGACATTGTTGGTGCCGGCATTTACGGCATCAATCTGCAACTGCGCGAGGGCGTTACGTATAGAAGTGTTGAGCGCGACTTTGTTTTGCGTCTGGCTGAAGATGGGCACGTGCTGCCGGAACAGCGAGATGGCGGTGCCGGCGATGACCACGAAAACGGCCATGGCCACCACCAATTCGATGAGCGAAAAGCCGGAGGCTTGACGCCCCGATGAGTGCCTGCGCGAAGCTGCCAGCGATTGTCTCAGCATCATGGGCGCACCATGCTCATCTGGAAGGGGAGCACTCGTTTATCGGAAGAGGTCTGCAGAATGACGCGGACCGTAACGCGTTTCACGCCTGCAAGGGGCTGGTCCTGCTCAATAATCCAGCGGCGCTTGAAGGCCACCATGGTGGTACCCATCACGGGAGGCGCCGGGCCGACCGCGACCACGACCGTGCCGTCCGGTTTATACATGGTCGAGTTGTTGCTGGCGTTGCCGGCGCCGGCGCCGCCGACGACGTTCTCCAACATCGAGCCATTGGTAGAGGAAAGCTGAACGGAATCGAAATAGTCCACGGTCTCGGTGTTGCCGTTGACTGTGACGGGTTGCGAGACGTCATTGTTCAGGTCTCCGGCGGTTCCATTGCCGGCGGGGACCGTGACGGCGGGGTCGCTGTCCGGATAGCGATTGAGGTCCTCGAGTTTTTCCGAGGCCAGAACCGCAGCCCTGCTCATATAGTCAGATTGAGAAGAGGTGCTCATGGTCTGGCTCATCAGTGTGGCCATTCCCACCAGACCCACGGTCAGGACCACAAGGGCGACCAGGGTCTCGGCCAGAGTGAAGCCGCGCTGGCGGCGCAATTTACGGCGTGACAGATACGTTTCCATTGGTGGACACCCTTATCGTCTTAGGTTGTCTTCCCATGTAGCCCACGGTTGTGGTCATGGGGTTGGGTCCTGCAACGACCACTACAGAACCACTGGGGTTGAACTGAAGCGTGAAGTCTCCAGCCAGCGTCACTTGGGTCGAGCCGAAGGGAATCGGTCCTCCAAGGGCAGCGAATCCGGGCGCGCCTGCAGGCTGGCTCGATACCTGGTAATTATTGTTTGCACTGCTGAAGGCGACGCGAAATGGGTAACCCTGGAATATGGCCTGGTACCGTGCGGATTGAACGGCGGCAGTTATGGAAGAAACCGCGGACCGGAGCCGATACGTGCCCATCGCAGATTGGAGGAAGGGGACGGCAACGGCCGTCAGGATCAGCCCAACCACCATAACCATGATGACTTCGAGAAGCGAGAATCCGCGAAGGGAAGCGGCCCGCCTGGGTCTAAACGCCCCTCGGTCTTCATGAACAGCTTGCGAGACCATACTTTTCTCCGTCCTTGCAGGTGTATTTAATCTAGGAAGAGCTCTTGGTTCTCAATCTATTGTCGATGTCGCTGTGAACATGGCACTTAGCCTTCCAACTCGCGTTTCACGCGCAACCTACAGATACAAAGTGGTTTATTAATACCAGCAACCGATTGAAGAGGCTGACGTTTTTCGTCCTCTTGTGTAGAAAAGTAACAGAATGAGTCTTAGTACTATCACTCCGACAGAGCTAACCGGACTTTGAACGAAAGCACATTTCTGTTTGGTTCGACTTTAGTCTGACAATCTTTTCAGGTGGAGCGCAACGGTACGAAGGTTCATGTGTTCTGGGAGCGATTGGGCAGGCCATGGCGACTTTCCCGACTCAGCGAAATCGGAGGCCGGGATGTTCGCAGAGGCTCGGACTCGGGTTCAGAAAAAGGGAGAGGCTTGGTGGACGGCAGGGGACTCGAACCCCCGGCCTCCTCGTTGCGAACGAGGCGCTCTCCCAACTGAGCTAGCCGCCCACAATTGGCAAACCAGGATTATGGTAGCAAACGGCCTCGTGCCTGCCAAATGCAAAGCGCTGGGGCTGTATTGGAAAGCCGCTGCGTCAAGGCTTAGAGATCGACTCACCGGAGCGCTGAGCGATCACTCTGCGCACACTCTCGTAGAGCGCCCGAGCCTGCGGGATGGATTCTACGGCCTTTTGGACCTGCGGGTCGGACTGCAGTTCGACTTTTACACTGTCCGGCAGGCCAAAGACCGAAAGGAAAACTTCCTGCTTAATCTTTCTTTTCATCCAATCAACGTTCTCGGCGAAATCGGTCTCGGCGTAGCGGATGTTCTGTTTCTCGATATAGCGGCGAAGTTCATTGACGATGGAATCGGTGACTTCAAACTGAGGAGTGACCGATGGCCTGGTTCCCATGAACGAGCGCGTGAAGCCGCCGACAGTTCCCTGGAAGCCTGAAAACACATCGTGAACCAGAAGGGTCTCCTGAAAATGATTGTACTTCGGTGTGGGAACAACGATGTCAGGGTTGATGCCGCCCCCGCCGTACACCTGGCGGCCGCTGTCGGTCAATTTAATCTCGGTGGGGTGGTCGGGGGTCTTCCGGGTGTAGTGATAGTCGTACAGCGAGATGGTTTTGTAGTCGCGCTGGATCAGCCGGCCGCTCGGCGTGTAGTAGCGCGCCGTCGTGAGGGCCAGACCGGTGTGCTCGGCCAGGTGCGTGACCGTCTGCACCAATCCTTTTCCGAAGCTGGTCTCTCCCACGACTAGACCCCGGTCGTGATCTTGAATCGCGCCAGTGACGATTTCGGAAGCCGAAGCGGAAAGTCCGTTAATCAGCAGGACCAGGGGAACCTTTACGCCCTGATTCCCATGAATGGCCCAGTAACCGTGCTTCTCCACGCTTCTGCCGTAGTGGGTCACAATCAACTGATTCTTTTCCAGGAACATGTCCGAAACCGCTACGGCCGCGGTGAGCAGCCCTCCGGGGTTGCCGCGCAGGTCCAGAATCAGGCCGTCGAGGGAAGCCACATTCAGTTTGTCGAGGGCATCGGAGAGTTCGTGGTCGGTGGTTTCGTTGAATCCGATCAAGCGGACGTAGCCGATTCCAGGCTTGAGAGTTGTGACGATGTCCACGGAATGGCGAGGGATTTCGTCACGAGTTACCGTGAACAGAAGCACGTCGGGATAGCCTTCGCGTGAGATGGTGATGCGCACGACGGTCCCCTTCGGACCTTTGAGCATGTCGGCAACTTCGGTGGTGGAGAGCCCATCGGTGCTCTTATCGTCCACCTTCATGATGACGTCGCCGGGACGGATTCCCGCCTTGTAAGCGGGCGAGCCGACGTAGGGGGAGAGGACCACGGTGCGGTTTTCGCGGGGAGCGACAGTCATACCCACGCCAAAATAGAGGCCGTGCTGCTCTTCCAGTACCTGGGAGAACTGACGGGCGTCGAAGAAATTCGAGTGCGGGTCGAGCACCCGGAGCATGCCGGGAATCGCTCCCTGGTACACCACGCGGTCGGTATCCAGGGGCTCAGCGTAATTCTCCTCGACGACAGCGAGAACGCGCGTGAAGTTGCGCATCCCGGACTGCAGGTCGTCGGTGGAGGCAGAGGTTGCTCGAACCGAAGGTCCGTACACCCCGCCCAGGACAGCCGAAAACATCAGGACGCCAAGAACGAGGAAGAATCCGCGACGCTCACCCTTCATCTGAACCTCTCCATGTGCCGGCGCCTTTGGCGCGGCCGCAGCTTTCGCCACTCGTGTGGACAGTATAGCACACCGCCTACAGTGGTTTGACAGCGTTTGGGCCCTCTTCTATCATGCAGCAAGAAGATGCTGAGCATTCCCCATCTGGTGGTGATTTTTCTGGTGGCGCTGGTTGTGTTCGGGCCGGAGAAACTGCCGGAGCTTGCGCGGACCCTGGGCCGCTTGATGGCCGATTTCCGCAAGGCTTCGGGTGATTTCCGAACGGCGCTGGAAGACGAGATGCGCGACCTCGAACGGCAGGCCCGCGAGGCGAAGCAAAAGATAAGCGCGGCCGCGCTGCCCCCCGCGCCCTCCGATGCAGCCGCACCGAGCGATGTCACACCGGAAGCAGACGCCACGCCAGAGGGCGTTCCCCGCGAGGCAGCAGATTCGCAAACTCCGGCGTCCGAAGCGGCACCACAGGCGCCCGCCGCGCCCGAAAACCCCGCTGAGCCCGTTACCATGGACAATGCCCTTCATGACCACAGCCGACCAGCCTGAAGCAGTCGCGGCGGATGCCAAGGGAGACGGCGGGAAGCCGATGACCTTCTTTGAACATCTGACCGAACTGCGAAAACGGATTATCAATTCGCTGATGGCTATCGGGGCCGGCGCGATTGTGGGCGTTCTGATCGCCGAGAAGATTTTTGGATTCATTGCCCGGCCGATGCTGGGCGCCTTGCACGATGCCCACCTGGCAGAACGGCTTGTGTACACGAGCCCCACCGGGGCCATCAATCTGATTATCGAACTCGGACTCTACATCGGGCTGGTGCTGGCCTCGCCAGTCGTGTTGCACCAGACCTGGCTGTTTGTGGCCCCGGCGCTCTACAAACACGAACGCAAAGCCGTGGTGACATTTGTTGCCAGCTCGGTGCTTCTGTTTCTTACGGGAATTGCGTTCGGCTATTACGTGATGCTGCCTTCGGTTCTGCGCTTCCTGATCCATTTTAAGGGGCCCATCGAACCGCTGATCAGCATGAACGAGTACTTCGACTTGACGCTCATGGTGCTGCTGGGCCTGGGAATCATTTTTGAGCTGCCCATTTTGATTTTCTTTTTGTCGCTTTTCGGGGTGGTGACGCCGAGTTTCCTGTGGAAGAATTTTCGATATGCGATTCTCATCATCAGCGTCGTGGCGGCCATCGTGACGCCGTCGCCCGACGCCATGACCATGCTGATCTTCATGGCCCCCATGGTGTTGCTCTATTTTGTGGGAATTGCCGTGTCAGCGGTGGTGGTGAAGCGGAAGCGGGAAAGGGAGACGGCTCGTGCGGCGGCACCTTAGCGGGCGGCCGGGATTCTGGAAACGCTGCGCAGCGTGCCCCGGTACGCTGATCCTGGCAGCGGCAGCGCTAGGATGCGGGTCAAGTCCGAGCGCTTCGCAAACGCAGACTGCGGCTTCATCCCCACCGGCCGCGACTGCCGGAACACTTCAGGCCACCGATGCGGCTCCACCGCCCGGCAAGAGCGGCGGCTTCGACGGGCAACGCGCATTTGAGCATGTGCGGAAGCTGGTGGAAATTGGCCCGCGTCCGGCCGCCTCGGAAGGGATCCACAAGGCCCAGGAATATATCGAGAGCGAGTTGCGCAGCTTCGGGTGTTCGTTCGAGGAAGACAATTTCAGTGCGTCCACTCCCATCGGCACAGTCCAGTTGAAAAACATTGTGGTTAAGATTCCCGGGGCAAAGCGCAGCGTCATTCTCCTCACCACACACTATGATACCAAGATGATGGCCGGCTTCGTTGGCGCCGATGACGGCGGCTCTTCCACGGGCTTGATGCTGGAGATGGCCAGAACGCTCTGCGGCAGGAAAAACGCTCTCAGCATCTGGATTGCGTTTTTCGACGGGGAAGAGGCCTTCCGCGAGTGGGACAAGGACAACGACAACACCTACGGAAGCCGCCAGATGGCGGCGAAACTTTCCCAAACAGGAGATCTAAAGCGCGTCAAAGCCATGATGCTCGCTGATTTGATTGGCTACAGAGATCTGCGCATCAAGCGCGATTCCAATTCCACGAAGTGGCTGACCGACCTGGTGTGGAGCACCGCTTCCCGGCTGGGCTACAGCCGAGTTTTTGTCTCCGACGAGACGGGCATCGAAGACGATCATCTGGCGTTTTTGAAGCGGAACGTTCCATCCGTGGACGTCATTGATCTCGAGATACCGTATTGGCATACCCCTCAGGACACCCTCGACAAAATCAGCCCGCAGAGTCTGGCCATCGTGGGTCATGTGTTCTTGGAAACCGTTTCGGAACTCGAAAAGAGATTTCAATAAACAGAGGATTTCAGGCGGAACCTAGGGTTCAAAGCGGACTTCCTTGCCGCAAGCAAGCACGGAGTGTTTTTGGAAGTCCTCGTCGTTGCGGTAAGGAAAATCGGAACGGTAGTGGCTCCCCCGGCTTTCTTCCCGCGCCAGGGCCGAGCGCGTAATCAGTTGGGCCAGAGCCAGAATATTGCGCAGCTCGGCTTCGTGACGGGAAGGCTCTTGGGGCGCAGGCAAGTCGAAGGCGCGAAGTTTTTCGAGCGCGTGAGCCAAGTCCTTACCGTTTCGCATGATTCCCACCGACTTCCACATCAGCTCGCGAATCTGCGTGAGCGGGCCATTGACGCTCGCCGGAGACGGAGGTGGAACGTGGTTGCCCGCCTCCGAGTTACCCGGACGGTTGGGGCGTTTCCCCGGATTGGCTGCCGCAGCGGCTTTTTTCTTTGCCGCGGGAAAGTCTTTGATCATCGCCGCGCCAGCGCGAGCCCCGAAGACCAAGCCTTCCAGCAGGGAATTGCTCGCCAGGCGGTTGGCGCCGTGGACGCCGGTCACGGCAGTTTCCCCCGCGGCATACAGGCCGTGAAGAGAGGTGCGGCCCCACAAGTCGGTCTTCACCCCTCCCATCGAATAATGCGCCGCCGGTCGCACGGGCGCCAGGTCGGTGGCGAGTTCCAATCCATATTGCTGGCAGGTGGCGTAAATCCGCGGGAAACGTTTCTTGAGGAATTCCTCGCTCTTGGCGGTCATGTCCAGATAGACAAAGTCGCTTCGGGTGCGGTGCATCTCGGAGACGATGGCGCGGGCGACGACGTCGCGCGGAGCCAACTCCTGCGCTTCGTTGTAGCGCTTCATAAAACGCTCCAAATTCACGTTGCGGAGAATGGCCCCTTCGCCTCTGAGCGCTTCGGATAACAGGAACCGCGGCGCCCCCTTGACGGCAAGGGCGGTGGGGTGGAACTGCACAAACTCCAGGTCGGAAAGGAGGGCGCCGGCCTGGTAGGCAATGGCCATGCCGTCGCCGGTGGCCACGTCGGGGTTGGTGGTTTCGCTGAAGACGTAACCCAGTCCCCCGGTGGCGAGCAATACGGCGCCGGCATCAACGTGGTGGATTTCGCCGATGGTCTCGTCGAGAAAGCTCAGGCCGGAAACACGCGCTTTCTCAAGACGAAGCTCCGTGGTAAGCGCAAAAGGACGAATGCAAATGGCCTTCTCGGTTTGCGCGCGGGCCAACAACGCCCGCGCAATCTCCCGCCCGGTAGAGTCTCCTTGCGCGTGAAGAATCCGGGAGCGGCTGTGGGCAGCCTCGCGCGTAAAGGCCAGCTTGGTTCCGGCGCGATCGAACTGGGTTCCCCATTCGATCAGCTCCTGAATGTATTGGGGACCTTCTTCGACAAGGGTCTTCACGGCTGCCGGACGGCAGAGGCCGTCGCCGGCCTGCATGGTGTCTTGCTCGTGGAGACTGACTTCGTCATCGTCGCTCAGGGCGGCGGCAATGCCGCCCTGAGCCAAGTTCGTGGCGGAATCGCCGAGCGCGGATTTGGCAAGGACCAGGACGCTGCCGGCGCTGCACAGTTCGATAGCCGCGCGCAGCCCCGCGACGCCGCAGCCGACTACAACATAGTCTACGTGATGGGCTGTTTCTGATTTCATCCGTGAACCCGAAGGAGACTCGCTCGAAAATCCATGGTAGCACGAACCTTGCGGAGCGGAAGCAGCCGGCTTCGCCGAATTGCCCGGGGCGGGAAGCCCCGGGAAATGTGCTACAGTTTCTAGCTCCTGCAGAAAATAGATGAAGATCCAGCAAATTCAGGTTCGTGCGGCGGAAGGGGCGTATGACGTGCTTTTCGGCCGCGGCTTGCTGCGCGAAGCGGGCACGCACCTTGCGCGCGTGGGAGGTTCTTCCGGAACAGTTGTGCTCACGTCGGCGCGCGTATGGAGGCATTGCAGCGGCGCAGTGAAAAAGAGCTTTCACCGATTGAGCGGCGGGAGAGTCATCCTGTTTGACGACAGGGAATCTGCAAAAACATTAAGGAGCGTCGAGGGAATCTGCCGAAGACTGGTGCGCGCGGGGGCCGACCGCGAGACCCTGCTGGTGGCTGTGGGCGGCGGAGTCGTCGGTGACGTGTCCGGGTATGTTGCGGCCAGCTTCTTGCGGGGAGTGGGGCTGGTCCATGTGCCGACAACACTGGTGGCGCAAGTGGATAGCGCCATCGGGGGAAAAACGGGCGTGAATCTGTCCGAGGGAAAAAACCTGGTCGGCGCGTTCTATCCGCCGCGGCTGGTCCTGGCCGATCCGGATGCTCTGGAAACCCTGCCGCAGCGTGAATTTACTTCCGGCCTCTATGAGGTGATCAAGTACGGGATCATCGGGGACCCGGAATTGTTTCACTACTTGGAGCGAAATCTTCCTGCGCTGTGCGGCCGGGACGCTGCAGCGCTCGACTGCGTGATCCCGCGGTGCATCCAGATCAAGGCCGATGTTGTGAGCAGAGATGAGCGCGAGTCAGGCATTCGGGAATGCTTGAATTTCGGACACACCTTTGCCCACGCGTTGGAGACTGCCACGCGCTATCGAGTGTTTCGCCATGGCGAGGCCGTGGCGTGGGGCATGACAGCAGCCGCGTTGTTGGGAGTGGCGCTCGGCAGGACCTCCCCAGTGGACGCCGCCTTGATGGTTCGCCTGATCTCCCTGGTTGGGCCGCTGCCCGCTCTTCCCAAGGTGGCGCCGAAACGGCTCCTGAAGCTGATGCACTCGGACAAGAAAGCGCGCCAGGGCCGCTTGCGATTTGTAGTTTGTACGAAGGTGGGAAGAGTGGAAACGATTTCGGACCTCTCGGAAGAGATGGTTTCGAGAGTGCTCAAGGAATTGCCGAACTTCGTGAGGGGCGGGCGTTGAGGGTAACGGCGCCAAACCGGGAAAGCCTGCCGGGAACACGCCCGGAAGGCGCGGCAAACGAGCGTGAGGCCGCGGGGCATGTCCGCGAGATGTTTTCCCGGATCGCTCCGCGTTACGATTTCTTGAACCATGTCCTGTCGCTCGAAATGGATCGGATTTGGCGGCGCCGCGCGGCGCAGCGGTTTCGCCACATTCTGAGCCGGGAGAATGCAAGCGTTTTGGACCTGTGTTGCGGCACGGGAGATCTGCTGCTTGCCCTCGCGCGAGGCGGACGCGCCAAGGTGTTTGGGAGCGATTTCGCGCATCCGATGCTGGTTCGCGCCGCGGAAAAATGGGAGCGGCTCCGGCGCGAACCGGGTGGACATCGACGGCCGTGTTTTCTTGCCGAGGCCGACGCACTGGCTTTGCCCTTCGGCGATGGCACGTTCGATTTGGTCACCGCGGCATTTGGCTTCCGGAACCTGGCGAATTACGAGAGCGGCTTGCGGGAGATCCGCCGCGCGCTGCGTCCCGGAGGAGAGGCGGGGATTGTGGAGTTTTCCGAGCCGCGCGGCGCCCTATTTGGCCCGTTGTTTCAATTTTATTTTCGGAGCATTCTTCCGCGCCTAGGCGGGATGATTTCGGGCGATGGGTCAGCTTACAGCTACCTGCCGAATTCCGTGGGACGGTTTCCATCGCCGGAAGAATTGGCGAAGCTAATGCAGCAGGCCGGGTTTACCGATGTGAGTTTCGAACGCTGGACCAGCGGGACGGTGACCCTGCACCGCGGACGGCGGGCAGGATGAATCTTGCAGTTTGCGCAGGGCCGATGTCGCGGGGATCGCGGCCACGGAGAAGAAATTGTTTGGAAAGCGCGTTTACTCCAGGCCAAGGGCGCGCATTTTGCTGAGAAGAGTCTTGAAGGAAACGCCGAGCTTTTGCGCGGTTCGCGTCTTGTTCCACTTGCATTCCCGCAGCGCGTTTTCGATCAAGAAGCGCTCTACATGCTCCAGGGCCCGCTGGCCCACTTGCTGAAGAGTTCCCTCCCAACTGAAGTTCTCCGGAATCGTGCCCGCGGGCATTTGTCCGGCGGCGGGACGGGCCGCCGGCAATTGCAAGGTTGCGGAATCAATGGCTTCGCCGTCGGAGAGAATCACGGCGCGCTCGATGGTATTCTGCAGTTCGCGGACATTCCCCGGCCAGCGGTAAGCGGAAAGGCGCGCGCGGGCTTCCTTTGTGAATCCAAGGCCCGGCTTGCGGAACTCGGTGCGATATTTTTTCAGAAAGTGGTCGGCGAGAAGCGGGATGTCTTCGGCGCGCTCGCGCAGCGGAGGAATGGTGATTGGGACGGCGGCGATGCGGAAGTAGAGATCCTCGCGAAAGGCTTTCTCCGCCGCGGCCGCCCGAAGATCGCGGTTTGTGGCGGTGACAATGCGCACATCCACGTCGATAGCTTGAGTTCCCCCCACTCGTTCGAAGCGCTTCTCCTCCAGAACGCGTAAGAGTTTCGCCTGGATGGCGAGGGGAAGCTCGCCGATTTCATCCAGGAACAATGTGCCGCGGTTGGCCAGCTCCATCTTGCCGATTTTGCGGGCGCCCGCGCCGGTATAAGCGCCGCGTTCGTGGCCAAACAGCTCGTTTTCCACCAGGCCTTCCGGAATCGCCGCGCAGTTCAAAGCGACGAAGGCGTGGTCGCGCCGGGGGGACAAGTGATGGACGGCGCGCGCGAACAATTCCTTCCCCGTCCCGCTTTCGCCGAGCAGCAAGACGGTCGAATCGGTGGCGGCGATGCGCTGGATTTGCTGGCTGATCGCTTTGAGCGCCTTGTCTTCTCCGACGATCTGCGGGAAGCCATAGCGGGCGGAATACTCCTCGCGCAACAGCAAATTCTCCCGGAGGAGTTCCTGCTGCTGAGCGGCGCGCTGCACCAGGATCTTCAAATGATCCAGGTCCACCGGCTTCTGGATGAAATCGAAAGCACCTTCCTTCATTGCCGTGACAGCCTCTTCGATCGAGCCATAAGCCGTGACCAGGATGACGGGGATGGTCGGATCGGCTTGCTTCGATTCGCGAAGGACTTCGATCCCGGAGCGTCCGGGAAGCTTCAAATCCGTCAGGACCAGGAGGTAGCGGCGCGCGCGGATCTTACTGACCGCGGCGTTTCCATCGGGAGCTTCATCCACGCAGTGCCCCGCGCGCTCGAGCGCTGTCCGCAACATCGCGCGCAACTCCGCCTTGTCTTCGACCAGGAGCAGGGGTTCCATCCATTCTCTTTCTACCACGGAACACCAAAGGGTGACGCGAGCCTGTAAGACTCTGTGCGGTGTTGGCTATCTGGCGGAGAGGGCGTCCCTGTGCAACGGATCGTCTGGAACTGAAATCATCCGGGGATTTGGGAAATCGATGGCAAGAAAAGAGTGCTCCCGGCCTTGGCCGGAACCTACTCGCGGGCCCAGGAGGGGTCTCCTCCTGATTTGCGCAGCTCGTCTTCGAGATCCGCAATGGCCTGGTGAAGCTGGGCAATTTCCTTTTTCTTGGAATCGATCTTCTGCTGGTGATCGTTTACTTCGGAGCGATTGTTTTGCTCCGCCAAAGCCTTCTGGGGGTCGGGGTAGTATTGGGTTTGCAGCTTGCTCCATTCCCTCTGGAGGACGTCGAGTTCGGCTTCTGCCTGATGGAGCCTGTGGTAGGCCTCACCGAAGCGCTTGCGCCAGCGCGCCTCGTCCGACTGCGCGGGTTTGCGATCGCCTGCGCCGGCCGGCTGCCCCGCGGCCTGTCCTTTGCCCTGAGCCTCAGGCGTTTCCTTGGCATCCTTGGACTCCGGCTGGCCCACTACGGACGGTTGAGCAGATATGGACCCGAGGTCGTCGTTGGTAATGACTTTTCCCGGCTTGGCCGGAGGCTTCTTCTTGGCTTGAGCCTTACGGGCGGCTTCTGCCACGGAATCCTTGCTTTGCGGAGAAGACTGCGCCAGGGCCCGCACGGACAGCAGCAACAGAGCGAAACCCGCGGCGACCAATGGCAGTGCGCGTTTGTTCGTCATGGAACCCTCTCCTCGGAGGGGCCGGCGAGGCTCCTCACCTTAGTTTAGATGCCGCCATAGACCGAATCAACTGCCTCGGCAGATTCCCGGCGCAAAGGTACCCAAAGGATAAACTCGGCCCCGCCCTGGGGCTGATTCCTGGCTTCCACCGTTCCTCCATGCTGGACGACGATCTTTTGGACCACGGCGAGGCCCAGACCCGTTCCTTTTGCCTTGGTGGTATAGAACGGCCGGAAAATCTTCAGGAGGTCCGCGGGGGGAATTCCGGGGCCGTTGTCAGAGACGGAGATACGCTGCACGTCGGAGGAGCCATTTTTTTCCAGCGACCCGCGCAGAACCACGCGTCCTCCCGAAGGCTGTTCGCGCGAGGCTTCGGCGGCATTGCGGGCAAGATTCAGGATGGCCTGGCGGAGCAGGCCTTCGTCGCCGGAGACTTGCGCGAATTCGCCCTCCGCGGTGACGGTAACCTGAGAAACGGCGTCTCGAACTTCGGCCGCGACGCGTTCGACCAGCGGACGGATTTCCACCTGGTCGTCGGCCAATTCGAAGGGACGCGCGAACTTCAAAAACTCGGTGATGACATGGGTGATGGTGCGCGTCTGGTCCAGAATCCGTTCGGCGTATTGTGAGGTCTCGTCCTGGCCCCCTTCTCCCCGAATCATCTGGGCATACCCGGAAATCGTCGCCAGGGCATTCTTGAACTCGTGAGCGATGCCCGCGGAAAGCTCGCCGAGGGCCGCGAGGTTTTCCTTCAGGCGCATCTGGCGCTGCAGAGCGGCCAGCTCCGTAAGGTCGCTCAACAGGCAGATCGCGCCGGAGATTTTTTTGGTTCCGGCGCCATGGAGCACCGGAGAAATCGTGACGCCGAGCTGGCGCTGCTCTCCAGAAAGGGTCGTATGTTGAATCTCTTGGCGCCGGTAGGTACGCCCTTGCGCCAGACAATTGCCAATCAGCCGGGTCACCGCGGAATTCTCCCCGAGAGCTTCCGTGTACCTACGATACGCAAGACCGCGGACCCCGATGGCCGTCTCCGCGGCAGGATTGGCGCTGGTGATGATCCCGGCGGAGCTTACCAGGAGCAAACCCGCCGGCATGTTGCGGGTAACTTCCTCACTTAGGCGTTCGGTCTGCTCGGCGCGCTCTTTCTCGGCGCGATGCAATCGCTCCAATTCTTTTTCCTGCTCGCGGAGCTTCAGGATCACGCCCTGCATCGAAGCGGCCATGAAGGCCGACGGATCATCTCCCTTGGGCTTCAGCGTGGCCGTGTCGTCGGCGGCGGGACCCTCTCTGCGATGCAGGAACTTGCGGAGCGCAAGTGCAAATAGGTAGATCACGCCGATCAGCACAAACACGAAGACTGCGCCGAGAAGGGCCATCCTCCAATTTCCCGCGGGCTGTGCCAAGAAACTCATGGTTTCCATCCAACAAAACTCCTGCGGCGTCTTGACCTATCTGTTTGGCAAAAGCGAGTAGTACCACTCCAGAACCGAAGAGCCGAAGAACACAACCATCAGCGCCGCCGTGCCCAAATAAGTTCCAAACGGAAACTGGTAGTTGTACGCAAGATAGAGCCGGAGTTTGCTCTCTTTGCCGAGGCCTCGGCGGCTGGCGCGCTTGGCGAGGCTTCGCTTCCATCCCAGGAGGTACAGGAGCGGAACCGCCAGGACACCTACTGCGCTGCCGAGCAAGCTTCCGACAAGAATGGTCAGGAACGTCCTGGTGAGACCGAAGAAGCTGCCGACCATGAGCATCATCTTCGCGTCTCCGAGTCCCATCCCTTCTTTGCCTCTGATCTTGAAATAGGCTTCGCCCACAAACCAAAGCAGGAAGCCGCCGAAGGCAGCGCCCAGGATGGCGTTGCTCAACGAAAGCGCAGCCATCGGAGGAATAAAATGAAAGAGGCGTCCCCAGAGCCACTGCGCCGCGCCGTCAATGGGAGGTGTGCCGGCGCTGAACGCCAGGCCCAGTCCGAAGCCGGTGAAGGTCACCGCATCCGGCAGGAGCCGGACACGCAAATCGGTGATCGTCAGAACCAGGATGAGGCATGAGAAAACCGCCCACTTCAGTCCCACGGGCGTCAACCCGAAGGCCGCGTAGCACGCAACAAAGAGAAAGGCGGTGGAGAGTTCGACAAATGGATACAGCGAGGAGATTCTTGCTTTGCAATTCCGGCAGCGGCCCCCAAGAATCACCCAGCTCAGCACGGGAATGTTGTCGCAGGCCTTGATGGGAGACTCACACATCGGGCAGCGCGAGCGCGGGCTCACAATGGACATCTCGGCCGGAATCCGGACAATGCAAACGTTCAGAAAGCTGCCTACAACTAGACCGAACAAAAAGCTGATTGCAATCTCCACGAAACGACTGTGCCATAAGGGAAAGGGGTGCTCAAGGCGCGCCGCGCGCCTGGTGTCTGATGGTTCACTCTGAACCAATCCCTGCATTTCCAGATTCTTTTTGAAATGATTTTGTGCCCGGATTTTGCGCGTTTGCTTGAGGTTCCTCGCTACGTTATATTCGTTGGTTTAACTTCTATGCCTTGGCTCGAACAAGCAATCCGCCGCTACGAACATCGCCGCTGGACTACCGACGACAACCGCATGGTGCGTGGCTTTGAGTGGGGGCTGGAGCACATCGGAGGCCGCACCGAAGAGCCCGACCCGCGCACCTTCCTGCATCGGTGGGCTGAAGAGACCATCCATCGCAGCTCGGAGTGGCTCGCCACTTCGCCGGCAGGGGACTACCGGCTGGAAGACTCCGTGCTTACGTTCACGAGCGCCGTTGAATCGCCGTGGCCGGCGAACAACATCGTTCACGCCAGGTTTTTCCAGGCGAAGAAATCAGGCCCCGCGGTCCTGGTTCTGCCGAACTGGAACGCCAAATGGCAAGGGCAAGTGGAGCTCTGCCGCTGGCTGAACCGGCTGGGAATTTCCGCGCTGAAAATGAGCCTGCCGTACCACGACCGGCGCATGGCCCCGGGGCACGAGCGCGCCGACCAGCTCGTCGGGTCGAACATCGGGCTGACCATCCAGGCCAACCGCCAGGCGATTTTGGACGCGCGGCGCTGCTTGACTTGGCTGGAGCAGCAGGGCTACACGCGCCTCGGCATCCTGGGCACCAGCATCGGCTCTTCGATTGGCTATATCACGCTGGTACACGACCCGCGCGTCCGCGCGGGGGCGTTTCTCCACGTCTCGACCTACTTCGCCGATGTGGTGCGCGTGGGGATGACCACGAATCACGTGTGGGAAGGATTGAAGACCAAAGTCACGTTGGATGAATTGCGGCAGTTCTGGGCGCCCATCAGTCCGATGCCGTATGTGCAACGCGGCCTGGGAGCGGGGCGCCGCTGCCTGATGATTTCCGGGAAATACGACCCGACCTTCGTGCCTGAGCTGACCGAACAAATGCTCGGCGCACTGCGGCAACACGGCGGGGAGCCGGAAACGCTCTGGCTTTCGTGCGGCCACTACTCACTCGAGCTCCCGCCGTTTAGTTACCGGGCTGGCCTGCGGCTCGGAACGTTCTTTTTCGAGTCCTTGGGATGAACATTCCGTTCCTACCTGATTCCGAGCAGGAGTTTCTGGAACTTGCCGGTGTCGATCTGCGAAGCCACGGCTTGAATATCTGACGCCAGAGCGCGGTCCGCCTCGACCTTAGGCGACACCTCGCGGACCAGTTGATGCGCTTTCTGCGCTTCCGCGCCGGTTTGGAGCGGGGACAGAAGGTCGATGCCCTGGCAGGCGCAGAGGAGTTCGATGGCCAAGATGTTCCGCAAATTGCCGAGCATGGGGCGGAGACGCCGCGCGGCGCCCATGCCCATTGAAACGTAGTCTTCCTGATTTCCCGAGGTGGTGATGGAGTCCACCGAATGCGGCGTGGCGAGAGTTTTGTTTTCACTGGTGA
Source organism: Candidatus Acidiferrales bacterium (assembly GCA_035631855.1). Taxonomy (GTDB): domain Bacteria; phylum Acidobacteriota; class Terriglobia; order Acidiferrales; family UBA7541; genus DASQHY01. Next base: position 21,491 of record DASQHY010000101.1, read on the forward strand.
GCGCGGCAGCCACGACTTGCGCGATCATGAACCCGGAATTGATGCCCGCATCGGGAGACAGGAAGGGCGGAAGAAGGCTGGTCTGCGGATTGGTCATCTGGTCGATGCGGCGCTCGGCGATACCCCCGAGAGTGGCGAGAGCGACCGCCACCTGATCCGCGGCCATGGCCAATGGCTGGCCATGGAAATTTCCGCCGCTGACCACGTCGCCTTCGCCGGTTGTTCCCGCGCGGACAAATACCAGGGGATTGTCCGTGGCGCTGTTGAGTTCCACTTCCACAACGGCGCGGGCCTGCGCGAGCGCATCGCGGATGGCGCCGTGAACTTGCGGCGTGCAGCGCAGGCTGTAGGCATCCTGGACGCGGGGATCCTTTTCGGCGGAGCGATGCGATTCGCGAATTTGACTGCCTTGAATCAAGCGAGCCAGGTTTTGCGCGGTCTGCGCTGCTCCGGCGTAGGGCCGCGCTTGCATGATGCGTGGATCGAATGCCGCGGGGCTGCCGCGCAGCGCGTCGAGAGAAAGCGCCGCAGCAACGTCAGCCGTGTCCGCGAGAACCTGCGCGTCGCGCAGGGCGAGGCTCAGCAGGGCGAGCATCCCTTGGGTGCCGTTCAATAGGGACAGCCCCTCCTTCGCTTCGAGGGCCAACGGCGCGATCTTCGCGTGGCGCAGGGCTTCGCCGCCGGAAAGAGTTTCGCCGCCTACCATCGCTTGACCCTCGCCGATGGCCACCTGCGCGAGATGCGCCAGCGGTGCAAGATCACCGGAGGCGCCCACGGAGCCCTGCGAAGGAATGACCGGATGGACGCGGCGATTCAGCATCTCGCACAGCGTCTCGACAATGACCGGCCGCACCCCGCTCAAGCCCTTGGCCAAGGCGTTGGCGCGTAGAAGCATCATCGCGCGCGCTTCCGGTTCGCTGAGCGGCGCGCCAACCCCCGAGGAATGCGAGCGAACCAGATTAAGCTGTAATTGACGCAACTGGCCGGGGGAAATGCGCACGCTCGCGAGCTTGCCGAAACCGGTGTTGATTCCGTAGGCCGTCTTTCCCGAGGAGAGAAGCTTTTCAATGACCGCGCGCGACGCCTGCATCCCTTGGCGCGCGCTTCCTGCCAGCGTCACCTCGGCATAGCGAAAAGCGACATCGTAAAGCTGGTCGAGAGAAAGATCGTTGCCGGTAAGCGCGACACTCATGTTTGGGAATGCGCCCGTGCTTCCATGGGCGAAGGAGCAAACGCCCGGCGGTATTTCTGCGGCAGTGTCTTGGGCCGGCCGTTTCGCCCGCACACCACGTGTTTGGTCTCGCCGGTAGCGAGAAGCTTTCCCGATTCCCGGTGAAACACTTCGTATCCGAAATGGATGGTGCGCGAGCGAACTTCGGTGATGCGCGTGCGAATGCGCAAAACATCGTCATACCGCGCCGGGTGATGGTAGCGGCACTGCGCTTCGGCGACCAGGATGTGGCAATCGTCTTCCAGCTCCATCTGCTTATACGCGAGTCCCATTTGGCGGATGGCCTCGACGCGCCCGACTTCAAACCAAATCAAGAAATTGGAGTGATACACGATGCCGAGCTGATCCGTCTCGGCGTAACGCACGCGCACCGTGGTTTCATAAAACTCGCCCATGGCCACGAAAGTGTACCATCACTCTCCGCGCCAAACGGGCTTGCGCTTTTCGAGGAACGCTGCGAGGCCTTCCTGAAAATCGGGCGTGGCGCGGATGCGGGCATTTTCCCGAATGGCGCGCTGGAGATCCGCGTCAAGCGCAGCCGCCGCGGAATCGCACAACAATTTCTTCGTCCGGGCAAGGCTGGTCGGGCTTGCGGCAATCAAGCTGGCCGCCAGCTCACGCGCCGTAGCCATAAGCTTTTCGGCAGGGACGACGCACGTCACCAGGCCAAGCTCGCGCGCCTCGTCCGCATCCACGATGCGGCCGGTCAACAGAAGATCGCGCGCGCGCTTTTCTCCGATTTGCCGGGTCAGAAAAACGGAAACCAGGGCGGGAATGAATCCGATGCGCACTTCCGAATAGCCGAGCTTGGCTTCGGGCACGGCGATGGTGAAGTCGCACAGCGTGGCGATCCCGCACCCGCCGGCAATGGCTGCACCGTTCACGGCGGCGATGAGCGGCTTCGGAAAACTCCAGAGGGCGCGAAACATTTTCGCCGTGCGCTGCGAATCGGCGAGATTCTGCTCGGGGGATTGCCTGGCGATGGCGGAAAGCGTGTCAAGGTCCATGCCCGAGCAGAACGCCTTCCCCGCGCCCGTCAGGATGACGACGCGCGCGGAAGAACGCTCCGCTTCGCCGAGCGCCGCGAGGAGGTCTTCGATCATCTGCGTGGAAATCGCGTTGCGCTTCTCCGGGCGGTTCAGAGTGAGCGTGGCAAGCTCGCCGGCAATCTCCAGCGTGAGCGTCGCATAAAGCATGTGGGGAATTCTCTCTCCTCAGTTCACCAGCGGAGCGTGCGCGTACCGGGCGCGAATTTCGTTGGCTAGCTTCAGGACCGGCGCAAGTGTCGAGCTTTCGATTCCTGTCGAAGCGCCTGCCTTCGCCAGCGCGGCAAGAACCGTCTCCGTAGCAATGTTTCCCACCAAGTCGTCGCCGGCAAACGGGCAGCCGCCAAGTCCGGTCAGCGCGCTATCGAACCGCCGGCAGCCAGCTTCATAAGCAGCGAGAACTTTCTCCTCGGCGCCCTCGGGGCGGCTGTGCAGATGAACTCCCAACTCGATGCCCGCGACACAATCTTTCACCGCGGCATACAACTTGCCGACCTCTTCCGGCTTGGCGGTGCCGACCGTGTCGGCGAGCGAAACGGTCCGGACGTTGAGGTTCTTTAGCCATTCGAGCGTTTCCTCGACAATTTCGGGCCCCCACGGCTCGTCGTAAGGATTGCCAAACGCCATCGAGATGTACACAACGAGACGGCGGTGCGCCGCCGTCGTAGCCTTCTGGAGTGTCTCCACCATGGCGCGCGATTCGCCTCGCGACATATTGGCGTTGGCGCGCCGAAAATAGGCCGAGATGGAATAGGGATAACCCAGCGTGGTCACGCCGGGCGTGGCCAACGCGCGCTCCATGCCCTTCTCATTGACCACGATGCCGATGATTTCCGGCGGTGCGCCTCCCGCGGGCAGGGAAGCCATGAGCCCTTTCATGACCTCTTCGCTGTCCGCCATCTGCTTCACATGCTTCGGAGAAACAAAACTCACCGCGTCAATGTATTTGAACCCCGCGAGCACCAATTCTTTCAGGTACTCGGCTTTCTCCTCCGTCGGAATGAAGTCGGACAGCCCTTGCCACGCATCCCGCGGGCACTCCACTATTTTTGTACGCTGTTTTTCTTCCATTTGCGCCAATCTGAATAAATTGAGAAGGGAAGTACTAATAGAGAAAGCATCACAAGAGGAACAGAGACGAAATACAGAAAAAGGATTGCCAGCCCACCGTGACCGAACATGCGCTCAAACCAAAGAGCACCTGTGAGCCCCAATAGGTCTGACAAGATTATACAAACAAAAGTGATAAACCAGACGAGCAACGGAGACAGAACAACCATCAAGAGGCCTTTGGTTCTTCGACTGGTCGCGGTCCGAAAAGCGAAGTTCACGTCTGCAGAACCCCGGTCTTGAATTCACGAATCTCGGGGTTCAGGGCCGCGACGTCGAGCGCCCAGATCAGCGCGTCGCGCGTCTGTGCGGGGTCAATGATGGCGTCCACCCAGAGCCGGGCGGCGGCGTAACGCGGGTCGGTCTGATGCTCATAGGTGGCGCGGATCGAATCCAGCAGATCCTTTTTTTCTTTCTCGGAGAGCTTCTTGCCCTGGCGCTCGAGCTGCTTGATCTTGATTTCCACCAGCGTGCCCGCTGCGGAGTCGCCGCTCATCACGGCATAGCGCGCTGTTGGCCAGGCAAAAATGAACCGTGGATCGTAAGCCTTCCCGCACATGGCGTAGTGGCCGGCGCCGAAGCTGCCGCCGCAGATTACGGCAATTTTGGGCACCACGCTGTTGGACACCGCATTCACCATCTTTGCGCCGGCGCGGATGATGCCGCTCCATTCGGCTTCTTTGCCGACCATAAAACCGTTGACGTCGTGCAAAAACACCAGTGGCACGCGGTTTTGATTGCAGTCGAGGATAAATCGCGCCGCCTTTTCCGCCGATTCGGTGTAAATCACGCCGCCGAACTCGATGCGCTTCTGCCCGCTGCCCGGCGCGGTCGTCTGGACATTTTTCTTCTGGTTGGCGACGATGCCTACGGCCCAGCCGCCAATGCGCGCGTAGCCGCACAAAACGGTCTCGCCGTGTTCCGCGCGATACTCTTCCCACGCGCTGCCATCCACGATGCGCGCGATGATTTGACGCATGTCGTATTGCTTGGCCGGATCGCCGGAGAAGATGCCGTAAATCTCCTCGCCCGGATGCGCGGGTTCCACGGGAGGCTTGTGGCTGAAGGCCGGGGCCGGAGGGTTTCCCATCTTGTCCACCAACTGGCGGATGCGGCGGATGCAGGAATCGTCGTCGGGTTCGCGGAAGTCCACCGTTCCGCTAATTTGCGAATGCATCTTGGCGCCGCCCAACTCCTCGGCGGAAACCTTTTGCCCGATGGCTGCTTGGACCAGGGCCGGACCGGCGAGAAACAGTCCGGAGCCTTCGGTCATCAGGATGTGGTCGCACATCACCGGCAGGTACGCCCCACCCGCTACGCACATTCCCATGATGGCGGTGATTTGCGGGATTCCCATGGCGCTCATCACGGCGTTGTTTCGAAACACCCGCCCAAAGTCGTCCGTGTCGGGGAAGACATCCTCCTGCAAGGGCAAGAAAACTCCGGCGGAATCCACGAGGTAGATGGTGGGGATGCGGTTTTCCATGGCGATGTTTTGCGCGCGAATCACTTTCTTCGCGGTCATGGGGAAAAAGGCGCCGGCTTTTACCGTGGCGTCGTTGGCGACGATCATCGCCAGCCGGCCACAGACGCGGGCGAGGCCCGTGATCGTACCGGCTGCGGGTGCGCCTCCCCACTCCTCATACATTTCGTAGGCGGAATAGATGCCCAGTTCGAAAAAGCTCGTTTTCGGGTCAATCAGTTTCCCGATGCGCTCGCGCGCCGTCAGCCGCCCCTTCTTGTGCTGCGATTCGATGGCTTTTGCCCCGCCTCCCTGGCGAATGGTCTCTTCCTCGTTCTTGATTTCCGTCAGGAGGTCAATGATGCGGCGCGTATTTCTCTCGAAGTCCGGAGACTCGCGGTTGACGTGTGACTCCAAAGCGGGGCTGGACACTCGCAGACCTCTCGTTGAGAATGCGACTCCGGCCGCTAGCGACCCTCAAGATAGAGTGCGTCTGGCGAACAGAGCGTCTCAGTATAACTTGGATTCACGCGGTTTGCGCGGGAAGGGAAGCGGCGGAAACGCGCGCGTGAGGTAAGCGCGATCCCCGGGAAGAGAAGGGCGCGGCGCAGGGTCAGCTCTTCTGCGCGGTGCGAGTGCGCACGAACTGCACGATCTCTTGCGTCGCAGTTCCGGGAAGAAAAACCTCCGCAATCCCCGCCTTTTTCAGCGCGGGGATGTCGGCTTCGGGGATAATTCCGCCGACCAGCACGGTCACATCGTTCATTCCTTTCCTGTGGAGCAAATCCAGGAGCTGCGGGCAGAGGGTATTGTGCGCGCCGGAAAGGATCGAAAGGCCGATGACGTCCACATCTTCCTGGGCGGCGGCCGAGGCGATCATTTCGGGGGTCTGCCGCAAGCCGGTGTAGATGACTTCCATGCCGGCGTCACGCAGCGCGCGCGCAATGATCTTGGCTCCGCGGTCGTGGCCATCCAGGCCCGGCTTGGCGATCAGAACTCGTATCTTCTTTTCGGGCATCAGTTGTCCGTGGGCTAGGTGATGGCCACTTCTTCGTAGGTGCCGAAGACTTCGCGCATGGCGTCGCAGATTTCACCCAGAGTTGCGTAGGCCTTGACTGCTTCGTAGATGAAGGGCATCAGGTTTTCGGTCCCTTGCGCCGCGTTGCGGAGAGCGGCGAGGCGGCGATGGACTTCCGCCTGGGACCGCTCGGCGCGAAGTTTCTTGAGACTTGCGGCCTGCCGGTGAGCCACCGATTCATCGATCTGCAAAATGTCGAGGGGTTTTTCTTCGGCCACATAATCGTTCACGCCGACGATGACTTTTTCCTTGTGGTCCACGGCCAACTGGTAGCGGTAGGAAGCTTCAGCAATCTCGCGCTGAGGGTAAGAACGCTCGATGGCTGCCACCATTCCGCCGAGCGCGTCAATGCGCTCGATGTAATCCCACGCGCCGCGCTCGACCTCATTGGTCAGCGTCTCCACGAAGTACGAACCGCCCAGCGGGTCCACGGTGTGGGTCACGCCGCTTTCGTGCGCGAGGATCTGTTGCGTGCGCAGAGCGATGGTCGCCGCAAACTCCGTGGGGAGCGCCCAAGCTTCGTCCAGAGAATTCGTGTGCAGCGACTGCGTGCCGCCCAGGACCGCCGCCAGCGCCTGCAGCGCCGTCCGCACCACGTTGTTATACGGCTGCTGTGCGGTGAGCGAGCATCCCGCGGTCTGCGAATGGAACCGCAGCGCCGAGGAGCGTGCCGACTTCGCGCCAAAACGCTCGCGCATGGTCTTGTACCAGATGCGCCGCGCCGCGCGGTACTTGGCGATCTCCTCGAAGAAATCGCTGTGTGCATTGAAGAAGAACGAAAGCCGCGGAACGAATTCATCCACTTCCAGTCCCCGCCGCAGGCCCCAATCCACATACTCGATGCCGTCGCGCAGGGTAAATGCCAGCTCCTGGATCGCCGTCGAGCCGGCTTCCCGGATGTGATATCCGCTGATGGAAATCGCGTTGAATCGCGGCGTGTGTTTGGTGCAGAACTCGAATGTGTCTATCACCAGCCGCATCGAGGGCTCCGGCGGATAGATGTATTCCTTCTGCGCGATGTATTCCTTGAGGATGTCGTTCTGAATTGTGCCGGAGATTTTCTGCCAGTCGGCGCCCTGCTTTTCCGCCACCGCCAGGTACATCGCCCAGATGACCGCCGCCGGGGAGTTGATGGTCATGGACGTGGTCACATCGGCGATGGGGATTTTGTCGAAGAGCACTTCCATGTCCGCGAGCGAACTGATGGCCACGCCGCACTTTCCCACCTCGCCCTCGGAAAGAGGATGGTCGGAGTCGTACCCCATCAGTGTCGGCAGATCGAACGCCACGGAAAGCCCCGTCTGCCCCTGTGTCAGCAAGTACCGGAAGCGCTGGTTGGTATCCTCGGCCGTGCCGAAGCCTGCAAACTGCCGCATCGTCCAAAGGCGTCCGCGGTGCATCGTGGCGTGAATCCCGCGCGCGTAGGGCGGCTCGCCCGGGTAACTCAAGTCCTTTTCCGGGTCCCAGCCGGCGAGGTCCGCCTGCGTATACAGACGGCGAATCGGATGGCCGGAGATGGTGGTGAATTCCGCGGCCCGCTCCGGAGATTTCTCGAGCGTGGGCTTGAGCGTTTTCTCTTCCCAGTTGCGCTCAGCCTGCGATGGCTTCCGTTGTGACGGTGACAATTCCGGCGGGTTCGCGACAGGCGTGCCGGACTTGCCTTTTTCGCTCATTCTGTTTGCTCCGCAGTCTGAACGGTGTACCGCTATCCAGACAGGCTATCAAACGCGCTTCGACTCATCTTAAGACATGGAATCACGTACGGCAAGTTGGATGCCTCAGAAAAGGGCGGCACACCGCGCCAGCAAAGTGCCGGGCGGTTCGCCGCAAGGCGGTTTTGTCACAGGACAAGCCCGGCGGGGCTAATACGATTTCTGAGTTCCAATCACCTCGCCCTGGAAGGTCCCGGGTATCAAAGTGTTATGTTCCACCGTGCCGCGCCTGGCGTCGGCAATCGTAATGTGGTTCACGTCGAGGGTGCGGCCGAGGGCGCGTTCATAGTCAATCTTCGCCTTAGCCAGGTCCACCAGGGCGCGCAATTCCACTCCTCGAGCGTTGCTTAAGTCGCGCTGCGCTTGAATGACCAGAAACACGGTCGACGCGCCCAGTTGGTATTTCTTCTGCTCGGCATCGAGCGTTCTTTCCTGGAGAATGCGCGCCTGGCCCGCCGCCTGGACGCGCGCGCGGTCTTGCTCGAGCGCAATCTGCGTATTCCGCACGTCAATCACGACGTTGTTCTGGAGTTGGCGCATCCGCGCCTCGGACTGACGCTGTTCGAGGAGCGCGCGGGCGCTATCGGCCTGGGCCGGACGGTTCCGAATGGGAAGGTTGAGGTTGAACTGGATGGTGTAGTCCGGGAAGCGGTTGTTGAAGACGCTGCTGAGCGCATCACCCAGGCCGCCGGGGGCTATGCCCGTCACCGTGGTGACGTTCTGCGGGAGAAATACCGGAATGGCCCCGCTGGGCGTGTTTACGATGACCGGAACACCGGCTTGATTGACGATCTGGTTTCCGGCGACGGTCGTGGGTGCGCTGAGAGTCTTGGCGTCTCCGCCGAGGCCCTGAGACAAGTACTGCCCGGAAACCGTGAACGTAGGCAGCAAGGCGTTCCTTGTCGCGTGCACGTTGATGTCCCGGGCCTTCAAATCCTCTACCTGCTGCAGAATGTCCGGCCGCTTGTCCAGCGCCTCCTTCACCGCGTCGGGAAGAGGCGCCGTCTGCATTTCCACGGGCTGGGTCGCGGAGTCGGTGGGGACTACTTCCACGCTGATCAATTGAGGGGTGAGCGGATTCTTTGTAATCGTGCTGATCAGCAAGGTTTGCTGCTGCAATTGGACCGTCTGGGCGACGATGAGGTTCTGCCGGTTGGTGGCCACTTCCGCCTCGGCCCGGACCACGTCGATGGGGGCCATGGTGCCGATTTCCACCTGGCGCTTGTTATCGGCGTAGAGTTTCTCGGCTACGTTCACTGCTTCCTGCTGCACCTTCACGTTTTCGCGCGCAAAGACAAGCTCCCAGTAGGCGTTGGACACCTGGTTGGTGGTATTGATGGCCTGTTGCGCGAACGCCAGATCGGCGATCTTTTTGTTGATTTTGGCGATGCGGATAAACCGCGTGTTGACCAGCAGGCCGAAGCCGTTCAGCAATTGCTGGTTGAAGAAAACACCGAGGGAAGATTGCACCGAGGGATTGAAGATGGAAGCAGGGGAGTTCGTCGAGCTGCGCGTATTGTTGAAGAACGCCCCGAATCCCGTGCCCGTTGCGAACCCTTGCGAATACTGCGTGTTGTATGTCGCGGTGTGCACCACTAGCGATGCCAGTGAAGAGATGCCTGTCCCTGCAGTGAACGGGTTGTTCACAGGGATATTGCGGTCATCAAACGTAATTCCTGTCGTGATTGTGGGGTCGAAGTTCTGAGACGGGTTGGCGCCCTCGGCAAACTGGCCGTTGGCGAAGGGGATGCCGCGGCTGATTCCCCCGCCCTTGGCCCGGAGTATGTCCGTATCGGAGATCCAGTCGCTGTACCTCTGCACGATGATATCCATGTTGTTCTCGAGCGCCAGCGTGATGGCATCTTGCAAGGTCAACGCCAGCTTGCCGTCGTGGATCATCTGCTCAAGTCTCGGCGAGTTCTCCAGGTTTCCCTTCTCCAACTGGATGGGGCGGTACGGTTGCCACACCTTGGGAAACGGCCGAGGGGCCTTTGAAAAATCGTGGGCCCTCAGGTGGAGCGAGCCCAGCGTGCCTTGCAGGGGAGCAGGCTGGGCGGCCTGGGCCGGTTGCTGTGAGGGTTGCGCTGGTTGCTGTGCCGGCTGCTGCTCCTGGGCGGAAGCCGGAGCAACCGGCCCAACGACGGTCGCGAAGACCAGAACTCCTGCGGCTGCGGTGCGTACGAACCTTGGCAACATAGTTTCACTCTCCCGGAACAGTGTCGTGAACACAGAATTCGACGGATGTGCACTAAACTTGTAAAACGTCTAACAGCGCGGTTTTGTTTCAAAATTCTTATCGCCGCGGGACTCTCGACTCAAGCGGAAGTGTCAAGTCAGCGGGCCTTCGAGTCTAGCAAGACTCCCATTTCTTGACAACTGAACCGGCCATCGCTACGCTACGCCCACCGCGAGAGGCCTGAGCTTGGCTGGCCTCTTCGCGAGACGCGGCCGCCATGCGACAACAAGAAATCCACCGGCTCCTGGAATCGGTCGGGGCCATTCGCCAGGGACACTTTGAATTGTCTTCGGGGATGCACAGTGGGACCTACGTCCAGTGCGCGCTGGTGCTTCAATATCCGCGCTATGCCGAGATGATTGGCCGCGCGCTCGCCGCGGAGTTCCACGACTTGAGAGTGGATTGCGTCGCCTCGCCGGCTCTGGGAGGACTGATTCTCGGACAGGAAGTGGCTCGCGCGCTTCCGGACTTGGCGAAGGTTCCTGCAGGAGTGCCGGGCGGGGGAACCAGGGCCATCTTCGTCGAGCGTGACACCACCGGCGCGCTCTCCCTGCGGCGCGGCTTTCACGTCGAGCCCGACGAGCACGTTCTTGTGGTCGAAGATGTGTGGACCACCGGCGGTTCTACCTTCGAAACCATGCGCGTCGTTGAAGAAGCCGGAGGGCGCGTGGTCGGCGTAGGCGCTCTGATTGACCGCAGCGGAGGAAAGATCGAGTTTCCGGTTCCCGCGGAAGCCCTCTTGGATCTGAAGATCGACAGCTATGATGCGGACGATTGTCCTCTTTGCCGCGCGGGAACTACAGCGGTCCGCCCCGGCAGCCGGTTCCTCCGCGTCACCCCCTGAACCTTCCCGCGTGGGATAATCCCCTTTCAAAATGCACAACATCAAGCTGACCCTCGCCTACGATGGGACGGATTTCTCCGGCTGGCAAATTCAGCCGGGGCGCCCCACGATTCAGGGTGCTCTAGTCGAAGTGCTCGGCAAACTCACGCAAGAGTCCGTGACACTTCACGGCGCCGGACGCACCGACGCAGGCGTCCATGCCCTGGGCCAAGTGGCCCACTTCCGCACCCATTCGGAGTTGTTGCCCGCTGAGTTTCAGCGCGCCTGCAACGCGCTCCTGCCCCCTGCGATTCGAGTGGTTGCCGCCGAAGAAGTTGGCCCGGACTTTCACGCGCGCTGGCACGCCGTTGCAAAAACGTATCGCTACCGCCTCTTTCGCGGACGAGTGGTGCCTCCGTTTGTTCACCGATACGTTCTCCATTATCCCTATCCGCTGAATGGGGACGCCATGCGCGTGGCGGCCCCGCTGTTCGTGGGAACGCATGACTTTACTTCGTTCGCCGCGTCAACCGGTTCCGAGGAGGACGACCGCGAGCGCTCCGCGCTACGTGAGATTTATCGCGCTGCAATGATCGAACCCGAAGGCGGGGAAGAGCTGCATTTTGAAGTGCGCGGAAAATCATTCCTGCGATTCATGGTGCGCAAGATGGTCGGAACGCTTCTCGATGTCGGACGCGGGCGGCTCACGACTGAAGATATTCCCCGTCTCTTCGACCTGCGTGACCGTTCCAAATCCGGCCCCACCGTCCCTCCGCAGGGCCTGTGCATGGTGTCGGTCGAGTATTCGGATCCCTGGAAGCCAAGCAGCATATGATGCTCAATTCAGGTAAGATTGTGGGATGAGCTCCCACGCTGCTCTTTCGTCCTCCATTGCCTCGATTAACCCGGCCACGGGCGAGGTTCTGGGCCGGTTCGATACCACGCCCCTTTCGAGCATTCCTGGGATTCTGGCCCGCGCGCGGCGCGCCCAAGCCGAATGGGCGCGCGAACCATTGCGTCTCCGCTGTGCGCTGCTGCGCTCTTTGCGCGAAAAGATGTACGCCAGGAGGCAGGAACTGGCCGACATCATCACTCGCGAGTCGGGCAAACCTCGAGTCGAGTCATTTTTTGCGGATTTATTTGTCTCTCTCGATGCCGCCGACTACTACTCCACCGAAGCGCCGCGCTTGCTGAAGCCCGAGCGCGTCCCCCACCACAACCCCGCCGTGAAAGCCAAAGCCGGCTGGATTTCCTACGAACCGTTTGGCGTGATTGCGGTCATCGGCGCGTGGAACTATCCGCTGGCGGTCCCCCTCGGACAGATCATTCCCGCGATCGTCGCCGGCAACGCCGCCGTTTTGAAACCTTCGGAGATGACTCCCTGGTGCGGCGCGTTGGTGGGCGAGCTGTTCGAGCAGGCAGGCTTCCCGCCGGCCTTGGTCCAGGTGATCCAGTGCGCCGGCCAGCTTGGAGAAGCGCTGATCAATGCCGGACCCGACAAGGTCATCTTCACCGGAAGCGTGGCCACGGGAAAGCGCGTGGCGGAGGCTTGCGCGAGGCGGCTGATCCCGTGCGTTCTCGAATTGGGCGGCAAAGACGCCATGATCGTGCTCGCCGACGCCGATCTGGAAGTCACTTCAAGCGCGGCCGTTTGGGGCAGCTTCACTAATTGCGGCCAGGCTTGCCTTTCCGTGGAACGCATTTACGTGGAGGCCGCCATCGCCCAGGAATTTGGGGATCGCTGCGCTGCAAAAACGCGCTTGCTGAAACTGGGTTCGGGAATGGATCCCCATACCGAAGTCGGCCCCCTGATCCGCGCCTCGGCTGCGGATCGCATCGAGGCGGAGTTGCAGGAAGCGGTTTCCCGGGGGGCGCGTATTTTGGCGGGCGGACGGCGCCGCCCGGACCTGGGTCCGTGTTTTTTTGAGCCCACCGTCGTCGCCGATGTGGATCATTCCATGAAGCTGATGCAGGAAGAAACCTTCGGCCCGGTTCTGGCCATTCGCAGCGTGGCCGATGCAAAAGAAGCAGTGTCCATGGCCAACGACTCTCCCTACGGCCTCGCCGCAAGTATCTGGACCGCGGATGGGCGTCGCGGCCGGCAGTTGGCCGCGGGGATTCGTGCCGGAGCCGTCATGGTCAACGATGTCGCCAGCTATTTTGGTATCGCCGAAGCGCCGCACGGAGGCCGTGGAGCGAGCGGGTGGGGCCGCACGCACTCCAAGTTTGGTCTTCTCGAAATGGTTCAAGTAAAATATGTGGACGTGGACCGCCTGCCGCGCTGGCCGAAATCTTGGTGGTACGGTTACGATGAAGGGCTCGGCCAGGCAGCCGACCGTTTCTTGCAGTTCTTGTTCGCGCCGCAATGGCGCCATCGCTGGCGCAGCGCGCGCGGTGCCATGCGCGCCGTCTTTCGCGGCCACCGCATTTAGCCGAGTCTCTGCGCCAACCTCCTCCCTGGTCCTGTAGCGCCTGTGCGCCCCAGGTCTTTGTCATCCGAGGAGCGCTCCTTGCGACGAGGGATCTGCTGTCTCCCGGAATACAGCCGGCCAACGCCCTTGTACACACGATCGCTAGGCGAGCGCCGACTGATGCGGCACGCATTCGCGGAGCACCATCAAGTAGGAGAAGATCATAAATCATTGTGCCCGTCCCGCCTCGCGTCCTTCAATCAGCCAGCCATACGGCGTCATCCCCTCAAGCATTGCGTTCCGCACTTGCACAGAGCTGCCGGCTGGTGAAGCAGTCGATCCGAACTCGCATACTAGGTCGGGACGCCCGTCATCGTTAACGTCGCGCTCGGTGCACTGCGGATGGTCGCCCCCTTTCGCCTCAGGTCCGTGGCGCACCGGCATGCCCGCGAAGTTCAGCGTGTCCCGTCGGATGTCCCGTGTCGCATCGAAGTTTGCGGTGCTCAGGATCGCCACGGTTGCGGTACGCGCCTGCTCTTTTTTTTCATTTTCGCGCGGCTCCCTCTTAAGCACCTTGATCTGTACCGGAAAGCGGGTCGCGTTCACGAATCCAGCCCGTCCGCCGCCCTTGGTGTCAAAGTGCCATTGGGCGGCGGCGTTGGGCTGGCTCGAATTGAATCTGGTGCCGGGAATACTGATGTTTCCGATCTGGACAGCGACTCCAGGCGCTCCGGCCAGGACAAACTTAAGCTCCGGCGCCTTCGCCGGCGTGGTGGAGCGAGTCTTTTGACGCAAGTCGATGGGGACACGGATACGTTGTCTAACACCGGGGGAGATCGCCCGAACGCTTGCCAGCGGCCGGTTGCCGAGTTGGACCTTCAGCTCACCTTGGCTCGTCAGGAAGGTGGCATCGAAGGCAAGCACCAGCAGGGTGGGAGGCAGATGGACGGTCGTGCCCATGCCAGTTCCGTTGCCGGCTCCTGTCGACAATTGGAATGCCCCTTCAATCGCGAGGTTCTCGAACAGATCGACGAGGTCCGCGCGCGCGATCATTTGTGAGCCGTCGTCGAAGAGGATGTGCAGCACGATCTGTCCGAGATTATTCAGAGCACCGCGGCCTATCTCGGCGGAGAAAACGGTGCGGCCGAGCGCGACGGTTCCGGGACCGGCCACGATCGACGGTGGACCGAAAATGGGGTGGACCCTTTTGCCGTCGCCGATGCTTACAGTGCTCACGAAATCTCCGGGATCGCGGAACGAGTAGGCGACCTGCCCGGAGTCGTTGATCGACACCTCAGTGAAATTCGCCGAGCCTGTCCGTGTCGCGTCGGTAATCTCTGTGACCGTGGGACTGGAGCCCGTGCTATCAATACGCCACACTCCAAATAGGCCTCCCCACTGCGAGCCGTAGAAGGCGACCGAACCGTTATCGTTCAGATCGATTTCATTGAAGAACGCGAATGGTCCGGTGTTGTCGACGAGTTGTGTGACGGTGCCGTCGTCGGCGGACGTGAAGATGGCGATCAAACCGTCATGGCGCATTGCAGTAAAGGCTACGGTGTTGAGGCCGTTAATGGACGGAGAATTCTCG
>DASQHY010000102.1:0-30532 GCA_035631855.1 Candidatus Acidiferrales bacterium
GAGAGGCCTTCTGTGAGCAAACGATATATCTTGAGCGAATACGTTCAGCGAGCACTGGAAGAGGCCGTTTATGACAAGCTGGACGACGGAACTTTCTCGGCAAGGATCCCGGCGTGTCCCGGCGTGGTGTCGTTTGCCGCAACGCTGCGCGCGTGTGAAGACGAGTTGCGCTCGACACTGGAAGAATGGATTCTGCTTGGCCTGAAGCTTCGGCACCGCCTGCCGGTTGTGGGAAGCATTGACCTGAACAAGGAACCCACTCGTGAGCCGGTGGATACCCTGTAAGCGCAGGGATTTTATCCGGCGACTGCGAGCTCTCGGATTTGAGGGGCCGTATTCGGGCACTCGGCATCAGTTCATGGTCTTCCGTGAACACCGCCTCGCAATTCCTTCCAACCAGGAGTTCAGTGTGCCGCAACTCCGCATGATGTTGCACGAAGCGGAAGTCATTCTGGGACGTGAGATTGCGGCTGAAGGATGGAACTCTTTGTAGGTCATCTGCGTGCATGGGAAACAAGGTGTCAGCGGGCGGAGCGCGACAGGCGGGACCACAGGAGGTAGGCGAGGGAGATGAATATGAGCCAGGGGACGCCGGCCTTAAGCGTGATTTGGAGTTCCGGGATCCACCACGTAGAGATGAGGACGGCGGTGAGCGCCAACAGTCCGAACAATGTGGTCCACGGCCCGCGCGGAGCGAAACGCAGATAAGGCGCAGCGGTGCGCTTGCGGCGATGGCGGAAGACGAGGTGCGTGACAAAGATCATCAGCCAGACAAAGAGTCCCCCAAAGAAAGCCGAGCCGATCATGTACGTGAAAACTCTGCCCGTCGGAAACCACTGTTTCAGAACCAGCGCCAGGGCCATTCCGGCGCTGGAAACCAGCAGAGCGTTGACCGGAGTGCCGCGCCTGCTCAGGTGGCCCAGCAAGGACGGCGCATACTTGCCGCGCGCGAGTGAGAAAATCATCCGCGAGGTGAGGTAGAGATTGCAATTGACGCTGGAAAGGGCGGCGGTGAGGACCACGAAATTCATGATGCCCGCGGCGGCCGGGATGCCCACGGTTTGAAAGACGCGCACGAACGGGCTTTCGCCCAGACCGACCTGTGTCCAGGGAACGATTCCCACGACCAGCGCCAGCCCGCCGATATAGAAAATTCCCAAACGGAGAAGCGTCCAGCGCAAGGCGCTGGGAAGAGCGCGTTCCGGATCTTTGGCTTCGCCGGAAGTGACGGCGACAACCTCGAGACCTAGATAGCTGAACATGGCCATGGCGATGCCGAGGCCGACGCCGCTCCAGCCGTGAGGAAGGAAACCGCCGTGAGCCGTGTAGTTGGCTACGCCGATCCGGTGAAAGCCGATGCCGAACACCAGCGCGCCGCCAAGAATCAAAAAGATGGTGATGGTCACCACCTTGATCATCGCGAACCAGTATTCGAACGCGCCGAAACTCGCCACGCTCCGCGCGTTCACGTAAATCATTCCCGCGGAAAACGCCGCGATCCAGATCCACTGCGGTATACCGGGAAACCAATACCCGCAATAGATGGCTGCAGCGGCCACTTCGCTGCCGATGGCGATGACCTGGCAGAACCAATAGGTGTAACGCACGACGAAGCCGACCCACGGATGGATGTACATCTCGGCGTAGGCGCCAAACGAGCCCGCCACAGGATGCGCGACGGCCATTTCGCCAAGCGCCGACATCAGCGTCATGGCAATGCCCGCGCCCACCACGTAGCTGAGAATCACTCCGGGTCCGGCCAGGCGCACGGAAATGGCGCTGCCCAGGAACAGACCAGTGCCGATGGCGCCGCCGATGGCGATCATGGAGAGTTGGGGCGGCGTCAGATTGCGTTGCAGGCCGGCTTCGCGGTCAATGACCTCTTGATGCGTCGCAGGCAATGCAGGAGCAGCGGGTGAGGGCGACGAGGACATAAAGTGGCGGCCATGGTAGCAGAAATGGGGTCACCATCCGGAGAAGGAAACAGGTCCGCGAACCGTGTCTGATGGAACACCAAGCGAAATCCGACCATGACGTTCCGGCCAATCTGGTTGCAAAATCCCTTTAAGCACTTTTCCTCTGGAGGAGGTCGCGATGAAGACACTCGTGGCGGTAGGCGCGCTTCTCATGGGGACTCTGGTGGTGTTGGCACAGTCCCCGGCAACCAAGGCTCCTGCGTCGCAAGAGCCCGCGGCGGCGGCGAAGCTGGATCCAGCCAAGGAACAGGATATCCGCGATCTGCTCGAACTCACCGGCAGCAAAGATCTGGTGATGCAGGTGCTTGACGCGAGCCTCGAGCAGATGCGGGCCAATTTTGCGCGCGCCTTGCCGCAGAACGACCGGGGACGTAAGTTTGCGGACGCGTTTGCAGAAAAATTCAAGTCAAAATTGAATGCCGACAGCTTCATCGATCGCATGGTTCCTATCTATGACAAGTATTTCAACGAGGACGACATTAAAGGACTGTTGAAGTTTTACGGAACCCCGCTCGGCCAGCGGGCCATCAAGGCCCTGCCGCAAATCACCCGGGAATCGCAGGCCATCGGAATTGAGCTCGGAAGAAAAGCCGCCGCGGAAACCATCGAAGAGCTGAAAAACGAATATTCTGACATTCTTTCGCCGGAGAAGCCGGCGCCAGACAAAAACTGAATCTGCAAGAATGTTTCACGTGAAACATTCTGCCAGTTCCTCCTTTGTTTTCAAGAGGTTGCGAAGCCGCCGGCCCAAAAACCCCTCTCCGTAGACGCACGCAGCATTACTTGAAGCGCTTTTTAATCTTGATGTCCAGGCCGAAGGT
This sequence comes from Candidatus Acidiferrales bacterium, assembly GCA_035631855.1. Classification (GTDB taxonomy): domain Bacteria; phylum Acidobacteriota; class Terriglobia; order Acidiferrales; family UBA7541; genus DASQHY01. The sequence continues at coordinate 2,798 of DASQHY010000102.1, forward strand.
CCCGTTTTCGTCGCGCAGCGCGATGACGGAGACGTTGCGGTCCACGTTGTACTCCACCTGGATCACCTGCTGCTGGGTGGAGGTGACGTTGGTGATGTAGGTGACCGTCAGGTCGCGAGTGACCTGCTGCTCCACGGTGACCCGGGCGGGAGAGTTCTGCTCGGTGGTGGTGCCGGCTAGGAACGGATCCACGCGCAAGCGCGTGATCCCGAAGAGACGCTCCAGGCGGCCGCCCAACTGGCTGGAAATGGCTTCGGAAAGAAGCGCCGATGCCCCGGCGCTCTGGCTGGCCGAAGCGGTGGAGGTGCGCAACTCGCTTTCTTCCCCCGTGCGGCCCAATGCCAGTAAGGTAATGATGTCGTTGCTGGGGAGCGGCGGATCGGAACGATAGGCCAGGGTCAAATGGCTGGCCGAACCGCTGAAGGTGAGCGTTACTTCGTACTGGCGAATGGTGGTGGTGGCTTCCAGGTTGAGTTCGGGATCGAGGCGAAACGGTTTGGAAAAATTGATATCGCCGCGAGTGAGGGCGTAACGGTTGCCGCGGAAGGTGATGTTGCCGGAGAGCAGATGGATGTGGCCGAGGATGGAAGGATGCTCCCAGGTTCCGCGAGCGTGCAAGTTGGCTTCGGCGGCAAACTGCGCACCGGGCCATTCCATGCGGGCGTCGGGGCCGGAAACGGCTTCAATATCAAACTGGAGGTTGCGCAAGTAGGTGGAGTGGGTAACCGGAGCGGGCCCGCCTTCTTTCGCGGCCACCAATACGGAACCGAAATCGAAACTCTGCGAGAGGACCAGGCGGTCCACCGTGACGCGGCCGGAAAGAAGCCCGGCCTGCGTCGTTCCGGAGAGACGGAGCGAGCCTCCCACAAGCCAGCTCATACCTTCGGGATAACGCAGGCGGACGCGGCTGGTGACGGCGGTGAAATCATAATGTAGCGGGCCTTCGCCGTAGAGCAGCGTGCCGGAGAACTCCAGGTGCCCGCCGCCGGATTCTGCGGTCACTTTTTCGAAAAGCATGCGCGTGGAATCGAATACGAAGTCTCCGCTCAGGTGCGTAAGCCCGGCGGGGAAATCGCCGTAGCGCGCCGAAGCATCGGCCACATGAATTTTTCCGTTGATGCGAAGATGATCGAGCGTGCCTCCGAAGGAGGCATTGACATCCGCCGGGCCGGCGGCCTCGAGGCTGGGAAGAAAACCCGAGGCCAGCCGCAGGTTGAGCGTGCCGCCAATGTCCAGCTTCACCGCGCGGCTTCCCGTGAAATGCGCGGAGCCGGCGAGATGGAAATCACTGTCGGTGCCGCGAAGAGCCGCTTGTTCGATGCGGAGTTCGTCGCGCATGTAGCGGATGCGAACCGGCGCGGAGTTGTCCAAGCGGACGTGCTCATACTCAAAAGAGATGCGGGAGAGATTGGCATCGACGGCCAGGGTTTCGGGATGGGCCAGTGCGCCGCTGATCTGAAAATGGCCGTCCACGCTGCTGTGGCCGGTAAGGGCTTCGAGGTGCAAGGCTGCTTGAATAAAGGGGTCGAGGTCAATTTTCTGGATGGAGATCTCACCGGAGAGTGGATAGTCGCGCCCCAAACCCAGAGTGACTTCACCGGTAAGTTGTCCGGCGGACATGGCGGAGGTGAGGGCGGCCGTGAGGCGGCTGCCATCGGAGCTGAGCTTAACCTCGAAGCTCCCCAGAATATCCTTGCCGACCCGCAGATTAATCAATCGCATGCTGCCTTGGACCGTGGGCGCGAGCAGAGGGCCCTGCCCGCTGATCTGAAAATTCAGTTGGCCGCCCAATGGAAGCCGCGCGGTCTGAATACTCTGGACTCCTTCGAGCGGAATCGCGGCGCCGGTCAAGTCGAACGAGACTTCCTGGCGATCCAGCGCATAGCGCAGATTGCCGGTGATGACTCCCGGGCTGTGCGCAACGCCGTTGCGCGACGCGAAAGCGCGGAGCTCGGCGTTGTTGAAGCGCACCTCGTCCCGGCTGAGGACAATCTGGCCGCGGAAACGATCGAAGCGCACCCCCACGGCTTCGCCCTCGGCGACGTCGAACAGGCCGGTGAATTCCGGTGCGGCGCGCGTGCCGCGCCCGTGAAATTGCCCGGTAAGCAGGCCGTGCACGGGGTAGGAAGTGTGGAACAACTCCTGGAGATCGTCGGTGGGGGCGCGCACCAGGCTGGCTTCGAGGGTCCACAGACTCTTGGGAGCGAAGCTCCAATGGTCGAGCGCAAGGGTGAGATCCACATCCGCTGAGGTGCGCCCGCGAACCAGGTGCCCGCGCGCGATCCTCAATGCGTCGAGCGAATAAGTGACATCGCCCTCCACCGAATCCCAAGCGAGATCGCCGTAGCGGACGCCTTCGCCTTTGCCATGACCCGCAAAGGTCGGCCTGTCCAGCGGACCGAGGACGCGCCCCCGCCAAGTGGCGTTGCCGAAGACACGCTCAGAGGCAGGAAGCGCGTTGGGAGCGTAGCCGCGGATCGCGCCGAGGAAATCGTTCCACGGCCCGAGGTCACGTACCTCGGCGGTGGCTTCGAGGGTGGAGCCATTCATGCCCAGCGGGCCGCTGGCCACAATGTGCGCCGTTGGCGTATTGATTTCCGCCGAATTGACCAGGACCTCGCGTTTGTCTTCCACAAAATGGTAGTTGAAACGGCCGGTCACCGGAATTTCTCCCGGGGCGAGATGGTCTGCGGGCGACCAGGCCGCCGTTCCTGCCGACTCGACGTGCTTGAAATCTTCGCTCCACGTGGTGACGGTTTTGCTGCTGACCGCGGCGTTCCAATGGAGACTCCGCAGCGGAAACTTGGGGTGGTCCACGGCAGCGAGGATGGCGGCGAGGCTCATGTCTTGGGACTGCGTCTCGGCGCGAAACTGCAAGCCGTGAAATGCGACCGTGACGCGGCCCTGCACGGTTCCCGCAAGCCCTTGCGCCTGAAAGTCAGGCACCTCGACGCCGCGGTTCTCGACGCGATAGTCGCCCCGGCTGGAAAACCCGCCGGCATGGAACCACACGTAGGGGAGAGCAATGTCCTGGGCAGAATAATGGCCTGCCACACTCACGCGGCCTGCGCCGAAAGTTCCTTCCCCGGAAAACTCCGCACGGCCCTGCGGTGTTAACGGTTTGCGGAGAATTTCGCGAATATCGGAAAAGTCCAGCCGCCCGCGATAGCGAAAACTCCAGAAGGGTTTCGCGAAACTCGCGAGCGAAGCGCGGGCATCCACTTCCGAATGCGGGAGCCGCCAGTTCAGTTGATCAATGGTGAACGCATCCTTCTCCAGGGTGAATTTCACCGATAGATCCGAGGGAAACGGAAGATAGCGGCGCGCGACAAAAATCATTTGCTGCCAAGTCAGCCGGCCGGTGTAAATCGGCTGGCCCTCGGCCCTGCCTGCGTCGAGCGAGAGAGAAAACTCGCCGCCTTGCGCAGCGAGCGGAAGTTTCACGTCGTTGAAGAGAACCTCGCCGTCTTCGATGCGTACCTTGCGCACCGACAGAGCGAAGAGGCGCTCACGCAGCGGCATCCCTCCCGGGGAGGCGCGTTTGGGCGAAGGCATGTTGGTGGATCCGTCGGCATTGACACGCACGTGGACCTCGGTCCCCGACAGAATGACTTCTTCGAGCGAAATCTTCTTCCGGACAAGAGAATCCACGTGAATGTCAAGAAGCAGTTGCTTCGTCTGGAAGAATGGCGGGGTGCCGGCGGGCTCGCGGCCGTGAATGGTCAACCCCTGAAGGTCGGCTCGGAAACGCCACCAGTCAAAATGGAAACGCTCCAGCTCGACGGCGCCGCCGGTCAAGGCTTCGAGCCGGTGTACGATGGCGCGCCGGGCAGCGCGGTCCGCAGCGCCGCTCCAAATGAAAAGCATTGCGGCGGCCGAGGCGAGCAATAGGATGCCCAGCGTCATGACCAGGAACCGGCGCAGATGGCGCCAGCGCGATTTTTTTGCCGGCGGTTTCATTTCAGGTTCCGTTCGATATGCAGGTGCGCGCGGCTCTCGGCCAGCCAGCGATCCGCGAGCTCATTGATGCCGCGCTCGACGAGCACCTCGCGGATTCGCTCGTCCACGGCATCAAGCGTGGGCGCAGCTTCTCCGCGCGCCGCCAGTTGCGGGACAAGAGTCTGGCGATAGTAGGCTTCCACTTCCGCCGGCTCGACCCGTACCGCCGGCCGGAATTTGTAATCGAGGTAGCGCGTCAGATAGAGCTGCTGCGCAACGATGCGGCGAAGTTGGGGCATGGTGAGCCCGGTTTCCCGCAGGTGTTTTTCAAACGCCTCGACAGAGGCCAGTTGCTGCTGCAAATGCTCGATCTGCCGGTCCACGTCGGCATCACCCGGCAGCGGAAAATGCGCGCTGTCTGCTTCGGTCTTCACGATCCATTGATCGACCAAGCGGTCCAAAAGTTTGTCGTCGCTTTCGGATTCTCCCCCGGCCAATTGTTGAAACTGCCCCAGCTCACGCAATTCACTCAGGCAGAGGATGTCGTCCTCGATGTGCGCGACGACCCGGTCCACAACCGTCTGAGCCCGGGCCACACTGGCCGCAGACAGCGCAGCAAACAGGGCGGCGAGTTGGAGCAGGCGGCGCATCAGAAGATGGACCCCAGGTTGAAAAAGATCTGGAAACGGGGAAGCGTGGTGCTCTGCTGGCAGTTTACGACGCCGCCGACGCAGGGGATAACGAAGGTGGCCGGGTTGAGCTGATAGCCGAGGTCGATGCGCACCGGGCCGATGGGTGTGGCATAGCGGAACCCTAGCCCCACCGTGTGAGAAAAATAGTTCAGTTCGTTGGTGCAATTGAGCAAGCAGGCTTGCAGGTTGGCGGGATTGAAGACCGGTTTGAGCGGGGCCCATCGCAAGGTGATGCGATCGACGCGGCTGAAAACGTTGCCCGCGTCGTAAAACAGCGCGCCGCTCAGGCGCGTGCCGATCAAGGGAAGGCGCATCGGGAACCGGAGCTCCTGATTCAAGACCACCAAGGCCTGGCCGCCGACGGGGAAACCCGTGACGGGGTCGCGCGGGCCGGCCTGATTAAGCGCAAAGCTGCGCAGAGTGGTTCCGCCGCCCGCGAAAAAACGCTCCGGCAAAGGAATCACGATAGGCAACGGCAGCGTGGCCGGCTGAGGAAATTGGAGCGACACGGTGTCTTGAAACGGCTCGAGGACGCCAAAACGGATCGACCGCGCAATCGTAAAGCCGCGCCGCACGGGGTGGAACGAGGAGTTCTGATAGAACAGCCGGACAAAGCTGGCGCTTGAGCCGATGGTGCTGGAAGCCGCGCTGAGGTCCACGTTATTGAAATTTCCGCGGTCCGCGTCGGCAGGATTGTTGCGGCGATCGCGGAACCACGTGATTCCGAATTCCGAAACCAGTGTCGGCTGGCTGAACAGGGGTATTTCCTGAGGCGTGACGTTCAGCGAGGAGACCAGCACCTTGCGGAACGAATAGCGGTACAGAAATGACGAGAAGGGCGTCAGCCGTTCGGCGAGCTGCATCGAACCTTCGTAACGCGTCGAAGTAAACGTGTTGATGTCGCGGGTCTTGTCGGCGAAGGCGGTAAGCTGCAGGCTGAAGTCCGGTTTGCCGAAGTAGTTGGGGGCGGTGTAGCCGAGCAGGGCGCGATATTGCAGAGTGCTGGCGCGAAGCTTCAACGAGAGAGAATCGGCGCGTCCGGTGAGGTTGCTCTTTCCGATTTCGAAGATGCCGCGCGGGCTGGCTTGGAAAGCGCTGCCGGCAGGATTGGAGGTGCTGGCCAGACGCTGGACTTCCAGGCCGCCGCCGTACGCGAGGGTGTAGCGTTTGGCTTCGTCCACCAGAACGAGAACGGTCCTGTCTGTTTCGGTGCCGGCGGGATTCTGCGGGGCAATCGAGACGCGGCTGAAAATGCCCAGATTGTAGAGACGCCGCTGTGTTTCCACGACGTCTCCTTGGCGCAATGGCTCCTGCGCCACGACCTTTACCTCGCGGCGGATGACACCGAGGCGAGTGTGCTCGTAGCCCCCGATGAGCACGCGGCGGACCGTGATGCGCGGCCCCTCGACGATGTGATAGGTGAGGCGCACGGCCGGGCCGGCCCGCGGCTCTTCGGGACGAGAAGAAGAAGGTTTGGCTTGGCTGGAATGATTGTGCGGGGACGCGCCGTTTTGCGCCGCCGAATCCGGAGCGGAAGAGGCTTGCGGCAGCGCGGATTCCTCCACCGAGGAGGAAAAGCGCGCTTCCGGAAAACCCTCGTTGTAATACAAGGCCAGAATATTGTCGCGGTCGGTGGCCAGGTCGAACTCGGAGAAAGGCTGGCCCGGTGTGGAACCGATGACGCCGAGAAGCGTCTCGTTGCTGAGGGAGTGGTTGCCCTCCAGGACGAGATTCGCGACGCGCGATTGCGGCCCTTCCTCCACGCGGAAGCGCACGAAGACGTTGCCCTCTTTGCCGCGGTAATTGTCGGTGACATCGTCTTTTACGACCGCATCGCGGAAACCGTTGTTGACGTACAAATCGTGGATGGCCAGGGCGTCGTTTTGCAAGATGCGGCGGCTAAAGCGGGCTCGCACGGCAAACTCGGTTTTCTGCACGGTGAGGCGGCTGCGCAGGAGTTCGTCGCTGAAATAATGGTTGCCTTCGATTTCAATGCCCACGAGCCGGTGACGCACTCCGCGGTCCACGTGATACGTGATGATGAGGAGCGGAGGCGTGACTCCGCGCGGTGTTTCCTCGCCAACTTTTTCCGATGTGGCGTAGCTCACCTGAGCGTCGAAGTAGCCTTCGCCCTCGAGATGGTCCCGAATGTTGCGCCGTCCCTCTTGGAGAAGATCTTCATCCACCGCCCCTTCGGAATACATGGGCAGCAGCCTGCGTAGCTGTTTGCCGGAAATCTTGGCGCCTTCCACCTGGACGCGCACTTTCGGGCCGGCGGAGACATCGATTTCCAGCGGGAGGTGGTTCGACGCCGCGTCGTAATCCCCGCGGTGAATGGTCACGCGCCCGCTGAGATGTTCTTTCTTCACCAGAAAATCGCGGATGCGGCCGGAGGTGGCTTTCAGCCGCGCGGAGGTCAGCTCGCGCCCTGTTCTCAGACCGAGGCGGTCTGCCAATTCCTCGTCCGGGAATTCCGTGTGATTGCGGAGGGTGATCTTGCCGAACCGCGCGCGAGGGCCGGGCACGACGCTCACGAGAATGTCCATCTGACGCGTCGCCGGAACCGGGTGCAACTCGGAAGAAACGCGTGGCAGGTAGAAGCCATCTTCGCGGAGCGTTTCGCGGAGGCGGTCGAGCGCTGCGTCGAGAGTTGTTTGCCGAAAGATTTCTCCGGGATTGAGGCCAAGCGAAACCAGCGCTTGTCCTTCGGTGGGCGGCTCGTGAAGCCCCCGAATGCGGACCAAGTTGGTGAAGAAATTCTCTTGCACGACGAAATCCAGGCGGATACCGGCAGCGGCAGGAAAAGTTTCGGCGCGCAGGTCGGCATAGCGGCCGGTGCGGTACAGCGCGCGCAAACTCTCCCGAACGGCTTCCGGATCATACGGCTTTCCAATCAGGCCGGCGAGCCCGGCGGGATTCTCTTCGATGACGGTTCCTTCCTCCGACACGACCCGGATGGCGGCGACGGGCTGCGGATTCGCGGCGACTGACGCCTGGGGTTCGGAAGATTGTTGTGCGCCCGCCGGTCCGCCAAGAAGACACACTACGAGGGCGACCCCAATCAGCGACACAAATGCGCGAGCCTGCTTTCGCATGCTTCTTCTAATTCAGACGGAAGGTTAGCACAGCGGCGTTGCCTGACTCGGTGGTTTTGGCGCTATCATGGGCAAGAGATGCACTCGCGCGGCCCTTGGCCGCCGGGAGCAACGTAGCCCATGGAATCCCGGCTCTACGAAAAATACTCGCGGCAAGTCCTCTTTGCCGGCCTCGGCGAACAAGGGCAACGGCGCCTGCTGGAATCCAGCGCCGTCCTGGTGGGCTGCGGCGCGCTGGGGACGAGCGCGGCCAATCTGCTGGTGCGTGCCGGAGTGGGGCGCCTGCGGATTATTGACCGGGATTTTGTCGAACTCTCGAACCTCCAGCGCCAGACGCTGTTCGATGAAGCCGATGCGCGCGACGCGCTGCCCAAGGCCGTCGCTGCCGAGCGCAAGCTGCGCGCGATCAATTCGGGAGTCGCGGTGGAAGGGGTGGTCGCCGACTTGACGCCCGCCAACGCGCAGGAGCTGCTCGGCGGTTTCGATCTGCTGCTCGACGGCACCGACAATTTCGAAACACGATTCCTGATCAACGATGCGGCGCTGCAATTCGGCCGGCCCTGGATCTATGCCGCCGCGGTGGCGAGCTACGGCGTGACCATGACGATTCTGCCGGGCAAAACGGCGTGTCTGGCTTGCTTGATGGATTCACTTGCGGAAACGGCCCTGCCGGAAACGTGCGACACGGCGGGAATTCTCGGCGCCGTTGTCGGCGTCATCAGCGCGATCCAATCCGCGGAGGCCGTCAAGATTCTGGCCGGGAAGCTCGACGCCCTCGACGGGCGCGTCGTTTCCTGCGACGTGTGGACGGGCCGGTTCCAGTCGGTGCGCGTGGCGCGCAACCGCGAGTGCCGCGCCTGCGTGCGGCGCGAATTCACCTACCTGGAAGGCAAGGCTCAGCCGCATCTGACGATGTGCGGGCGCGATTCGGTGCAGGTCCACGAGCGAGGTCGGCGGCTCGACTTGGGGGAACTGCGCGCGCGCTTGGCCCCTGGCGTAGAGGAAGTGCGCAACAATGATTTTTTATTGCGCTTCCGCGTGCCACCCTACGAAATGACGGTCTTCACCGACGGCCGCGCCATTGTCAAAGGAACGCGAGACCTTGCCGTGGCGCGGTCACTCTACGCGCGCTACATCGGCGCGTGAACTCTTTTCCATTGGGAGCGAGGCGAACCTAGCGAAGGGCGCCCGTGCGGCCGGGCGGGTGGCGCAGCGAAGAGCGGTCGAGGTTCTCGCGCAGATTCATCAGCGTCAGGAACGTACTGAGGACGCGGGCTTTCATTTCGTCGGCGAGATGCAGGCCGCTGGTCGCGACGCGCGCCAGGGCCTCTCCATTTTCCGAAATATAGTGGATGATTTCGGCCTGGCGGGCGTGCGGCGCATTGCCCAGCACGGTCTCGCGCCGCATCTCGGCGCAGGCTGCTTCGACCGAGAGCGTGAAGTGCAGAACGCATAGCTTCTGCTCGGTCAATGCCCCGGGCACTTCAATCTTGCAGCCGGTCGCTGTACAGGTCGCCATCGATACAAGGCCAGATTTGGAATTCATAACATTCCCGAGCGAGAAAATCCACTTCCCATCCTGGCCGTGAAGCTAAGTCGTAATCGGTCCGAAAGGGCCATGCAGAGTGGCTTCCGGATCGAAGGGTAATTCGGGCCTGCCTTTGATCCGGATATTCAGTGCGGTTCCACGCTTTCCGGACCGAAGCTGAATGTTCAGCGATTTTGGTTGACAAGCGGCGAACCGCGCCTGTATAAATATTCATCGAGATGCATAAATTTTAGCTTATGAGCGCACACAAGCGATTCCGCCAGGGGCAGATCCTGAAGATCCTCGCGAGCGAGTCCGTCGCCAGCCAGGACGATCTCCGGCGGCGCCTCGCCCACCTGCGGCTGCGCGTCACGCAGGCCACTCTTTCCCGCGATCTCCGCGAGCTGAAACTGGTGAAGACGGCGGCGGGTTATCAGCCGCTCGGCGCGATTGCCGAAGAGGCGGCCTCGCTGCCGCCGCTGGCGCGCGCGTTGCGCGAATACCTTCTGGACTTCCGCCCGGCGCAGAACCTGCTGGTGCTGAAGACTCCGCCCGGGGGAGCACAACCTCTGGCGGCCGCCGTGGACGCGGAGCGCTTCGCCGAAACCGCCGGCACCATCGCCGGCGACGACACCGTGCTGATCATCACACGTTCGCAAAAGGCCCGCGCGGAGCTACAGAAAAAGCTGGAGGAATTGCTGAAGTGAGAGACGCGCGCCAGGTTGCCGTTGCCGGGGCCACCGGTTACGCGGGCTTTGCGCTCGCGAAGCTTCTCCTGCGCTATCCGGGGATTGACAAGCCGGTTTTCTATCTGCGGGACACCCACGCGCACTGCCTGAGCGAAGTGTTCCCGCAGCTCCGCGGCTGGGGCGAAGCTCCGGTGCGGCCGCTTTCATCCGAAGCGATTGCGGCGAGCCCTGCCGGCACGGCATTTCTCTCCCTGCCGCACGAAGTTTCAACGGAACTTGCCCCGCCGCTTCTGGAAGCGGGCCTGCGCGTGGTGGACTTGAGCGGCGCATTCCGGTTTCGCGATCCGGAGACGTTCTCGGACTGGTACAAGCTGCCGGCGCCGCCCGCCGCCTTACTCGAGGAAGCCGTCTATGGCTTGCCGGAGTTATACGCGGACGCCCTTTCCAAAGCGCGGTTGGTCGCCAATCCGGGATGCTATGCAGTCTCCGTCATTCTCGGCCTGCGTCCTTTGATGGTCGCCGGGTGGCTCGACGCGAATCGCGGGATCGTCTGTGACTGCAAATCTGGCGCGAGCGGGGCGGGGAAGGAACCCAAGCGCGAGCTGCACTTTGTCGAAGTGGACGAAAACTTTCGCGCTTATGGATTGTTCACCCACCGCCACACGCCGGAAATCACCGAGCACCTGGGCCTCGCCGCGGGCAACGTGATGTTTTCGACGCATTTGTTGCCGGTGGCGCGCGGAATACTGTCGACGCTCTATGTTTGGCTGAAGCAACCGCGGCAAGCCTGGGAGATCGAGGGGCTTTTTCGGGCGTTCTACGCGGGCAGGCCGATGGTGCGCCTCTGGCCGGCAGGGAGGCTGCCCGAACTCCAGCACGTGGCGCACACGAATTTCTGCGACATTGGATTCGCGCTCGATTCCGGGGGCACCCGGCTGATCGTTGTGTCGTGTCTGGATAATCTGGGCAAAGGTGCCGCCGGACAGGCGGTGCAGAACTTCAACGCGATGCTCGGCATCGAGGAGCAAACCGGACTGCTATGAGACTCCTGATCAAATTTGCCGGGGCCTTACTGGACCATGCGGAGACGGTGCAGTCGCTTGCGCGCCAGGTGGCCGCGCTCGCCCGCGAAGGCCACGAATTGCTGATCGTTCACGGTGGAGGAAAAATCTTTACTTCCACCCTCCGCCGCATGGGCATCGAGAGCCGGTTTGTGAGCGGGCTGCGCGTCACCGACCGGGAAACCCGCGACGTCGCCGTGATGGTGCTGGGGGGCCTGCTGAACAAGCGCCTTGCCGCCGCGATTTCCGCCGAAGGCCAGCCGGCCATCGGGATTTCCGGTGCGGATGCCGGATGCTTCCGCGCCGAGCCGCTGGTTCACAATGAGGTCGCTGGCGGACTGGGATTTGTCGGCTACCTCACGGGCGTGAACGAAGAGTTCCTGCAGTCGCTGTGGCGCGCGGGGATGGTGCCGGTGGCCTCGTGCCTGGGAATGGGGAGCGACGGCGAGCTCTACAACATCAATGCCGACCACATGGCCGCGGCTTGCGCCGAGTATATCCGCGCGGACCGGCTGATCTACCTTACCGACGTTGCGGGAGTGCTCGACGGGAAGAAAATATTGCGCGAGGTGAGCTGCCAGGAAATCGGCGCGCTGGTGCAGAGCCGCACAGTCTCCGGCGGAATGGTGCTGAAGCTGGAGGCGGCCAAGCGGGCGCTCGAAGGCGGCGTTGGCCAAGTGCGCATTGTCGGGGGCACCTCGCCGGACGCGCTGGTGAAAGCGGCGCGCACGAATCTGAAAAGCGAGCGGCCGAAGCGGACGCGTGCGCTCGGCACGCAGGTGCTTCTTCCGGCGGACACGGCCGCTCCATCGGCGGGATACGCGTCGGCCTGATCGGCACGGCTGGAAGCGGCGGAGAGGATAGGTTCGGAAAGCGACAGTGGCGAAAGAAAACAAGGGGAAGACAAAAGGCAAGCCATCCGCCGGCGCGGCGCTGCGCGACGCCAACCGCTTTCTTCTGAATACGTACAAGCGGCCGCCCGTTGTCTTCACGCATGGCAAGGGCTGTGTGGTATTCGACGCGAGCGGCAAGAAGTACCTGGATTTCCTGGGCGGGATCGCCGTCAACGCCCTGGGACATGCCCATCCGCGGATTCTCCGCGTGATTCGGCGCGAAGCGGGCCGGGCGATTCATTTGTCGAACCTCTATCACCACGCCTTCCAGGGGCCGCTGGCGCGCAAGCTCTCCGAGTGGTCCGGCATGGACCGGGTGTTTTTCTCGAACAGCGGCACCGAAGCGATTGAGGGTGCCCTCAAGCTCGCGCGTCTCGCCGCGCTGCAACAGGCCAGCGAAACCCATGCCTCGCGGGGCAAGGCAAAAGTCCTGGCGCTGGAGAATTCCTTTCATGGGCGGACCTTCGGCGCGCTGGCCATCACGGCGACCCCCAAGTACCGCGACCCGTTTCTGCCGTTACTCCCCAACGCCGCGTTTGTGCGCTTCAATGACGCCGCCGACCTCGACGCGAAATTCGACGACGGCGTCCTCGCGATCGTCGTCGAGGCGGTGCAAGGCGAAGGAGGCATCTATCCCGTCAGCGAAGCCTTCTGGAATCGCGCGCGGGAACTGGCAACACAGCGCGGCGCGCTCTTGATTGCCGATGAAATTCAGTGCGGGCTCGGGCGGACAGGCCGCTACTTCGCGTACCAGAAGTTCACTGCGAAGCCGGACATCGTGGTGGTCGCCAAGCCGCTTGCCGGGGGGTTGCCACTCGGCGCGATTCTGTGTACCGAGGCCGTGGCTTCGGCGATTTCTCCGGGGCTGCACGGCACAACCTTTGGCGGCGGCCCGCTGGCGTGTGCCACGGCGCTCGAGTTTCTCAACACCGTGGACGAGGCCGGCCTGCTGGAAAACATTCGCGCGCGCGGCGCGGAGCTGCGAGAGGGCCTGGCTGCGCTTCAAAAGAAATTCGACTTCATCCGCGAGATTCGCGGCGAAGGGTTGATGGTGGGCGTCGAGCTTTCCGTGGAAGGCGCGCCGTTCGTCACCGAGGCATTGCGCCGCGGCCTGCTCATCAACTGCACGCACGACTTCACCCTGCGCCTGCTGCCGCCGTTTATTGTGACGGCGCGGCAGGTGCGCGGGTTCCTTTCCAAGTTTGAAATGGTTCTGGCGAAAACACCGCGAGCGGCCCGGGAGGCTGCGCCGGCCGAGAAATCCGGCGAATCCCTCCACGCGCTCACGGCTGCGAGGTGAATATGACTGCGGCGGCTGCTCCGCTGGTTGCGACACGCGACCTGTTGACGGGAACCGAATGGGGCCCAACGTCGGTGCGCGAACTCTTCCAATTGGCCGCGAACATCAAGGCCCGGCCCGACCGCTATCGCGGTGCGCTGAGCGGCAAATTCCTGGCGCTCATTTTCGAGAAGCCCTCGCTGCGCACGCGGGTCACATTCGAGGTGGGCATCCAGAGCATGGGTGGGGCGGCCGTATTCCTGGACCACACGCAGTCGCGGCTGGGAGCGCGCGAATCCATTCCCGACGTCGCGCGGAACCTCGAGCGCTGGGTTCAGGGGATCGTGGCGCGGACGTTCCAGCAGGCGGCTCTCGAGGAGCTCGCGGTCAATGCGAGCATTCCCGTGATCAATGCGCTTTCGGACCGCTACCACCCCTGCCAGGCGCTCGCCGACTTTTTCACCTTGGAAGAGAAATTCGGCAGCCTCCGCGGGTTCAAGTTCGCTTACGTGGGCGATGGGAATAATGTGTGCCACTCGCTGCTGCTCGCAGGCGCGCGGGTTGGCGCACACATTCGCGTAGCCACGCCCGAAGGATATGAGCCGGCCGCGGACATCGTGGCCGAGGCGCGGCGCGCGGCGCGCGAAACTCGCGGCAAGATCGAGCTGTTCCATTCGCGGCAAGAAGCTTGCGCCGGAGCCCAGGCAATTTACACCGATGTTTGGGCGGGCATGGGCCAGGAGGCAGAAGCCGGCGAACGCGCAAGAGTTTTTGCCCCCTTCCAGGTGAATGACGCGACTTTGGATTTCGCCGCCCCCGGCGCCGTGTTTCTCCATTGCCTTCCGGCGCACCGCGGCCTGGAAGTCACCCACAACGTGATGGAATCGCCGCGCGCGCTGGTCTACGAGCAGGCGGAAAACCGCCTGCACGTGCAGAAAGCGATTCTGCTCACGCTGCTGAGCTGAGGAGACCTTTTGGCGAAGAAGATCGTTCTGGCGTACTCGGGCGGGCTCGACACCTCGATCATTATTCCCTGGCTGAAGGAAAACTACGCTTGCGAAGTCATCGCCATGATCGGGGACGTGGGCCAGCAGGAGGATCTGGAAGCCGCGCGGCGCAAGGCTCTGGCCACCGGGGCGTCCTCCGCCTACGTGGAAGACCTGCGCGAAGAATTCGTCACGCGATACATCTGGCCGACGCTGCGCGCCGGCGCCGTCTACGAGCACAAGTATCTGCTGGGCACTTCGATGGCCCGGCCTGTGCTCGCCAAGCGCCAAGCGGAGCTAGCGCTCCAGCTCAACGCCGACGGCTTGGCGCACGGGTGCACCGGTAAGGGCAACGACCAGGTGCGCTTCGAGCTGGCCTACAAAGCCATCGCCCCGGGACTCCGGATCATCGCCCCCTGGCGCGAATGGAACATTTCCTCGCGAGAAGACGCCATCGCTTATGCCGCCGCGCACAAGATTCCTGTCGAGCAGTCACGCGCCAACATTTACAGCCGCGACCGCAACATCTGGCACTTGAGCCACGAGGGCGGCGTGCTGGAGGATCCCGCAAACGCGCCCGAAGAGGCCATGTGGCAGTGGGTCACTTCGCCGGAGCGCGCGCCGGACAAAGCGGAAGAAGTGGAAATCGGCTTCGAGGGCGGCACGCCGGTTGCCGTAAACGGCAGGAAACTCGGCGCGGTGAACCTGCTCAACGCGCTGAATGAGATTGCCGCGAAGCACGGCGTCGGGCGGATGGACCTGGTCGAAAACCGCCTGGTCGGCATGAAGTCGCGCGGCGCCTACGAGACGCCTGGAGGAACTTTGCTGGTCGCAGCACACCGCGAACTCGAAGCGCTTACCGTTGACCGCGAAACCGCGCATTTCCAACAGACGCTCGCGCTGCGCTACGCCGAGTTGGTGTACTACGGGCTGTGGTTCACGCCGCTCCGCGAGGCGCTCGATGCCTTTTTCATCAGCGCTCAGCAGCGCGTCACTGGATCTGTGAGCCTGCGCCTCTACAAAGGGACGCTGAACGTCACCAAGCGCGCTTCGCCGCATTCGCTGTACCGCACCGACCTCGCGAGCTTCTCCATGGCGCGCTACAACCCCAAAGACGCCGAGGGCTTCATCAACCTCTTCGCGCTGCCCGTGACCGTGCGGCCTGCCGTCAAAAAAGCCGAGGGAAAAAATTGACCGAACGAGCGGGCGACAAACTCTGGGGCGGGACCTTCGAAAAGGAGCCCGACCGCGCCTTCTATGAATTCCAGCGGTCCTTTCCCTTCGATCGTCGGCTGCTTTCCTACGAGTTGGCCGTGGACCGCGCGTGGGCCCGGGCACTCCGCGGTGCGGGGATCTTAAATCCCGAGGAGGTTCAGAAAACGATCGCCGCGCTGGACGGGATTGCCGAGCGCGTGTCCCAAGAACCTGCTTGGTTCGAGAACTCGCCCGCCGAAGACATCCACCACTTCGTCGAGACGGCGCTCGTGGAAGCGCTGGGCCCCCTGGGATGGAAGCTGCACACCGGCCGCAGCCGGAACGAATTGATCGCCAGCGATTTCCGCATGTTCGTCAAGGATGCCGCGGCCACCCAGCAAAAGGGCGTGACTTCGCTCATCCAAGCGCTCACCGGCCAGGCGTCGCGGGATCTCGCCACGCCCATGGCCGGCATGACCCACATGCAGCACGCCCAGCCGATTTTGCTGGCGCATTTCTTGATGGCGCACGCGGAAGCTTTTTCGCGGGATCTGGCGCGGCTCGCTGCCGCCGCGGAATCCGCAGACGCTTGCCCGATGGGTTCCGGCGCGCTGGCGGGGTGCTCGTTTGCCATAGACCGCCAAGCCATCGCGCGCGAGCTGGGTTTTGCGAGGATTACCGCCAACAGTCTCGACGCCGTCGGCGACCGCGACTTCGCGCTGGATTATCTCTTCGCGCTGGCCGGCATCGCCACGCACCTCTCGCGCCTGGCCGAGGACTTTGTCCTCTTTGCGTCGCAGGAATTTGCCTGGATTGGGTTGCCCGATGAATTCTCCACCGGAAGCAGCCTGATGCCGCAAAAGAAAAATCCCGATGCTTGGGAACTTCTGCGCGGAAAAACCGGGCGCATCACCGCGGCGCTTTCCGCTCTCTTCATCACGCTGAAGGGACTTCCCTCGAGTTATCAGCGCGATTTGCAGGAGGACAAAGAGCCGCTCTTCGCCGCGCACGACCAGGTCCTGGCTATGGTGCGCATTGCCGCGGGTGGTCTGGGGACCACACGCTTCAATGCCGAAAAGCTTCGCGCCGCTGCATCGGACCCTGCGCTCCTGGCTACCGAAGCAGCCGATTATCTGGTTCGCCGGGGCGTGCCGTTTCGCCAGGCGCATGACTTTGTCGGCCAGGCGCTGCGCGAAGCCGCGCGACAGGGCCGCACGCTGAAAGACCTACCGCTCGATGCGCTGCAAAAAATCTCGCCGCAGTTTGCAGCGGATTTTCCCGCGTGTCTCAGCGTCGAATCGGCGCTGGCGCGCAAGGCAGTCCCTGGAGGGACCGCGCCGGAAGCGGTCCGCGCAGCGCTGGGGGAGTTCCCCAAGCGGCTGGGCGTGGCCTGGGGGAAGCCGTAAGAGAGCGCCGCGCACGTCCGGGGGATGCGGCAGCGCTGCACGCGCTGATTGCGCCGTATGCCGAAGAAGGCCTGCTGCTGCCGCGCACGCTCGAAGAAATTCGCGCACATGCGGACCACTTCCTGCTTCTAGTAGAGCAAACCGGCAAAGCGGAGCGCGGCGCGGGCGAAAGGGTTCTAGGTTGTGTAGCTCTCGAGCCGTATGGCGCCGACCTCGCCGAAATCCGCTCGCTGGCCGTGACTCGTGAACTCCGCGGAAGCGGTCTCGGGGCTCGGCTGGTTCGGACGGCGCTGGCCAGGGCGCGCCGGCGGAAGTTTTCCCGCGTTTTTGCGGTTACCCACGCGCCGGAGTTCTTCGTGCGCCAGGGATTTTCCACCTCGGCGCGGCAGGACGTGCCGGAAAAGGTCCAGCGCGACTGCGTGGGCTGCCCGAAAGCGCGGAAGTGCAAGCTCGTCGCCGTCATCGCCCAGGTGTCGCGCGAACAGGTGTTGCTTCCGGTGGTGGCCGAACTGACCGCATGAGGAAATCCCTCCCGCAATCTGCTTTGCCCGCCGGGTACCGCTTCGGCGCGATGGCCTGCGGCCTGAAGAAAAAGAAAAAGCTGGATCTCGGAATGATTTCGAGCGACGCGCCGGCCTCGGCGGCCGCGGTGTTCACCACGAACCTGGTGCAGGCCGCGCCGGTGGTATTTTCGCGCGAACAATTGCGCGCATCGCGCGGAACGCTGCGCGGAGTGGTGGTGAACTCGGGCAACGCGAATTGCTCGACCGGGCCCGACGGGCTGCGTGCTTCGCGCTCCACCGCAGCGCAGGCGGCCCGCGAAATCGGCTGCCGTCCCGAGGAAATTTTCGTTTGCTCGACGGGAGTTATCGGCGTGCCGCTGCGCGTCGAGAGAATCCTGCGCGCCATTCCGCCGCTTGCCGCTGCGCAACGCCATTCGGCAAGTTTCTTTGCCGCCTTCACGCGCGCCATCATGACCACGGACACGCGTCCCAAGTGGGCCGCGGCGCGTTGCCGCATCGGCGGAAAGACCGTGCGCCTGCTGGGCTGCTGCAAAGGCGCCGGGATGATTCATCCCGCGATGGCTCCGCCTTCGGCGACCATGCTGGCGTTTGTCGTGACCGATGCGGCGATCGCTCCGAGGCTGCTGCAGAGACTCCTGGCGGGAATCGCGAATCGCACCTTCAACGCCATTACCGTGGACGGCGACACTTCCACCAACGACACGCTTCTCGTGATGGCCAATGGCGCGTCGCGATGCCGCGCCATTCAAGCGGGACGCCCGGATCTGCGCCGCTTTTCCGCTGCGCTGGAAGAGGTGTGCAGGTCGCTCGCGCTGCAGATTGTGGCCGATGGCGAGGGCGCAACGCGCGTGGTGGAGATTGCAGTGCGCGGCGGGCGCAGCGAACCAGGCGCGCTGCAGATCGCGCGGACCATCGCGACGTCATCTCTGGTGAAGACTGCACTGGCCGGCGGCGACCCCAATTGGGGACGCATTCTCGCCGCCGCGGGCCGCGCCGGAGTGCCCTTCGATCCCGGCCGGGTGGATATCGCCATGGCGGGGATTCCGGTCTACCGCCGTGGGCGCGCCCTGCCCCTCGACGAGCGCGCCGCGCATCGGAAACTCCTCGCCAAACACGTTTGCATCGTCATGGATCTGCGCCAGGGCCGCGCCGCGGCTCGCTACTGGACCTGCGACTTCACCGGCGACTACGTGCGCATCAACGCCAGCTACCGCACCTGAATCCGGCGCCGAATCTCCCCAGGCGAGTTCCCTGTCCCTGCGGCCAGTCTTAACCTTCCCGACACTCAAGCCGGTCGGTCTATTGCCCTCGTCTGGCACCCTCCATAGGCTCAGGAAATGCGCGCAACCTGCGCCACTTTCCAGGTTCATGGCAACCGGGCAGCCGGATAAAGGAGCGTTCCCATGTGGGACAATTTCATCACCCGCCAGATGAAGCGCACGAACCGCAACCTTCTGATTGCCGGAGTGGTGTTCCTCGCGGGCGTCGCGGGGCTTACCGCGGGTTACCGGCGGTATCTGTACAATTTTGTGCGCGGACCGTTTCCCATTCAAACCGCGGAACTCACGGCGATCCAGGATCCGGACGCGCCGCAAAAGTATTTCGTCCGCGTGCAGGGCGAAAGGGTGTTCGACACCGGAGCATACCTGGAGGTGCAGGACAGCTCGAAGAAAAGGACCGCGGAGTTCTACGCGGTGAAGTTTGGGGAGCGCTTCCTTGTGGTGAAGGCCAGTCCGGGCGACAAGCAGATCTCTTATGCGGGCGCGCTCGTCTCGCTTCCCTATGAGTTGCGCAATGGATTCATCGCCCGCGCCGAGGCGAAAGACACTCGCTTTCTGGGCGCGTTCCTTCCCTTTATGGTGGACGCCACAGGATTCCGCGACTCCGACGGAATCATGGGCGTTGGAGCGGGCGCCGTGATGCTCCTGCTGGGGCTGTATCTCATCTGGCTGTTTGTCCAGAGGAGCACGAACCCGGAAAAGCATCCGCTGATGAAGTCGCTGGCGAAGTACGGCGCACCCAATGACGTGGCCATGCAGATTGACTCGGAACTCCGCAGCGAGCCGGCGAGCAAGGTTGCCGGCGAGTTGCTCGTGACAAAGAACTGGCTGATTCATGCTTCGATGTTCCGGACGGTCCTGATGCAGGCGCGCGAGGTAATCTGGGCGTATCAGAAAGTCACCAAGCACTATCACAACGGAATCCCCACCGGAAAGACGTTTTCGACGGTGATTCGCGACAGCCGCGGGCAATCCACGGAAATCCCGGGAAAGAAAAAGACCGCGCCAGACGTGGTCAATGCGCTCCAGCAACGCATGCCGTGGATCATCGCCGGGTTCAGCAAGGAACTCGAACAGGCCTGGAAGAACGACCGCGCGGGTTTGACGCAGGCCGTCGAGAAGCGCCGGGCGACCCTGGCCGCGGCGCACTAAAGAAGTTCGCGCTGACTAGGAGTCCCACTTCCAACTGGCGAACTGTTCGCGCAGCGCTGTCTTCTTGAACTTGCCGACGGAGGTGCGCGGGATGGAGTCGGCGAAGACAAACGCGTCAGGCAATTGCCACTTGGCGAAAGATTTCCCCAGAAAAGCTCGCAGCTCTTCCGCAGTGGCTCGGGCGCCCTCCTGCAGGACCACTACGGCCAGCGGGCGTTCCTGCCATTTGGGATGAGGCACTCCCACGACCGCGGCTTCTTTTACCGCCGGATGGCCCATGAGGGCATTCTCGAGGTCCACCGAACTGATCCACTCGCCGCCCGACTTGACCAGGTCCTTGGCGCGGTCCACGATTTTGACGTAGCCTTCTTCATCCAGCGTGGCCATGTCCCCGGTGCGAAACCATCCGTCGTCGGACCAGCGGTGCTTCTGCTCCGGAGCGTTGTAATAGTGCGAAGCGATCCACGGCCCGCGAATCTCCAGTTCGCCGAACGTCTTGCCGTCCCAGGGCGCCTCACCTTCGGGACGCATCACGCGCAACTCGACAAACGGCGCCGGCCAGCCCTGCTTCGACCGCACTTCGTATTTTTTCTCCTCCGGCCAATCCTTCATGTGCACCTTGAGCAGACCGGTGGTGCCCAGCGGCGTCGTTTCGGTCATGCCCCAGAGGTGAATGATGTGCAAGCCGTGGCGGTCGAGGCGCCGCATCATGTCCACCGGCGGCGCGGAGCCTCCGCAGGGGATGCGCACTTCCGTGGAGAGCTTCCAGCGGCCGGGATTCTTTTCGAGCGCGTCCAGGACGCCCAGCCAGACCGTCGGCACGCCACAGGCAATGGTCACGCGCTCGTTCTGAAACAGGTCGAGGATGCTTTCGGGATCCACGTTGGGTCCGGGCAGCACCAGCCGGGCGCCGGTCATCACGCAGGTAAACGGCAAGCCCCAGGCGTTGGCGTGGAACATCGGAGCGACCGGCAAGACGGTATCGTGGTTCCCGATGGCGAAAGAATCCTTCATGGCTTCTGCAAAGGTGTGCAGCACGAGCGCGCGATGCGAATAGACGACCCCTTTGGACTGGCCCGTGGTGCCGGAGGTGTAGCACATCACGGCAGCGTCATTTTCGTCGATCGCCGGGTAGGAGAAATCGTCGCTCGCCCCTGCGAGAAGCGTTTCGTAGTTGTCGTAGCCGCTAGGGATCTCGCAGCCCCCGTAGGGAACCACGATGACCCGTTCGAAGTGCGCCTCGTTGCGGAATTTTTCATACACGGGCAGGAGCACGTCATCCAGGATCAAGAAGCGGTCTCCGGCGTGATTGGCGATTCCAGCGATTTCCTGGGGATGCAGCCGCAGATTCAGCGTATGCAAGACTCCTCCGGCGCAAGGCACCCCAAGAAAAAGCTCCAGATGACCGGCGTGATTCCACATCATCGAAGCGACGCGGTCGCCGGGCCGCAATCCCAGCTTGGTCAGGGCGCCGGCCAACCGGCGTGCGCGGCGGTAAAACTCAGCGTAGGAGGATCGCTGGATGGAACGATCCGGGCGGCGCGAGACGACCTCCACACGCCCAAAGAGTTTCCCGCAGCGCTCCAGCAGCGTGGGAAGCGTCAGGGGGAAATCCATCATCGTGCCGCGCATCGCGAAGACACCTCCGGCAGGGTTTGACCGCGCATCCTACCACCATTTTCCTCCTCCCGGCGACCCGCGATTCTTGCACCGCAGCCGGCTCTGCGCCGTTTACCGGGATGCCGGAGAGGACGGTCCAGCGAGTGGACCCCTTTGTTACTTGGTTATTTTCGGTTGACGCTAGAGGTGGCTTTGGGGGAAGATGCCTTCGATAGCTGAAGCGCCAGCCTCGTGCTCGGAGTAGCCTTGCAGGCTCAGACTGCCCGCGTCGTAGTGTTTGCCTCTTCAGCGAGGTCCCGTGGGGACTGTCAGCCACGGGCAGAAGGAGTCAGCAGGTGAAGAAGCTCTATGTGGGCAATCTCCCCTTTCAGGCAACCGAGGAGCAGCTCAGTCAGTGGTTTGCGCAGGCCGGCGTTACTCCCTCCAGTGTGACTTTCATTCGCGACCGCTTTTCGGGGCAGCCCCGCGGTTTTGGCTTTGTCGAGATCCAAAATGACGAGGAAGCGGACAAGGCCATCCAGTCTTTGAACGGCCAGAACTTCAACGGCCGCAATCTTGTCGTCAACGAAGCGCGTCCCCCCCGCGAAGGCGGTGGTGGCGGCGGGCGCGGTGGCGGAGGCGGCGGAGGACGTGGCGGGTTCGGCGGCGGGCGAGGCGGAGGACGTGGTGGCGGTGGCGGGCGTGACCGCGGCGGCCGCGACTGGTAGTCTGGTCACACGACTCATAGTTCCTGTCGGCGTTTTTTTTGCAGGGGCACGGTACTTGTGGTGAGCAAAGGCACACCATGCCGTGCCCTCTTGCTTTTTTTACGCGTGAGCTGCGTGAGGGGATTCTACCTGCTCAACTTGCCCCTGGTTATACCGAAACCGTTCCAGGGCGGCCGATTCCACCCCCCGCCGGACTAGCTCCGGAATATCCAGTGTGGCCTCGGCCTGGGCCAACTCTTCGGGCGAGGCAAATAGCGCGGGGGCCTTCGGCAAAAACATCCGGCAGCAATCGTGGAAGGGTTCGGCGGAAATGTCGTGCGTGCCGATGCGGCGGGCCAGGGCGAGAATTTCCAGCTTGTCGTCACCGGCCAGCGGCCGAAACACCGGCATGCGCACCGCGTCGCCGACCGCAACCATGTTCTGTAAGGTTTGCGACGCCACCTGCCCCAGGCTGTCGCCGGTAACCAGCGCGTGTCCGCGCTCGGTGATGGCGAGCCGCTCGGCGATTCGCAACATCAATCTGCGGTACAGCAGCACACGGAAATTCTCCGGCGCGACGCGCACGATTTCGCGCTGCAGCGGCTCAAACGGCACCAGGTACAGCCGCGCCGTGAATTGCCACGGCACCAGCCGCCGCGCCAACTCACGCGCGACGTGCACCGAGGATTCTCCCGGCAACCCTCCTCCGCCCCAGAAATGCACAAAGGAAAGATGGGCGCCCCGCCTCATCATTTTGTACGCGGCGACGGCGGAATCAAAGCCGCCGGAAAGCAGGCACATCATGCGTCCGCCGCTGTTGGCGGGCAACCCGCCCGCGCCCGGGATCCTCTTCGCATACACCAGCACGGGACCGGGAGTGATCTCCACGCGGCAAGTCAGCTCGGGATTGTCCAAGCGCACGCGCACCTCGCGCCCGTCTGCGCGCAGGCGGTCGAACAGATGACCTCCGACAATTCTTTCGATTTCCAGAGAGGAAGCGGCGAACGATTTGTCGCTGCGCTTGGCGCGCACGGCAAACGTCGCAAATTGTTCAGGCTCGACCTCCTGCCACGCCGCCTGGCAGATCGCATCGAACGTGGCTTCGGGCCGACGGGGGATGGTCCGCGCCACGGCAAACGAAGAGATGCCCGCGACGCGTGCGAGCCGCGCCAGAGCCTCTTCAACCCGCGCCCCTTCGCCCAGTTCCACCATCATCCGGTCGCCGGGACGCCCGATCTTCACGAGCGGGATTCCATCCAGCGCGCGCCGCAGGGCGATAGCCAGTTTGTTTAGAAAAAAATTGCGGTTCCGGCCCTTCAGCCAGAGTTCGTGGTAATGGACGACGATGACCGGCCGCGGCATGGGTGTGAGCGCCATTCCGCGCGCGATGCGCGCGAGGAGTTCAGGATGCCTCAGTATAACAGCCGCGCCGGAACACTGTCATTCCGGTGTTCAGGCGGCGATGGCGCCACCCGGAAATATTGGCCGCTTGGGCACACGCGCAACTCGCGCCCCAAAACTAACCTCCCCGTAACGGGTTGAATACATCAGGAAGTCATTGATGGACGCCGGACTGGGATTGGAGTATAGGGTGTCCCACGGATGGTGGTTTTCCACGCCGCCGAAAGAACCCCGGGAGCCCCTCGGCGCATCCAAGTATTCACCGGGCCCGTAGAAAGAGGCAGGGCCGGAGCAAGATATGTGGGATAAGAACGACTGGCACCAATTCTTCCAGATCGCGCAGCGCCCGTGGCGCCGTCATCGCCCGCCCCGTCCTGTCTACCCGAGCGGCGTGAACCGCGTTCTTCCGGCAGTAGGCTTCAGCCTGTCGGAACTCGACGACGCCGGCATCAACCTGGATCTCGCGGAAGTGCTCGGCCTGCCCGTGGACGCCAGCCGCGTCGGCGCCTACGGTCCGAACGTCTCCGCGCTGCGCGACTTCGTCCGCTCCGCCCGCCTCCCGGCGTGAAGCTGTCTTCGTCTTCCCTGCCAATTTAGAGGCGCGCTATTTCTTGGAGCAGACTCTGCTCTCTCTCTAATCGGATGGAGAAATGATCAGGTTTCGTGCGGAAGTCTCGCCTGCAGCTTCTGCGTTTCGAGAAAAGAGCCCACGACCTTCGCGCAATGTTGGGCCAACTCCCGGTCGTTCGGGCCGAATGCGGAGAGAAAATGGCTGTCAATGTCGAGTTCTCCGGCCACTTTCCCCCGCACGAAGACCGGCACTACAATCTCCGATTTCGTTTCGATGGAGCAGGCCAGGTAGCGCGGGTCCTTGCTCACGTCATCCACCACCACGGTGGTTCCGCTCGAAGCCGCGGCCCCGCAAATCCCCTGGTTCACCCGGATGCGGGTGTGCGGCGTCATCGCGCCCGTAAAAGGTCCCAGCACTAGGACATCCGGCTCGCGCGCATCAATCATATAAAAGCCCACCCAGTTGTACTTGTGCAGGCGGTCAGTGAGCTTCCTGCAGATGCGTTCCATCAATTCCTTGGCGGAAGAAGACGTCTTCGCGATCTCGTCGATTTCGCTCTTGATCCGGTTCACATCCATCCCGTCTCCTCCAGCAACTCAAGGCGGCGTCGCATCCAGCGGCAGCGGAGCTTGCGTCGCATCCACGGCCCAGCAACCCGCTTCGCGGACCGGCGCAAAGGAAAACCGGTGCAGCGGCGTCGCGCCGTGCCGGCGAAGCGCCTCAAGATGGTCGGGAGTTCCGTAGCCCTTGTTCTGCGCGAGCCCGTACTGTGGATAGAGTTTGTCGAGCTCCTCCAGCCGAGCGTCGCGCGCAACTTTCGCGATGATGGAGGCCGCGGCGATCGACACCGAGCGCAAATCTCCTTTGATGATGGAGCGCTGCTCAATCATCACGTCCAGGCACATGGCGTCAATCAGGAGGTAGTCGGGAGGAATGCGCAGTTGAGCCAGGGCCGCCTTCATCGCTTGCAGGCTGGCCTGGCGGATGTTCCAGGCGTCAATGCGCTGGGCATCCACTTCGGCGATGCCCCAGGACAGCGCGTGCTCTCGAATGCGTTCGGCAAGGACGGCGCGGCGCGCGGAGGAAAGTTTCTTGGAGTCATCCAGCCCGACAATACGCCGCCGGGGATTGAGAATGACCGCGGCGGCAACTACGGGACCGAACAACGAGCCGCGTCCGACTTCGTCGAGGCCTGCGATGCGCGTCCAGCCGCGCTGCCGCGCTTCACGCTCATAGCGTGTGCAACAGAGCCGACCCATTGGCCCGCGATTCTAGCACAGCGGGATTGCCATTCCCGGTGAGTTCCACATCTCTGTTTTGATTCCGTCAGGGAGCGCGCCGAAACGGAGTCCTCTCGCCGGAAACCCGCAGGTTCCTTGACTCGGAATCTCCTGCCGTGTCAGCATTCGCCGCGCCCAGGAATGGCTTTCGCAGCGAGGAGAACTGAAAATGGGAATTGCTCAGCAGGACGCGGGACGCGAATTGCTTCGCCACACGGTCGCCACGTTGGCCTATCGCGGCGGGAAGGTCCTGCGCGGCGCGCCCGAAGGATTCCCCGGCTTCAAAGCCGGACCGGCGTCGCGCAATCCCGGGCAAATTCTTGCGCATATCGGCGACTTGCTGGATTGGGCGCTGTCGCAGGCCAAAGGAAAAGAGGAATGGCACAACTCGGATCCGCTCCCTTGGGAAAAAGGAGCGGAGCGCTTCTTCGCTGGTCTGCAGGCGCTCGACGCCTACCTTGCTTCCGATCTTCCGTTGGGAGTGCCTCCGGGGAAGCTTTTTCAAGGCGCAGTAGCAGATGCTCTGACCCACGTGGGACAGCTTGCGTATCTCCGCCGCTTGGCAGGCGCACCGGTCCGCGCCGAAAACTATTACCGCGCGGAAATTGTCGTGGGACGTGTGGGCCCGGAGCAGGCCGCGCCCAAACGCGAATTCGATTAGCGCCGTCCCAACTTAGACCGCAAACGCGTACCCGCTCCGCAAAAAGAAAAGGCACCGCTGCGTCCGGTGCCTTTTCGCCGAACTTTCTCTTGGTTCTACTGCGGACAAGGCAACGCGGAATGCGGCAGCACGGTCTCGTCCGGGAAGCTGAACGCGCCGTCGACAGCATTCGATGTTGCACCCATCTCGAACCATTGCAGCAACGGAATAATCTGCGGGTGATACGTAAACACCTCATTCCGCTCCCGGAGAGTAATCGGTATCGTCGCGGTGGGAAGCACCTCGATGGGGTCGCCCTCCTCGAGGTTATTCTGGCAGATTTTGGCATTCGCAGGAACGCCGGGGAACTGCCACGAGGGTGTTGCATTGTCGATGAACGGATCGCCAAATGTTTCGGCAGTCTCGTGCGACAGCGCGGTCACGTCCTGGAACCCTCCGCCGAAGATTCCCGGTGAAATCCAGCTCGCAAATTGGGTGAGCCAGCGGGGCTGCGGTATCAAACCCGGTTCAAAAAAGAAGGTGTGGAAACCGAGCACGCAGCACCCTCCCGGAGTGTTCGGATTGTTGACGTTAAGCGAAAACAGGAAGGTGTTGGGCCACATTTGCGTGTTCAGCGCATCGGTAGTGAAACTACCACCGACGATGTCATTCACGACTGTGTTGTCGAAAAAGAAGTTGAACAGCAGGTTCAACATCAGCACAAAGGTGCTGCCGTCAGCGGCCGTTCCGGTGAAATAGGAGCGGGCCTGGATAATGTTGCCGTTGGCGAGACGGACGTTGACAAACCGCGGCACGACAACGGTAATGCGGCTCACCACATGGGGGCGCAGGATCGTGTGCCAGTCCTCATCCATGGTGTGGAAGAACTGGGCCCGATGAATCGCATCCCCATACTGAAGATGGTTTCCGGAACGGTAGTTGTGCTCCTCGAAGTTGGGGGAATCGAGGGTGAGATCTTCAAACGGCGCAAAGGGCACCGTCTTGAACGTGCTGCCGTCGGCGTTGAGCAGTTGCAGCGAGACTTCGTCGATCTTGGCAGGAATCAACGTGGTCTCACCGCGAAAGGGATCATTTCCTATCATGGTGAAACGGAAGATTCGCAGGCCGGTGCTGTTCGGCCCCGCCTGGGCGAAAAACGCGCCATCAAACGTGGCGACAGTATCCAGGCCGGGAATGGTTGGTTTGTTGGGGATAATGTGGTCAAAATCTTCGTCGCCTTCGTTGCCTTCGCGGGCGGTTCCAGCGCTTCCGCTGGCGCCGGCGCCGCCAACCCCGGTGCTTCCTAGCAACCCACCTGTTACGGCATCAAAAACCATGTCTGAGGTTACAGCGAGCTGGATTGGCTGCGACCGGTCGATTGTTCTTGGCGCTCCCCGAGTATAGCCTGGTCCGCCGGCAGCGATCGCTGCGCGGGCTTCAGGGTCGGACTGCTGGGCAAAACTGCTGGCCGCAAAACATGCCACAAACAGCATGGCAACAACAAAAACTGAAAATCGCTGGGAAATTTTCATCAATTCTTCTCCTGAGGGCTCCTTTGGGATAAGGAGGCTGATGTAATGTACACGGAAAAGTGGCGGCGTCAATAGCTTTGTGTTGCCTCCGCGAAAAGTTATCTGTCCGCGCAATGCTTCCAATTCTGTACGTACTAGTATTGACCCGCGGGCTTCATCCGCCTAGCATGGCCACGGCCTCGCGTCGCCGCAGAAACCTGGCAAAGGAGAGAATCCATGCGCCTGCATTTCTCGTGTGTTTTTGCTCGAAGAATTCTTTGTTTAATTGCTCTGCTGGGCTGCTGCGC
>DASQHY010000103.1:0-48384 GCA_035631855.1 Candidatus Acidiferrales bacterium
CTTGGCGTGCTAGACTCGGAGGAACGTGGTCAACAGAATCCTCGCCGCCGCCGGAATTCTTCTCATCATCCTGGGAATCGTCGTGCTGGTTCACCCGGAGTTTTCCTATAACACGCATCAGGAAGTTCTCCGCGTCGGGCCGATCCAGACGGTGGTAGAAAAGAGGGAAAGCGTTCAGATACCGGTCGGAGCCGGGGTGCTGGCCATTTCCCTTGGAGTCGTCCTCACGGTGTTTGGCTTTCGGAAATCAAGCTGACGGGGTTTCACCATCGCATGCAGCACTCTTAATTGCGTCGCTTGAATCCTTCTCGTTGTCCCGCCCCTTCCGGCCATCCTCAACTCACGCGGCAAAGCCGGCGGGCTTGCGCCGGAGCCAGCAAGCCAGAGCGGTGCCGATCAGCAGGCCAATCACGTAGCCGTAAGGGATGCCGAAGGCAATCAATCCCACCAGCAAGACAATTGTGAAATCCGCGGCTGACGCGCCCATGTCGCGCACCAACTTGATCAGCGCCACCGCCTCAAACAACAAAATGACTCCCAGAACCGGACGAGGGAATAAGTTTACAACCAGGCCGAAACCCGCCCCGAAGAAAAGACCGAGAATCGCGTAAAGCGTTCCGGCAATAACTACAGAGCCGCCCGTGCGCGCACCGAAGGTGTAATGTCCGGCAATGCCGCCGGAGCCGTGGCACGTCGGCACGCCGCCGAAAAAGGGATTCACAAGGTTCATGAAGGAATAGGTGAGGCTGATCTTCCGCACGGTCACATGGCGTTTCGGGAAAAGATCTTCGGCAATCTGGCGGGTGGCTAGAATGGAATTTCCAAGCGAAAGCGGCAACTGCGGGAGCGCCAGGACGACAAAGCCGGTGGCAATGTCCGCCAAGGTGGGATGGTGAAACTGGGGGAGCCGAAAGCCGAAGCTGTGGGCGAGGCTGGTTGCGCTTACCTTGGTGAACAGGGCGTAGGCCACGCCTAGAAAGACAATCAGCAGCGCCGGGGGAAACTTCCGGTTGCCGAGCAACAGAATGCCAATCAGAAATGCGACACTGGCAATCACAAAGCCGGTTTTCCCGTCCGCCGGAACATAGTCCTTCAAAGCCAGCGCCGCAAGTTGCAAACCCAAGCCGAATTGAATTCCCCGGACGACGCTCTTGGGCACGGCGTTCGCTATCCAGTCTATGGCCCCGGTCACCGTCAGAAGCAGCATGACGATGCCGATCGCAAGTCCACCGCCGAACAAAAGATTCGCGCTCAACTTTTGAGTGATGACGATGACGGCCATGGCCTTGAGCGGCTGTACGGGCATGGGCATGCCGTAGGAAAGCCCGGTGAAAACCTGCAATGCGCCGTAGAGAACAAGGACGCTGGTGGCGTCGAGGCCGCACACCAGGATCATCCCGACGATCAGCGGGAAGTCGGTGCCGATGTCGCCGAAGGCGCCGGAGAATTCGTTGCGGTCGAAACGAACGCGGTCGCGAAGTGTTTCCAGCATTCTGGTCATGTGCGTGAGTGGCGCGAAGAACCTCTCCACCGCCCGCTAAAAGGGAAAGCGCACCGAAAGGATACCGTTGTGATTGCTGGTATGGAAATGAGTTGTGGCGATTTGCATCCCGCCCCCCACGGTGAACCCGACCCTTTTCCAAAGATGAAGCCGTCCGATCACCAAACCCGGCGTGACGAAGACCTGTTTCTTTCCATCGTTCTTACCCTCTTGGAAAAACGAGGAATTGATCTCCACTTCGGGCCAGAGCTTGCGATAGAGCCGGTACTGAAATGCGTTGTTCCAGGCATAGGTCCTGCCGATGACCGCCGTATCCGAAGAAGGAAACGCGATGCCGAATGTTCCTTGCACATCAAAGTTGTGAATGCCTTTTCCGTAAGCAATTGTCGGCGTGAGGATGGGGCGCAATGCGCCGTTCCCGTTTGTGCCGGTGGTCGCACTCACGCCGAGGAAGGCGGTGAGAATGTAGCTGCCCTGCTCTTCATTCGAGGAAAGGAGGCGATACTTCACGAGCGCAGCAAAATCTCCATACCCGTCCGGCACTCGCGGATTGTTGTGCGCCACATAGGCTGGCTGATTGAGAATCACTTCCACTTTTTCGAACGGAATCAATTCTAGACCCTTGCCTCCGCCGTAATTCATCGTCGTTGTGCCGTCGGCACGCGGCTGCCAGAGGATGTCGTAGCGATATTCCTCTTCGAGCCGCGGCGTCGTGGTGGCCAGGGGCGTGATCCAGTGGGGCTGCTCCTTCTGGGTCTTGTCCACGCGGCGGAACCAGCTTCCCCAATCGCTGGAGTCCGGATCGGGAGGCTTCGGATCACCTTGGGCGTTTGCAGCCGCGGCGAAACCGAGCATCGTGAAAACCAGCAGAACCAGGTGTCGCTTCCTCATTCCCCTGAGTCTCCGGTTCACAAGACTTCCCTCCGCATCCCGCCCCTTTTTGGAGCGGTCGGAGCCGACGACATTAGTCAATTCTATTCGAGATGTCAATACTATTTAGCACGTTTAGACGTTGTCCCGAACAGCCTTTCCGGCGCGCCCGCCGACTCCGGGTTCCGGACGGGAGCTACACGCGGAGAATCATGACTTCGGTGGACTTGATGAGCGCCGCGGCGGTATCGCCTTTTTTGAGGCGCAATTCGCGGACGGCGTCGGCGGTGATGATGGAGGTGATGTGCTGGCCGCCGATGGAGAGCGTCACCTGGGCCATCAGGCCGCTGATCTTGACATCGATGACGCGGCCCACGAGCTGGTTGCGCCCGCTTATTCTGCGGAAGCCGGTGCGGCGTTCTTCGACCGGGCCGCGCTGCTGCGCGGTGTGCAGAAACTTGTCCAGCTCGGACTCGGGGATGCGGTGATGTCCGCCCGCGGTTTTCACGGTGCGGAGTTTCCGCTTATAGATCCATTGCTTGAGCGTGGGATAGCTGACGCCGAGGATTTGGGCGGCTTCGCGCGGCGTGACCAGATGTTGCGCGCGCATTTCAGACTCGAGCGGCTTCTTCCTGTTCGAAGGCGTGGTAGGAGGAGCGGACCAGCGGACCGGACTCGACATGCTTGAAGCCCATGGCTTCACCGAGGATTTTGTATTCCGCGAATTCACCGGGATGCACGAAGCGGACCACAGGCAAATGCTCGCGAGTGGGCTGGAGATACTGGCCGAGCGTGAGGATGTCGGTGCCTTGCGCGACCAAATCCTGCATCGCATTGAGCACTTCGCGCTTTTCTTCACCGAGACCCAGCATCATTCCTGTCTTTGTCGGCGTCCGGGGAGCCAAAGCTTTGGCCCGGCGCAGGAGTTCGAGAGACCGTTCGTACACGGCACCCTTGCGCACCCGGCGATAGAGGCGCGGCACGGTTTCGGTGTTGTGGTTGAGAACATCGGGGCGCGCAGCGACCACGGTTTCCAGCGCGGACCATTCGCCGCGAAAATCTGGAATGAGCACTTCGATTTTGCAATCTGGCACGCGGCGGCGAATTTCTTTGATGGTGCGCGCGAAAATCCGGGCGCCGCCATCGGGCTGATCGTCGCGATTCACGGAAGTGACCACGGCGTAGCGCAGGCCCATCTTTTCGACCGCTTCGGCGACGCGCAGCGGCTCGTCTTCCTCGGGCGGGCCAACGGGTTTGCCCGAAGGCACGGCGCAGAATCCACAAGCGCGGGTGCATACATTGCCCAGGATCATGAACGTCGCCGTGCGATGATCCCAGCATTCGCCCATGTTGGGGCAGCGCGCGCTCTCGCAAACCGTGTGCAGATTAAGCGTGTGCATGATGCGTTTGAGGTCCTGATAATTCGGCCCGCCGAAGAATTTCACGCGCAGCCAGGGCGGCCGCGGATGTCCTTCGACCGGAGGCACCGGAGGCATCAACGAATTCGAGAGGATGTTAAATGGCGAGGCCATGTTTCGCCGGTTCTATGTTCTATTGTACCTTTGTTGTCCCGCGAACCTCAAAAGAACGCACAACGCTATTTGATCTTGGCAATGCGCCCGCTGCTGGGGAAGCGCTCGAACTGGAGGGCGTCATGGCCGGGCACGACGCGTTCCTTGGCGCCGGCGAGTTGCACCATGCGCTCCTGGGCCTTGATGTTGGCTGGGCGGTCGGTCCCGGAAAATGTGCCGCCGGCGGCGTGCGAATCCAGATTGCGGTAGAGATAGCAATTGTCGGATGCCAGAACAAATGGGGGAGTCCCCGCGACGCGCACGTACTGCGAGGCGTAGGTGTGGCGCGCGCCGGTGTAGACGCGGATGCCGGGAAGGATTTCGACGTCGTCGCCGTCCACCAGATGCACGCGTCCCGTCGGGGCGATGCGCACAAGCTCGGCAAGGTCCTCGGAGTCCACCCCGAGCCGCCCGCCGCCGGATTGGAAGGACTCATCCACGTAATACTGAAATTCCTGACGCTGGAGCCAGATGTTGGCGCGAGGAAACAGGTCGATTCCGCCCATGTGGTCCCAGTGGCCGTGGGTGATGATAATGTCGGTGAGGTCTTCGGGCTTTACGCCGCCTTGGGCGACCGCTTCATCCGGCCGCATGTAATCCTTCATGGGGAAAAGCTTGAACCATTTTTCGCGGTGAAAGCCGCTATCCACCAGAATGGTGTGCCCGCCACCGCGTACCAGCCAGATGACCATGGCGATGTCCAGCTTCTCGTCCTTGGGGGCGCCCATCACGAGAGCGGAAACGGGGAATTGCGGGAGCGTGGCGTAGCGGATCGCTTCAATGGAGTATTCTGGCGCGGGCGGTGCCGCGCCCTGGGAATAGCCCAGGGTGGCAAGCGAGAATGCAAAAAGGCTCGTAAGAATCAGACGTTTCATTTGTGCTTTAACTCCGAAGTCAATCTCCGGCTTCTTTGCCGCCAGCCATTCTATAGCATTGATCGGTGGGCCAAGGAAACCGGCGGGGGCCTGACGAATGCGAACCTTCAATAGAAAAGCCCCGCCGAAGCGGGGCTTTTCTCTGGTCGAGATGAATCGAACTAAATGAACGTCTTAGTGATCGTCGTCGCGGTCGTCATCGCCGCGGTGGACAACCACTTGGCCGCGAATTTCGCCCCCGGGGAACTTGGTGGTGTGGATATTCACATAGCCCGCTCCCTGGCGTATGGCACGCAGAGCGCTGGCGAGGTCACCGGCGTTAATGCCCTGGCCGGTAGGTCCGACGACATTCGCAGCAGTGATGGTGCCCGTGATAGTACCCGAAGTGGCTGCCGGGCAAGCCGGTTGGGCGTCCCCACCGCACAGAAAGATCATGACACCGCCTGCGACGTGGACTTCACCGAAATGGATGTGCGAGAAAATGATATTGGTGGTGAGGTTCTTGAAGATTTCCGTGAAAGTGATGGATCCGTCTTCGTGGATGACGGCGCGAAATGACGCGGTGCCATCGCTGTTGATGGCCGGCACTTCGTGGGCGCCGCGGAGGCTGGCGGTGAGGACGGTTACGTCATCGTCGTGAGCGACAGTGGCAACGCTGAAGGCTAGGACCACTAGAACTAAGAGTATGAGTTTCTTCATGTCTCGTTCTTCTCCCATTCGTTAAGTTGTCGGAATGTACGTGCTGAGGGGGCAACCCGAGCAAACTTCCCCAAAACAGCCCCATTGGGCTGAGTGACGCGGAGCAACTACGTTGCCAAGAGCCATTGAACTTGAGCGACTCCACTTGGGATTCAGAATACGGCACTTAGGATGGCCCTTCGGTGGGCCCTAACCCGCCAATGTTCCAGAAAGCGTATATTATTCCTGGAATTGCGCAAATCTGCCGATCAACTTCTCGAGCCGAGTTCGCACGGTGCTATCACTGATTGCGATTCCTTGCAAATCACTTAAGCGTCCAAACGGGAGGTGCGTTGGCATTTCCGGCTGCTGGAGGAGCGGTCTGCAAGGCGTGCCTCTGCGAATGCACGCTTTTTCTCCTCCAAGGATCCTGTGAATAAATTGTTTGTATAGGGTGGGTGACTTGGATTATTCTCCCCCTCGGCCCTGGGGCCTTTCGGGGGCAGTAGAAAGGCCCGGGGTTGTTCCACCAAGTAGCACTGCACACACGAAGAATTGGACGGACCGCACTGCCCGAAGGGCAGTTGCGGTTCAGATTCTCGATAAACTGGAGGGAAATGGTCACATGACAAAGTCCAAGAAGATGTTGATTGCCGGCGCGGCGCTGGCGGGAATGCTTTCCGGCACTTACGCCATGGCGCAAAACACCGGCGGGGATAAAGATAAGACCGCGAAGAGCGACTCCGGCAAGAAAGCGAGCAAGACCAAGAAAGAGAAGCACTCTTGCAAGGGCCAGAACTCCTGCAAGGGCAAGGGGGGTTGCAAGAGCAGCGACAATGGCTGCAAGGGCAAGAACTCTTGCAAGGGCAAGGGCGGCTGCAACACCAAGGGAAGCTGCGCAGGCAAAGGCGAAAAGAAGTAACCGCGCGTCACCCTGGGAGGGCCAGAACAAAGCAGGCCTGGCCCTCTTTTCTCCCTTACTTCAGAAAGAGTGGAAGTGTGTCTCCTTGTGTCTGCCCGCACAGGCTTGGGCCCAGTTTCCTCTTCGCTCCAGGTACGCTTCGCAGGAAAGGAAAGTGTTGTATGGGGTGTGGGGTTGGTCTATCCTCCCCTCTGGGTCCCTCACTTCAGGAGGTCCGCACCCGGTCCACACGCAACTCACGTTGTTCGGTCATCCATTTGCCTGGCAGCAACGTATTGCCTGAACGAGGGGTTGTAGTACAAACTCAAACAAACGGGAGGCAATGGTAAGACATGACAAAGTCGAACAAGTTGTTGATGGCCAGTGCCGCGCTGGCGGGCCTGCTTGCCGGAACCGGCGCGACCGTCCGAGCTTCGAACCTTCTGCCTGGGCTGAGATCTTCGCTGAGAGCGCAAGATAAGGACAAGGATCAGAAGGCGGACAAAGACAAGGACAAAGCCGACAAGCATGCCTGTGCGGGCAAAAACTCCTGCAAAGGCAAGGGCGGTTGCAAGAGCAGCGACAACGGTTGCAAAGGCAAAAACTCTTGCAAAGGCAAGGGCGGCTGCGCAACCGACGGCAGCAAGAAGCACGACTAAGCAGGTTTGCGGTTGTAGGAGGGCCAGCGGCAGCGAGCCTCTGGTCCTCCACCCTCCGAGTTAACTCGGACTTTCTCGGTGCGTTTATGCCAGCGAATTGCTTTAACGGATTCACGGAATACGGGGTCGGCATCGGCCTGCGCGCCCCGCACTATCAGCACATTTTGACCCGCAAGCCGGTGGTGGACTGGTTCGAGATCATTTCCGAGAACTTCATGATTGGCGGTGGGCGCCCTCTGCACATCCTCGATCAGATCCTCGAGCAGTACCGCGTGGTGCAGCATGGAGTTTCCATGTATTTCGGCTCGGCGGAGCGTCTGAACCGGGAGCATCTCCGCCGATTGAAAGAGCTCGTGAAGCGCACCAAGACCCCGTGGCTTTCCGACCACCTTTGCTGGGGAAGCGTGGATGGGCGTTACACGCACGACCTGCTGCCCATGCCGTACACCTTCGAGGCGGCAAAAACGACGGCGCAGAAAATCCGCGAGGTGCGCGACTTCCTGGAAGTGCCCGTGGTGGTGGAAAACGTCAGCAGCTATGCCGAATTCCACGTCTCGGAAATGACGGAGTGGGAGTTTTTGCGCGAGGTGGTGGAACGCGCCGACTGCGGGATCCTCCTGGACGTGAACAATATCTATGTGTCGTCGCGTAATCACAATTTCGATCCGTTGGCCTACGTGAACGCCGTTCCCTCAGAACGCGTCGCGCAGATTCACATCGCCGGCCATTCCAAGTATCAGAAATATATTCTGGACACGCACGATCATCCGGTGATTGATCCGGTGTGGCGCCTTTATGCGCGCGCGATCGAGCGCGTCGGCCACACGGCAACGCTGCTGGAATGGGACGACCGCATCCCCTCGTTTAGGGAAGTTCACGACGAGGCGCTCAAGGCCAACCGCTTCCTGGCGAGCGCCACGCTGGCGGCCGCCGGATGAGTCTGCTGAGCCTGCAGCGGCGCATGGCCCGCGCGGTGATGGCGCCGCTCACGCCCTCGGAGCGCATGCGCCGGGTCGCACCGAACGGCCGTCCGATGCGCGCCTTTGCCGGCCAGTTCATCAAGCCCAATGACCGGCTAACTTCGTTCGAACGCCTGGAAATCTACAATCGGCAATATTGGTTCCGCGTGCTTTCCTGCCTCAACGAAGATTTTCCCGGATTGCGTGCCGTGCTGGGCGACCGCGGCTTCGAGAAGATGGCCAAAGCTTATCTTACCGACTGCCCCTCGAGGTCGTTTACGCTGCGCGACCTCGGGTCGCGCCTCGAAGGCTGGCTGCGAAAACATTCGCGCTGGGCCGGGTCCAGGCTGGCTTTGGCGCTGGACATGGTCCGCGTAGAGTGGGCCGACATCGAGGCTTTCGACGAGCAAGCCGAGCCTCCTCTTCTCCCCGAAGATGTCGCCAAGGGTGGCGGGCTTGATCTTCACCTGAGGCTACAACCCTACGTGCGCGTGTTGGCCCTGCGTTATCCGGTGGACGATTTGCTCCTCGAAGTCAAGCATGAGGAGAACAGCTACTTCGCCAGCAACGCCTTCAGCGAGCGCCGCAAGCGCAAGCGTGTGCAGGCGGTGGCGCGGCTGAAGCCTTCGGAAGTATTTCTCGCCGTGCATCGGGTGGATGATTCGGTGTACTTCCGCAGACTCGAACGCGAGGAATTCGGATTGTTGAACGCGATTCGCAAGGGTAAGACGCTCCACCAAGCGATCGAATCCGGGTTCCGCCGCAGCAAGATTCCTGTTGCCGAGCGGCCCGCCCGCGTCGAGGCATGGTTCCGCACTTGGGCGACCCTGGGGTGGTTCTGCCGGCACGACACTATTCCGCAGAAGCCCTGAGGCTCGCGCGCGGACGATTCGACACACACATGCAAAGCGCCTGGCTTTGGATTCGGAAGCTCCACACTCTGTTCGGGAAGACCGTATCCGTTCTGCAATCGCCGCTGCTTCTCGTCGTGCGGCTGTACTGGGGCTGGCAGCTTGCGCAAAACGGATGGGGCAAGCTGCACAATCTGGAAAAAGTCACCGCGTTCTTTTCGAGCTTGGCTCTGCCGGTCCCGGGACCTACCGCGGTGTTCATTGCCACTGTGGAATTTCTCGGCGGCATCTTGCTGGCCATCGGCCTTCTCTCCCGCCCGGTGGCGCTGGTGATTACCATTGATATGGCCATGGCCTATATCCTCGCGGACCGGGAGGCGCTGTTCTCGTTCTTTTCCGACCCCGGCAAATTTTATAACGCCGACCCCTACACCTTTCTGTTCGCTGCGCTGCTGGTGCTTGCCTTCGGCCCCGGAAAAGCCTCCGTGGATACGCTGCTGGAACGCTTTACGCGGGAGCCATAAGAGCCCGCAACGATTTGTCTGCTGAGAGCGTCGAAGGGAAAGGAACGGGTTCCCCATGCGCTCTTGGTGGATGAAGGCGTCTTTCCGGTTCATGCGAGTTTCGGCGTTCACCGTTTGTTGGATAATGTCTGCTGTTGTCTTTCCCGTGCGCAGAGCCTTGCCTGACGAAATGCTCTACACCGTCCTGATTGGCGATTCCCGAATTGACGTGGCCGTCGATGGCAGACCGGCGGAGGCTTCCCGCGACGACCTGGTGTGGTGGGTTCGCGCCGCCGCGGAATCTGTCGCCGCGTACTATGGCCGCTATCCTCTTCCCCATGTTTCGATCTACATAAGAGCTTTCGAGGGACGAGGCATCCGGGGCGGGCGGACCAACGGGAAAGACGGCGGAACCATCACCATTCGCGCGGGGAATGAAACCACTTTGCCGGAGCTACAAACGGACTGGATGCTGACCCACGAAATGGTCCATCTGACATTTCCTTCGGTGGCACAGAAACATAACTGTATCGAGGAAGGAATTGCCACGTACGTCGAGCCCATCGCCCGAGTACGCGCGGGACATCTGGATGCGTCCGAGATGTGGGCGGACTTGATCCGGGACATTCCCCAGGGCCTGCCGGAGGCGGGAGACGAAGGGCTGGACAACACCCACACCTGGGGAAGGACGTATTGGGGCGGCGCGTTGTTCTGCCTGCTTGCCGACGTCGAGATTCATCGCCGGACAAAGAATCACAAAGGGCTGGAAGATGCCTTGCGCGGAATTCTCGGCGCCGGAGGAGATATTCGCCAGGATTGGGATTTGGATAAAACCTTAAGCGTGGGCGATCACGCGACCGGAGTGTCTGTCCTGACGTCGCTCTACCGCAAAATGAAAGACAAGCCCGGCGACGTGGATTTGGCCGCGTTGTGGAAGCAACTGGGCGTCAAGCGCGAAGAGAATCGCGCCGTGTTCGCCAAAGATGCGCCGCTGGCCGCTACGCGCGAGGCCATTACGTGCGGCGCAACCCTGCGCTGCGCCAATCGGCATGCCGCTGCTCGGCCTTTCGCGGTATTTGCGGGCCGCTCGCCGCGGATTCCCTCCAAATAGCAGAGCCACCTCCTGCGCAGATGCGTTCGCGTGTGCAGATTATTTATGCGCGGTGCTGTGCGCTTCGCCGGGCTCGCCGGCAGGATCCGCCGCAAACACTGCGTCGAGCTGGGTAAGATGCGTGCGCGAAATCCGGTCCTGCCAGGTCAGGCCGTCTTCATCCCAGAAGGACCACAGGAATCCGAGAAGAAACGTGCCGCCGGATACCAGGTAGCCCAAGCTCCGCTGCAGGAGTTGACGCGCACCGGGCGCATCACCATCGAAGCTGACCACCTGCAGATGACGCAGCATCATCCCGGGTGTTGCGCCGCCGAAGATGGTGAACAGCGCGAAGTACTGTACGTAAAACAGGCCCAGCGAGACGCCGTAGACCGCCACGCTGAACTTGCTGAAGCTGAAGTGGCCGCCGAGCGAGCCAAACAGCGTCAGGAATCCGCCATAGGAAAACAGCAGGAACACCGCGTCGAACGCGCCGGCAAGGCAGCGTTCGGCGAGAGCGGCCACGGGAAAATACGGCGAGTCTGCATGTCTGGGCAGCGCAGGCTGCGAGGTGTGATCGGGAAGGTTCGCTGCTTCCGAAGCGTCCGCAACCGGCTGCGTGAGATCAATCTCGACTCGTTGTGAACCGGCCTCGCCGGCAGCCTCCCCGGAAGAGGAGGGCTTCCGGCCGATGCCGATTGCGAAAGCGAATTCCTCAGCGGCGTCGGTAGGGTCGTTCTCTCCGCAGCCGATATCCTGCTCGCTCGGATGGGGTTGCACCGCGGTTCGCCGCGGAGATGCGGGCTCCTGCATTTCGGCGGCCTCTTGCTCGAGCGTTTCGAACGCAAGCGCGCCTTGAGCTGTGGCTGAAGGCAATTGCCTTCGCCGCGCGCGGTAGGCCTCCATGCGGCGGGCAACCTCGCGCTTCCAGAGGGGATCGAGCGCCAGGTTCCCCTGGGTTGGCGCCCCGCGTTGCGGGGGCGGGCAGGATATTTCTTGTGCGGGATGTAACGGCGCATCACAAAAGCAGCACGTGTTCGTCCGTGCCTGCTGGATCGCGCCACACTGCGTGCAAGTTTTGATCACCGGTCCGTTTTGCGCTGCGGACGGTTCCACGCCCGATGCACTCGGGGGGACTCGGGCAGTCTATCACGCTCCGCGGTCTGCGCGAGGGCGTCCGCGCCGATGTGGCGTATTGAATAACCGGAGATGAAAAAGAGAAGACCCCGTGGGGAAACTGCTCAGAGTTGGTCGGACATCTGCTGCGCCATCAGGTTCCGGCTGAAGGCGATGCGGCGGTCCAGGGTCACAGCGGCAAAATAGGCGCAGCCACCGCGCTCGCGCTCGGCCCAGGCGCCGACATCCGGAAACATCTTGGCAAACGTCAAGCTCAGCAGATTCAGGAGCCTGTAGTAGGCCCGGACGAAACGAATCGGAAGACGGTCTTCGCGGCGCTCGGGGCAGAGTTGAACGAGCTCGAGAAGGCGGCCGAAGTCCCCGCCTGCCACGCGGGCGTCCTCGATGCCGGCGACGTCGCGCGTCTGCACCGAAAGCACCTGCGTGCTGGTAGCCGCGATGAGCGAGCGGCAGTAGAAGACGAAAAATTGCAGCAGGGCAATTAACGACGCGGCGAGGATGAGCCCGGCAATCATCGGTGCATCACCGCAAGACGCGCCGGCACCAGTCGCGCGTCGGCAGGAGTTCGAAGGAGCGTATAGGTCCAGGCGGCCGGAAGCCAAATGCCGCTCGCTTGAGCCAGGTACTGGAGGGCCACATGCCAATCGGGATTGAGGTTGCGAAGAGCGTAGCTCGCCGCGAATGCGCTGAAGTGAACACCGAGCGACAATACGAGCTGAACAAGTTGCGTGCGGCTCTCGCGCAGCTTTAACATTGCGCCCCAAAGTACGTAGGTGAGAACCAGCCCGATAAAATAGAGGTTTTGCGACATTTCGATCACAAATCGCGTGATCAACCTATTGCTGGCCTGATGGACCGCCAGATACGAAAAAATAGCTGTCCCCACCAACAACAAAGAGGCGCCAAACCGCAGATAGCGCTCGGCCCTCATCTCATCAAAAACGTGGGAGAACAAGTGCAGCACAACGAAATAGAGGCAGATCGTGAGCAGGGCGTCTCCATAATAGTAATAATACGTGTATTCTTTAGAGGCAAATCCGTAGTGGGTGAGAACCCCCACGCCGATAACGCCTCTGAGCAGGCGAAAACTCATGTAAAGACTAAGAGGTACAAACCGCCGGAAGGAATGTCTTGCAAACGCGCACACCACAACGCTTGCTTCCAGGAAGGAGCAGATTACCAGAACGAAGTATTGAAACGGACCGGGCACGATCCTCGTTTCTGCGCCCTGGTCCGGCTAGTGGCCTATTTCGTGCGACTTAGAAGACCCCTAGCTTCTACCAGGGCGTCGGTGGTACTGGAAGTCCACCGTCCTTGGCCACCATCACTGAGGAGCCGTGATTGCTGCCAAGAGCACTGCGCAAGCCCACCGCACTTACGAGCGTAAGCATAACAAGAGCGACTACTTTTAGCCACTTGTTCATAGGGCCTCCGAGATTAGGAAACTACCTCGGGGCCACTATCGCAGCTTTCGCGCCGTCAAGTGCAAAATCTTATGGGCCTGTGTCTAAACGGTACACACCCCCTGCCGTTGGCCTGCCGAA
The DNA here is from genome assembly GCA_035631855.1 of Candidatus Acidiferrales bacterium. GTDB lineage: Bacteria > Acidobacteriota > Terriglobia > Acidiferrales > UBA7541 > DASQHY01. Next base: position 13,140 of record DASQHY010000103.1, read on the forward strand.
CGGTACAGTCCCTGCTCGGTGGGCCAGCCAACTCCAGTCTTGCAGCCATGAGGGTAGGGTTTTGCGGCACCCACGGTCAACAGTACCGAAGTACTAGTTCGCAGGAACCTTTGCACTATCCGTCAACTCGCAGTTTGAAGTCCAATTCTGCCTGTGTCAACAACGGGCTGTGCCCCTCTTCCATGGAGTTGCTTGACACTCTTGCGAGCCACTCCGTACCATGGTCACACGTCGTGCCGGCGTAGCTCAGTGGCAGAGCGAGGGTCTCATAATCCCTAGGCCGTGGGTTCGATTCCCCCCGCCGGCACCATTCCTTGTCGTCGCCTGGTAGTCGTGCCTTCCGAACACTTTCCTCTTCCGAGGTCGCTCCTTGGCAGCCCGTTGACACCGTGCAAGGGATGGGTACAGCATGGCGCGCCTTCGAGGCTCGCCCCTGAGAAGCTTGCACGACATTACGCCACACTCTGCCATTGTCCTGGTGAATCCTTTGGCCGGAGCGGGCCGCGCAAAATCGGCCGTGTCGCGGGTGGCTGCGTATTTCAAGACGCAGAATTTTTCCGCCGATTTCGTTGAGCCGCGCGGACCTGGCGAGTTGGAACACACTGCGCGCGAGGCCATCGCGCACGGAGGCCGCCTGGTAGTGACGCTCGGAGGCGACGGCACATTTCAATGCGTCGCCAATGCGGCGCTGGGTTCGGATGCCACTCTCGGGTTGCTGCCCTCGGGAGGTGGAAACGACTTCGCGGCGGCGCTGGGTATTCCCGGTGACCCGGTGGCTGCGGCGCATGCGCTGCTTCACGGGACGCCGCGCGCGGTGGACGTGTTGCGCGCGCGGACCTCGGACGGGCGCACACGCTGCTATGTGGGAGGAGGCGGCCTGGGGCTGGATGCGGAAACAGGACGCCTTGCCTCGCGACGTTTTCGCGCGCTGCCCGGCGCAGTGCGCTATGTCGTTTCCGCGCTGTGGGCGTTGGCGTCGTTTGAGCCGCTCGAAGTGCAAGCCGACCTCGATGGCGGTTCGCAACATGTCCGTTCGCGCGTTCTCTTTGCCGCTGTTGCAAACACTCCCTCGTATGGCGCGGGCGTGCGCATCGCCCCGGATGCGCGTGTGGACGACGGCCTGCTGAATCTCGTTCTTGTCGGAGCGCTCTCCGTGCCGCAGGTGCTGGATTTGATTCCGCGCATTCTCCGCACCGGCGATTTGCGCAGGCCGGAGATCCGGCGCTTCACCGCGCGCCGGGTGCGCTTACAGGCCGCGCGCCCCGCCGTGTTTCACGGTGACGGCGAAATCCTCGGCGATGCTCCTGTTGAAATTGAAGTGCTCCCGGCAGCGCTTCGCGTTCTTGCTCCGGCATCGGATGCGCAGCGCTAGAGGAATTATTTTTCGGGGCGTTTGCGGTCCAACTTCAGGTTCATGACGATGTTTTTGCGGGAATCAAAGCTGGAAATGGTTTTGGTAATGGAAGTCATGCCTTCTTTTTCCGCGTGGATCTCGTAATCCGTGTTGGGATCGAGCCCGCTGAAGCGGTAGTTGCCGTCCAGGTCGGAAATGTGCGTGGTGACGCCTTTGGTGCGCAGGTTCTTCAGGAAAACGATTCCGTCGCTGAGCGGATTCTCCGACTTATCCACAACCGTCCCATGAACCGCGCGCAAGCGCGTCTCGTGTTTCTTGTCTTGGGCGGAAACGCTTGAACAAACAATCAGCGCTGCCAGCAGCATGAGGCAGCCGAATCTGCGGTTGCCGTTCATTTGGGTTTTCCTTTGGGCTGTGCCATCAGGCGAAAGGTCAGGTCTTCGCGGTCGCCCGAATTCGCGTCCACGGTCCTCTTCTGCACCTCAAACCCTTTCGCTTGAACGACAATTTGGTAATCCGCGCCCTGGGGCACTCGAATGGCGAATTCGCCGCGCCGGTCCGACCGGGCCTGCCAGCGGAATTTTACTTCGCTCATCCGGCGGACATGCAACTCCGCTCCTTCCAGCGAAAAACCCTTCTCGGTAAATACCGTGCCGATTAAGAGAAAATCATACTGGTGAGAATGGCGACTCTTTTTGGGAGGCTTTTTTTCGTCCGGCGGAGTCTGCGTCTGCGCGGCCGGCGGGGCTATTGGCTGTGGCTCCTGGGATCGTGCAACGATACCATGACAGCCCAGCGCCGGCGGGTCAGGCCGCGGAAGGCTGCGCGCCGGGTCAGCTCGCGCACCAACGGCTATCCCAGCAAGGGCGAGAATCCATGTCGGCCCTGAAGACATCCTCACCACGGTTCGATGGCGATGGCAGCCTAACCGATGCCCGGTGAGAGGAAGCAGGGCGCTCATCCGACCTCTTCTTCTTCGTCTTCCTCTTCTTCTTTGTCCGCTTCCTCGAGATCCTCGTCGGCGTCTTCGCTTTCTTCTTCCTCGTCGTCGTCGGAGATCAGAATCAGATGAACGGGGTGGACCTGCGTCACCTCGAGCTCGGCTTCGCATTCCGAACAGCTCAGGATTTCGCCTTCTTCCACTTCGTCTTCGTCGACGTCAATTTCTGCGCCACACTCCGGGCACCGTACCACGGCCTTTCCTCCTTCGTGGAATTCACCCGCGTTCTGCCATCGGCAAAAAGACGCGAACCCTTGCCGGCTGGGCGTATTATATACCGCCGTGCCTGAAATCCAGGTAAACGCAGTGGCTGGTGCTCTGGATGAAACATTATTCACGATTTGAGCGATGACTTCCAAACGAGAATTTCCCGAGCGCCCGGTGGTGGGAGTGGGCGGTGTGGTGATTGAAGACGGCCGCACCCTCCTCATCCGCCGCGGCAACGAGCCGCTCAAAGGGCAATGGTCCATCCCGGGCGGAACCCTCGAGTTGGGCGAGACCTTGGTGGAAGGCGTGGCTCGCGAACTCCTGGAGGAAACTGGGCTGGAGGTGCGCGTCGGCCCGCTCATCGAGGTTTTCGAACGCATCTCCCCGGTCGGCCTGCCCGGGGAAACCTTGCCCGGCAACCTGCCAAACTCCAGGCCGCGCTACCACTTTGTGATTGCCGACTATCTCTGCGACCGCATTGGCGGTGAAGCGCAGGCTGGAGGTGACGTCACCGACGTCGCCTGGGCGCGAGAATCCGAACTCGCTCCCTACAAACTCACCGAGACCGCCACACGTGTACTCCGCAGAGCCTTCGACATGGCCCGCGAACGGATCACCTAGCGGCGGACGCACACCCTATCGTGCTTTCAAGATTTCGATATTGCCGTTGGAGTTGGAAAGACGCAGTTCACAGCTGCCGCCGCCAATCTGTCCCGAGATGGAGTCGCCGCCGACCGTGCCTGTCGCGCTGATGGGGAGTTCTGTGCTCACGTGGCCGAACGAGGTGCGTGCCGTCACGGTGTATCCCACCCCCGAAGGAATACGCACCTGGATGGGCGCGAAGGAAGTCTTCGCCGCGATATTCTTGCAGCCGGACGGCGGAACGCTCACAATTTCGATGGCGCCATTCTGATTGTCCACGTCGATCTTTCCGCCGATGCCTTCCACCGAGACGCCTGCAAACGACGTGCGCACGCTCAAATCGGTTTTCACCGTGCGCGCCTCCACGCTGCCGTTGTTGTTTTCAATGGTGAGCGAGCCGCCGATGCGCGCCGCCGTCACGCGCCCAAAGCTGGTCTTGGCGTAAGCGTCGCCTTCGATATCGGCGAGCGCAACTCCGCCGTTGCCCGTCACCACGTGCGCTCCTTTGTGAATCCCGCTCAGATCAATCGAACCGAATGAGCCGCGCACATCCGCAGCGCCGGTAACGTGCCGGACCGTTACCGAGCCGTTCGTGGTCACCAGCGTGAGGTCTCCGCTGATATTGCTCACTTCGGCCGAGCCGAAGCTGGTGCGGAGCTGCGCCGGCCCTCGGATGTCGTGGACCATCAGCCGCCCATTCGAACTCTCGGCGTCCACCGCGCCGCCGATGTCCTGGAGCTCCACTGCCCCGAAAGTAGTGCGCACGGTCGCCGATTCTCCCAGCTTGCTCCCGCTGACGCGGCTGTTCGTGCCCGTGCAGGTCACTTTCTTTTTCACGTCGGTGACCTCCATCGAGCCAAACGACGTGGCCAGATCCGCCGCACCCTGCACCGTGGACACCTGCACCTGGCCGTTCTGGTTGTGCACGCTGAGGTCTCCCCGGATGTTGCGAGCAATCACATGTGCAAACGAATTCGTAATGGAAGCGGGCCCACCGCTGTCGGTCAGTTCCACGTTGCCGTTGCCGTTCCGGATGGTGGCGCGCTGCCCGATGTTGCTGGCAAGGACTTCGCCGAACCGATTGCGCACATCGAGACCCCCGGTGATGCCGTCGGCGTGGACCCAGCCGTTGTTGTTCGTGATGGAGACGTCGCCTGAGACAGTGTGGACCTCGATGCTGCCGAACTGGTTGGAGAGCTGTTGCGCCCCGGCCAAGTCCCGCACCGTCAGCGACCCGTGGCCGGTGCCGATCTCCGACGCCGCCTTGACCCCGATCACGCTGACGTTGCCAAAATCATTCTTCAGATGGAGCGGCGCGTCCGCAGGCATGGAGATGTCGTAGTTCACCGAGTAGGAAAAGTTGCGCCGCCCGAAGTTCCACCAACTTGTGGTTTTCTCCGGATAGATGGTGCGGATGGCGACCCCGGACGAGTTTTGCTCCACCTCGATCTTGATCTGTTTCAAAAAATCTTCGGCATCGCTCCGTGAGGACGACGAAACCCGCAGGCTCGCGTAAATCTTCACGTCGCGCCCGGCCTGGGTGTGCACGTTGACCTCGCCAAAGCGGTGGTCGAGCCGCACGCCCTGGCCCGCTCCCAGCGTCACCGTCTGATTGAATTCCCGACTGACCTCTTCCTGTGCCAGGCGCGCGGCAGCGTGAGCCGCGTTCGGCAGCGTGGCTCCCATCAACGACGCCGCCGCGGCGAGTGCCGCCAGCGCGAAACACCTCACTATACGGACGCGCTCTCCTCGCTCTGCCGCTGCAGTCGCCTTTATGCTTTGGGCTGGACGCACTTCACTCCTCCTTCATCACCGCTTCGAGCGTCTTCTGCTTGTCTTCATAAAGCGAGCGCAATTCGCTGCGCAGATGCGCATTCGCGCGGTTGCCCTCCACGGTGGCGCGCAGATCGGCGATCGCCGCATCCAGCACCAGCAATTTTTCCCAGTAGCTTGCCAGCAGCGGCGTCGCAGGATTTTCCAGCTTGGGTTTGGCCTGCGCCGCCAGATTGTCAATCGCCTTGATGTACGCGGCTTCGGCGCGCTCCACGTCCTCAACGGCGGATTTTGTGAGCAGGCTGTTGTCCGGCGGCAGCGATCGCCCCGAGCGATGCAGCAGCATCCACGCTCCCGAAACCGTCAGAACGGCCAGCACCAGTGCCGCGGCAGCCGCCTGCCAATGCAGCGCCAACTCTTGCCACAACGCCGCGAAATTCCAGCGCGGTGCGCGTTCCGGCTTCCCGGTCATTTCTGCGGCAAGCGCCTGCTCGATGCGTGGCCATAGCGCCGGACTCTCCCAGGTCTGCCGCAGGGTCCGCGCAGCAGCCGAGAGCTCGTTCCACGCCGCCAACTCGCGCGCGCAAGCCTCGCAGCTTCGCGCGTGCCGCTCGAGCGCCGCGAGTTCCGCGGGCTCGGCGTTTTCCAGGATGCGATCCAAATCTTTGCAGTTCGCGTTCATTTCATTCACCGGTTCGCTGACGAAGCCGCGCCTCCCGGCTCGGTCAGCATCTGGCGAAGATGTTTCTTCGCCTGAAACAGCGCATTTTTTGAGGCAGCTTCGGAGATGCCGAGAATCCCGCCAATCTCCGAATGCTTGAAGCCTTCCACTTCGGCCAGCAAAAACACCTCGCGCTGCTGCGCGGAAAGCCGCGCGAGCGAGCGCTCGATGGCCATGCGCAGCGGCGGATTCGCCGCCGGCGCGGGTGCCTCCGGAAACTTCGCGTTCTCCGCATCCTCCGTCGGCATTTCCTGCCGCCGAGCCTTTTTCCGCCGCGCGTCGTAACACGTGTTCACCAGGATGCGGTACACCCAGGTGGCAAACGACGACTGTCCCTTGAAGCTTCCAATGCTGCGGTGCACCTTCAAAAACGTTTCCTGCACCGCGTCTTCGGCGTCGTGCCGGTTGCCCAGCAGATTCATCGCCAGGCTCTTCAGCCGCACTCCGTGCGCCTGGTAGAGCTCCTCGTAGGCGCCCAGCCGCCCGCTGCGGCATCCCGCCGCCAGCGCCGAGTCCGCCGCGCGCGTCTCCGCCAGGCGGACCGCTTCCGCCGAACCTGCAGCAGAGCTGGCCGGGTCGTGGGTGCCGAACAAGTGCCTCTCCGGACGCTTCTCTTGTCCCGCTCCACGGGAATTGGGGCAAGCGGGCCGCGCCATTGTAATCTGCCACGGTAGCGCCATGCCCAGGATTCCCATGCCGTTCTCCTGACATAGAGACGCCCGGCAGACCCAAAACGTCAGACCCGGCTCAGCCGCTGGCTCGCGACGGCCTCGTGGAGTGTCACCTCTTGACGTACAGCTCTGGGGGAATAGGATTCAAACATTGAATTGGCGTTTTACAAGAACAGGGGGGCGGCAATGTGCAAATCTCGCGCGAATTCGTCGCCGAATCGCTTCACGTCCCTGATGACCGCGATTGCGGTCATCGCGGCAAGCGGAGCATTCCTTCTCGCGCAGTCCTCAGCCCCGTCCAGCGCCGCTCGCGACGATCTCCCCAATCCATATCTTCCCGGAGCGAGCTGGGGCCAACTGCCCGGCGGGAGAAAGTGGGGCTCCACCGCCGGGATTGCCATCGCCGCGGACGGCAACATCTGGGCCATCGACCGCTGCGGCGTTTCCGGCTCGCGCGGCACCAACTGCGCCGATTCGCCGCTCGATCCCATCCTTGAATTCGATCCCTCCGGCAAGTTCCTCAAGAGCTTTGGCCACGGACTGTTCGTCAGTCCGCATAAAATTACCGTCGATCGTGACGGAAACCTCTGGGTCGCCGACAACGGTATCAAGGACGGCCGGGGCCAGCAGGTTTTCAAATTCAATCAGGATGGCAAACTCCTGCTGACGCTCGGCAAGGCCGGCGTCGCCGGGCCGGGCCTCGATACCTTCGATCAGCCCACCGAAGTCGCCGTCGCTCCCAACGGTGACATCTTCGTCGCCGACGGCCACGGCCGCGCCCCCGACGCCAACGCGCGCATCATGAAATTCGACAAGACCGGCAAGTTCCTCAGGACCTGGGGCAAGAAGGGCGCTGCAATCGGAGAATTCGATTGCCCGCATACCCTGACCTTCGATTCTCGCGGACGCCTGTTCGTCGGCGACCGCCAGAACAACCGCATCCAGATCTTCGATCAGGACGGCCGCTTCCTCGCCGAATGGAAACAGTTCGGCCGGCCCAGCGGCATTTTCATCGATAAGAACGACGTGCTCTACGTGGCCGATTCGGAATCCCGCGACGGCGAGCCCGGCTATGGATTCAACCCCGGCGTCCGGCGGGGCATTCGCATCGGCAGCGCGAAAGACGGCTCGGTGAAATACTTCGTGCCCGACCAGGGGCCTTACCCGCCCGCCGGGGAGTCCAGCGCCTCGGAAGGCGTCGCCGCGGACGCCGCCGGCAACATCTACGGCGCCGAATTCACCATGGACGTGAAAAAATACCTGCGCAAGTAGCCGCCACCTGGTCGAAGTGCCCGTAGCACAGGCTTCAGCCTGTGTCCTCCTCTTGACCTCGAATTGCGGGTGCCGCACCCTTTGGTTCTCAAGGTGCGGGCAGTAGCTCCATTCTTGAATCTAAAGGGCTAGAGGCGTGCTCTAATACTCCCAACCCTTTTAGAAGCTGGAGGGAAAATGTCTTCTCGGCCAATACCCAGTGCACTCGATGCTCGTACGCAAGCCTTTCCAGTGCTGACCGCGGCGCAAATCAATCGCGTTCGCTCAGGCAGCAAGCTGCGAAGCGTTGTGGCCGGCGAGATCCTGTTTGAACCTGGTGATAGCAACGTGCCGTTTTTCGTCCTGCTCTCCGGAAGGATGGAGATCGTGCAGCCGGATCTGGCGGGCGAGCGCCCCATCGCAACACATGGCCCCGGCGAGTTCACCGGCGAGATGACGATGATCTCCGGGCGGCGCTGCTTGGTGCGCGGTCGCGTGACCCAGCCGGGCGAGTTTCTGGAACTTGGCGGGGATGGCCTGCGGTCGCTCGTCGCGAAGGATGCTGAGCTGAGCGAAATCTTCATGAGAGCCTTTATCCTGCGGCGGTTGGAGCTGATCAGTCGCGGCCAGGGCAATGTAATCTTGATGGGTTCGCGCCATTCGGCTCACACCCTGCGCCTGCGCGAATTTCTGACCCGCAACGAACATCCCTTTACTTACGTGGATCTCGACGCGGACAAGACGTCACAGGAGCTTCTCGACCGTTTTGAGGTGAAGTTGGACGAGATTCCCGTGGTCATTTGCAACGTTCGCGGCGTGTTGCGGAATCCCTCGATTCCGCAGCTGGCCGATTGCCTCGGACTCAACGCCGCGATTGACGAGTCGCAGGTCCGCGATTTGATTATTGTGGGCGCGGGACCCTCAGGCCTGGCAGCGGCCGTTTACGCAGCTTCGGAAGGGTTGGATGTGCTGGTGATTGAGACGGCTACGCCGGGAGGGCAGGCCGGCTCAAGCTCCAAGATCGAGAATTACCTGGGCTTTCCGACCGGAATTCCCGGTCAAGAGCTGGCGGCGCGGGCCATCGCCCAGACGGAGAAATTCGGAGCGAAGATGATGGTGGCGCACAGCGTGGCGCGATTGGATTGCGCGCGGCGTCCGTACAAGGTCGTGCTTGACAACGGCAATAAGCTCGCGTCGCGCGCCGTGGTGATTGCCACCGGGGCGCAATACAACAAGCCGCGCATCGCCAACCTGGAGCAGTTTGAGGGACAAGGAATCTACTACGGCGCGACCTATATGGAGTCGCAGCTATGCGAACAGGAAGAAATTATCGTCGTGGGCGGGGGAAACTCCGCCGGACAAGCCGCGGTTTTCCTCTCGCAAACAGCGCGCAAGGTGCACATGCTGGTGCGCTCGGGTGCGTTGTCGGACACCATGTCGCGCTATCTGGTCCGGCGAATCGAAGAGAATCCAGGCATCGAATTGCATTTCAAAACGGAAGTCGTCGCGCTCGAAGGTAACGCGCATCTGGAGCGCGTTACTTGGCGCGATAAGTCGAACGGAAAAACTTCGGTCCACGCCATTCGCCACATATTCGTGATGGCGGGAGCATCGCCACGGACCGAGTGGCTGCGCGGTTGTGTTGCCCTCGATGACAAGGGGTTCATCCTGACGGGGCGTGATTTGGATGCCGCCACGGGAGCCCCTCTGTGGGCACTGGCCCGTCCTCCACAGATGCTGGAAACCAGCCTTCCCGGCGTGTTTGCGGTGGGCGATGTTCGCGCCGGGAATGTGAAACGCGTGGCTTCCGCTGTCGGAGAAGGAGCCATTGCCGTACATCTTGTCCATCGCGCCTTAGCGGAGCTTTAACTAGCATGCAAACGAAAGGTTGCATGCATCTGGGTCATCCCGAGCGTAAGGCGACGAGCGTTCTTAATCGGTAACAAGCCCAATGGCTACCTTCTCGGCTCATACCGCATCGCCACCGCCCCCGAGCCGAACTCCAGCCGGCTCACGAGCCTCAAGTCGACATGCTTCGATAGCCCCGCGAACAACGTCGGCCCGTGGCCCGCTAGCCTGGGCTGCACCACGAACTCGTACTCATCGATCAATCCCAGCTCCGCCAACGCCTGCGGGAGCTTCACGCCTCCCGTGAACAGTCCCTTACCCGACTCCCGCTTGAGCTGCTGAACGGCCTTCCCTAGATCCCCGCGTACGAGCTCCGCGTTCCAATCGACGCGGTCCAGGGTGCTCGACACGACGTACTTCTTCGCCGCGTCGATCGTCCGGGCGAAGGGTTCCATCCACTCAGGCCTCGCTCCCGTCGGCGCGGGCGGACGCCACGCTGCCTCCATCATTTCGTAAGTCACCCGGCCCAAGAGGAGGGCATCGGCCTGGTCGAGGTTCTCGGCCGCGTGACGATGCAAGTCTTCGTCCGCGAACATTGCACGATGATCGCAGCACCCGTCCAATGTGACGTTGATGGAATACCGAAGGGGTCGCATTGCGCGAGTGTACCGCCGATGGGGTAGACCGGCAAAGTTAACCCGCTTCAGGGCTAGGCGCCACTCACGTAACGCCGGGTGCCGCACCCTTTGGTTTTCCAAGGGTGCGGGTTTAGCATGCCATTCCAGAGTAGCTCGGCGATCCCAGGAGGGCGCGTGAAGACCATGCCGGCAAAACAACCTCCACCGCGGAATGCCCCTCGCGCTCTCCTGCTCGCCGGGTTTGGCCTGATCCTCATCGGTTTTGTGGGAATGAACGTCAGGCCTTTCAGCAATGGCGATATGCGGGTCTTTGATTGGGTGGCGGTCGCCGGAATCGTCACCGCGATTGGCGTACTGCTGGTCTTGGGCTCCGCCGTGGCTTGGTTCATTCGCCGCCGTCGCGTTTGAGGATTCCTTTAGCGTCTGTCTTTCCAATAGCCAGGTCGGCGGTGGCCATGCGCCACGGCGAGAATTTGGATGGTATCTCCCCTCTCCCGGTAGATGATAAGGAAAGGAAAGCAGGGAAGCTTGACCTTTCGAGTGCCGCGCGGGCCTTGCGGCCAGCGCTGAGGTGCTGCGAGGATCCTGTCAATCACCTGGTTGATTTCATCGATGAATCTTCCGGTGGCGCGCGGGCTTCGCTCGCGATACCAACGCGCAGCAGCCTCGGCTTCCTCAACCGCAGCCGGGTGCAGGACCACTTTCCTGAGGGTCATTCGATCGTAGAGGACAGCCGCCGCCGCGCCTCAGCGAGGGAAACCGGTTCCGCTTTGCCGGAATCCAGCTCCTTCATGCGCCGCGCGATTTCTTCTTCCCAGGCCGCTGCCACCGATTTGTCTTTCGCGCCGTCCAAGCTCTCGATCAGCGAACCTGCCAATTCGGCGCGTTCCGCAACGGGAAGCGTGAGCGCCTTCCTCAGCAACTCGCTCGTTTCTTCACTCATAACCACCATTCTACCCCAACAATCCGCTCGCCGGGTGCTCCATCCTTTCGCGGTTCTGAGACGGGTGGCGCACCCTTTGCGCTGACGCGGCGTCTGGTGGGTGCCCCATTCCTTTCTGCGCTTTCCCCAGAAAGGGTGGGGCCTTTGTTTTTTCTTGTGAGGGCCAAAATCACCCCCAAAAATCAGCCTTGCCTATCATTACTAAACTAATTGTGATAGACTGTTTGTAGTTTTGTCGCCACGGATCTGCTAGGGAGTGCCTCGCAGTAGGGCCACTCGGGAAACGCCGAAGTAGTCGAGAAGGGCAAAAGGAAACACAAGATGCTCGCCAGCCGCCTTCGAACGACCCCAAGCTACCCGTGCGGTCGCTCGCGGGGCCTCTCCGTCCAACTTCCTGCCCCCGACCTCCCGCGCATCACAGGACACGAGTCACGCATCACGAATTCATCCATGAATTACACAAACAGTAAATTAAAGTCCAGTGTAATTCTCGCCTATAAGTCCTTTAGAATCCGCTCTTACGAAAAATGCGCCTGTAACTCCTTTAGAATCCGCTCTTACAAAAACAAAGGACTTAAAGTGCCTGTAGAATCATACTCTTACAAAAAACATAGGGGGGAGGGGGGATACCCCCCTTCCACTGGGCGCCCGGCTTGCCCCGACCGTTCTCGGGAGGGGTCTCCTATGCCTGGTCACGAGCGTTGTTTGCGAGTCCCGGCTCCTGTCGGGACCAAAAGGAAACTCCATGAAAATAATCCATAAATCTCGTCCCATCAGCTCCCGGATGTGCTATACTTCGTTTGCGCTTGATACCTCGGTTGGGTTGCGCGGTCCCTCTGGTTCCGAAAGTGATCCGAGAATACCCGCCTTCAGTTTCCTCCGTAAGTCTTCCAGCGTAATTAAAAACTAGATTGGCGAGGCTCGTTTGCGAATGCGCGCGCCGAAATTAAAGCGCACGCCGCAGCGAACCCGCCAGAGAAAAGACAAACAGAAAATGCAGAAGTATTCAGAAGTAGAAGAAGTAGCAGTAGAAGTAGAAGTAGAAGTAAAACAGTTCTCCGCGATGCCGGTTTCCGCTTACACCAAAGACCGGCTCGCCGCGGCGCGCTTCACGGTGCCGACTCCCGTGCAGGCCGCCGCCATTCCCGAAGCGCTGGCAGGCAAAGATGTCCTCGCCACCGCGCAGACCGGAACCGGCAAGACCCTGGCGTTCCTGATCCCCATTATCGAGCAGTTGCTCGCGCGCAATACGCCGGGCATCGCCGCGCTGGTGCTTGTGCCCACGCGCGAACTCGCCATGCAGGTTGCGGAACAGTACAACGCCTTGCGCGGCAGGAAGCTTTCGCCCGCAGCCCTCGTCGTCGGCGGACTGGGCGAGCACGCCCAGCTCAGCTCGATACGCAATGGCGCGCAGCTCGTCGTCGCCACTCCCGGAAGGCTCGAGGATTTCCTCGGCCGCCGGCTGATCGATTTCCGCGGCTTGCGAACGCTCGTCCTCGATGAAGCGGACCGCATGCTGGACATGGGATTCCTTCCCGCGATCCGCCGCATCACCGCGGCATTGCCCAAAGTGCGCCAGACCATGTGCTTCTCGGCCACGCTCGAAACATCCGTCGCGCAGCTCGTGAAGGACTCGATGAAAAATCCCGTGCGGCTCGCTTTTGGCTCCGTGCTGAAGCCTTGCGAAAACGTCCGGTTCCAGGCCTTCGAGGTTTCCGCCGAGCGCAAGCAGGACATGCTGCAACAATTGCTCGCCAAGGAAACCGGGCGCTGCCTGGTATTCGCGCGCACCAAGCGCGGAACCGAGCGCATCGTCAGAAGCTTGCACCGCGAAGGTTTCGCAGCGGCCATTATTCATGGAGGCCGCTCGCAGTCGCAGCGCAACGCCGCGCTGGCCGGATTTCAGCAGGGACGCTCGCGCGTGCTCGTGGCCACCGACCTCGCTTCCCGCGGTATTCACGTGCAGGACATCACGCACGTCATCAACTACGATCTGCCGGAGGTTGCCGAGAACTTCATCCACCGCGTGGGCCGCACCGCACGCGCCGGCCGGCGCGGTGTCGCTTCCACTCTCTATGGCAGAGATCAGCGGACCGAGCTGTTTCAATTGGAGCGCACGCTCGGCATTCAAATGGAAAAGATGTCTGTGGACGCGAGTGCCATCGACAAAGTTCACAAACACGCCCGCGAACGGAGTCACAGCACTCGCGCACAATCGCCCGCTGCTTCTGTGTCCTCGTCCGGGCTCGCTTCTAAGATCGACCGTCTTCCGGGAGAATTCCTGCAGATGCAAATGGAAAGCTGATTTCTGCCCATGATCAACTCGCCACATCGAAGAGAAATCTTGTGAGATAATCTCGGCCATGCGCAACGTACGAACGCTTTTCGGCACACTCGCGGCGGTTCTGCTTTCCGCCGCCGCGGTTTCCGCGCAAGCTCCCGGCGGCGCGCCCAATCAGGACCAGCCCGAATTCATCCGGCAAGGTCAAGCGTTGCTGCGCCAGGGCAAACTCGAAGACGCTCTGGCGCTCTACCGCCAGGTTCTCGCGGGCCAGGCTTCTCAGTCCGCGCAGAACTTGCTTTCCGCGAATATCGCCGCAGGCAACGTCCTCGATCTGCTGGGACGCGGCGGCGAGGCTCGCGAGTATTTCGCCAAGGCCGCCGAAACCGCCTCAAGTCCTCAGGGCAAAGCCGCCGCGCACCGCGCCCTGGCGATGTCCTACGCGTTCGAAGGCGACTGCAAGAAAACGGCGGAAGCCGAGCAGCACGTGTTCGACTACTACGTGTCCGTGAAGGATTTCTTCCAGCAGGGCGAAATTGCCGACGAGATTGCGCGCGTGTGCATGGATTCAGGAGACTTGGACGCTGCCGCCAAGTGGTACGAGACCGGCCACGACGCCGGACTGCGCGAACCGGACATCAAGCCCGATCGCAAAGACCTTTGGGAGTTCCGCTGGGAACACGCGCAGGCGCGCATCGCGGCGCGCCGTGGAAATGACGCCGAAGCGCAGAAGCACGTCGCCGCAGCGAAAGCTGCGCTCGACAAAGGCGCCAATCCGCAGCAGGCGCAGTTTTTTCCCTACCTGGTGGGTTACGTCGCCTTCTACCGCGGAGATTACAAGACTGCGTTGGAAGAATTCTTGAAGGCCAACCAGAACGATCCGTTTATCCAGTGCTACATCGCGGAGACCTACGAGAAGCTGGGCGATAAAGAAAAGGCGCAGGAGTTTTACCGCAAGGCCTCAGCCGCCATCGCCCACAATCCCCCCACCGCTTATGCGCGCCGCTTCACAAAGAAAAAATTATCGTAAATTTTGCGCCGAGGATGCTGCGAATTCTCAGCTGGCCTTGAAGATCCGCGTGGAGCCGATCCCGCTTAGCGCAGCCCGTTTTGCGTCAGCTTGACAGCGGCGTTTCCTGTCGCGGTGCTGAAGTAAATGCTGGAGGCCTGAATGCTCGCGCTGACGTTGTCCACGGTCATGCCGCTGGTTCCCGTGCCTTCGGTAACGGTCTGTTGGAAAGTAGCGCCGGGCCAGGCGTTGATGTTCATCGAGCCCATGTTCGGACCGGGATTGGCGAACACGCTCAGGAACAGCCAGTCCGTCGCGCCGTTCTTGAACTCCGTGAGGGGAGCAAACTCGTCCGGAGGATTGCCGATGACCGCGCCATGCACGGGCGCACCCGTATTCAACAGACGCGCCGCGGTGAACGACGACGCATAAAGCTCCAGGTTGGCGCCGCCGGCATCGTATGCGCCTGCGTAGATAAGCCAATTGGTCGAAGTCGCGCTGGAGAAATAGGCGTCATTGAAAGTGGGAGCGTGAATGTTGTGCACGCCCGCAGCGCCAAGCGTAGCGGTTCGCGGCGAGGTTAAATCCGTCTTGGCTTGGACGAGGACGGCATTGGCGCCGTTCGATCCGCTGACCGCATAGATGAATCCGTTCACGCCGTCCACGATGGGCGGATCGACAACCCCGCCCGACGCGGAGCCGTTTCCCACGGTGAGAAAGGAAGTGGCCAGAGCCGCTCCGCTGGAATTAAATCCGTAAACTCTGCCGTCGGCGCATCCGACGAACACATTGGAAGTAACCGAGTCGAGAACCGGGCCGGTCAGCCTCGAAGCTGCCGTGCCCGCGCAGGAACCGGGACCAACCGTGACCGCTCCTCCCGTTCCCCAAGTCGCATCCAAACTTGGCGCCGGAGGGCTCCCGCCCGCGCAAGCCGGATTGCTCGTGCAAAACACGTCCTTAACGCGGAACACCGTGCCCTGGTCATTGCCGACGTAAGCCTTGTCATTGGCATAGTCTATAAAGGGAGAGGAAAGCGTGTCGCTGGCGGTCCCCAGCGTCAGATCCGTGGCTGCCCCGCTTCCAACGGCCGGCGCGGTCGCGGAGAACGAGCTGATGGTAACCGGCTTCAGCACGTTCTGCGCGTTGGCGGCGTCCTTGCCGTCGCCGCTCTTCCAGGCCAGCACGTGGAAATGCGCGGCGCCCGCAGCCGACTCGATGAAAGCTACCTTGCTGCCGGTGCTGTCGAACGAAAGCACCGGAGAGATGGTCACGGCTCCTCCGACGGCGTGGACGTTGTAGGACCAGAACACCGTCGCCGAGGTTCCGTTGTCGGTGCCCGAGGGCGTGCGGTTGCAGATGCCGTTTCCGCCGGCAGTGCCGCTATAAAGGTTATTGAAGGCCACCAGATTCGGCTGGGTCGCGCTCCCTGCCACGTTCACCGGAAACACGACGAAATCGTTGGCGCAGCTTGGAGCGGCGTTGACGTCAAAGCTGAACTTGGCCGGATACATCCCCGGCGCCGTGCCCGAAGTGCCGAGACTGATGCTCCAGTCACGATGAATGCCTTGCTGGACCGGCTGGCGGCGCGGCTCACGCTCACGATGGTGCTGGAATTCCTCCACGTCGCGCATCCACCCCTGCTGGACTTCCCTCCACCGGAACAGCGCCCGCGGGTCGTTCTGTGCGGCTTGGATCGCCGGGAAAGATCCGACGTGCGCAAAGACCACGTGACGCGTGGACCAATCGTGGAATCGGAAGGCCCTGGCGGGCCCGGTGGCCCTCTGCCCCGACAAGGGCAGCGCCAACAAACTGGCCACGAAGGCCGCGAGCAGGGCTATGCGCCCGCTCGAGAGCGGAAGGGGGGTGTTCATAAATGCGCCTCTTCGAACTGCCCGATTCTGACACGAATGACGATTGCAGGTCATTCCATTATACGGACATGGGGCCTCTAACGGTTAATGGGAATGCGGTACTACCGCGACGGGACCTTTGGTGGGTAATTCCGGGAGGGCAGCTTGCCGCAAGCGGAGTGGATCAGGCAAGGCAAAGCGCGCACTTTCCTGTTGACATGCCACAGGAGGCATGCCAGACTCCTGTGGTGATTCCACAGGAGGCGCGGAATGGCTGAAGGCAAATCAGAGATTCTTCAGGGCACGCTCGACTTGATGGTGCTCAAAACCCTCGAGGCCATGGGACCGCTGCACGGCTACGGCATTGCCCGCCGCATCGAGCAGATCAGCGAAGAAGCGCTGCAGTTGAACCAGGGAACCATCTATGCATCGCTGGTTCGCCTGCTGCAAAGAAGGTGGATCTCCGGGGCGTGGGGCGCGTCCGAAAACAACCGCAAAGCGAAATTCTATTCGATCACCAAAGAAGGCCGGAAGCAGCTTGCCGCCGAAGCAGAAAACTGGGAACGAATCTCCAGCGTCATCGGGCGCGTGCTGCAGCTTGCGGACCGGAGATAACGTCATGTTGGAATGGATGAGAGTGCTGGCGTCCCGCATCCGCGGGTGGTTTTCGATGGGCGCTGTGGATCGAGAGTTCGAGCAGGAACTCGAAGACCACCTACGCCGGCTCACAGAAGAAAACATCGGCCGGGGCATGGCGCCGGAGGAGGCCCGCCGCGCCGCGCGGCTGCGGTTGGGAGGAATGGCGCAACTCCGCGAGACGCATCGAGAACTCCGCGGGCTGCCGTTTCTCGAGACTCTCTGGCAGGACTTCCGCTTTGCGCTGCGCATGCTGGGCAAGAACCCCGGATTTGCCGCAGTGGCCGTGCTGACGCTGGCGCTGGGCATTGGCGCGAATACCACCGTTTTCAGTTGGATGCGCGAAGTGCTGCTCAATCCACTGCCCGGGGCGGGCGAGCCGACCCGGGTCGTCGAACTGGAAAGCCTCGCGCCTTCGGGCGAGTGGGTGCCGACGTCGTACCTGGACTTCACGGATTTTCGCCGATATCTGAAGCTGCTGGAATCCGTGAGCGTGGCACAGCCTCTGAGCCTTGCTGTGGGCACCGACCGCGACGCGGAGCATATGTGGGGAGAAGCTGTCTCCGGCAATTTTTTTGACGTGCTGAAGGTCAGGCCGGAGGTCGGCAGGTTCTTCGAAGGTGCGGAGCGGGATGACAAGCAGAATGCGCATGCAGTCGCAGTGATCAGTCACGCACTCTGGAAAAACCGATTGCATTCCAATCCGTCCGTGGAGGGCACAACCCTGCGGGTCAACCAGCACGTGTACACGATTGTGGGTGTCGCGCCGGAGAATTTCCATGGGTCCATGGCCGGACTTTCGTTCGACATGTGGGTCCCGGCAACCATGTACGGGCAATTAACGGCGACAGGCGATTGGATGTTGCGGGACCGCAAGACGCGGATGTTCCGCGTACTGGCAAGGCTTGCGTCCGGGGTGAGCATCGAGCAGGCCCGAGAGGAAGTCCGGGCATTTACCAAGCGGATGTCCGAGGCCAATGCCGACACGAGCCTGGGAATGAGCGCGACATTGTTGCCGATATGGAAGGCGCACTACGGCGTGCAGGGTTCACTGCGCGGACCGCTCAGCGCAGGCATGTGCGTGTGTGGCGTGGTTCTCTTGATTGTATGCGCAAACCTGGCGAACCTGCTGCTGGCTCGCGCGACCACGCGGCGCAAGGAGTTCAGCATCCGGATCGCCTTGGGAGCCGCACGTGGGCGGTTGGCGCGGCAGGTTTTGACCGAAACATTCATGCTCGCAGCCGCGGGCGCTCTCGCGGGACTGCTTGTAACGGGCTGGCTTGTCGGTGCGCTGCGTTGGCTGCAGCCCGACGTCACGCTGCCGACTCTCGCACGGACACCACTCGACGCAGGGGTACTGGCGTTCACGGCGGGGCTGGCATTCAGCGTGGCCTTGCTTGCGGGTCTGGCGCCGGCAATGCACGCCGCGCGGCAAAACATAAACGAGATGCTCAAGGAAGGCGGGCGGAGCGCCGCTGCCGGGACGCATTCGCAGCGGCTTCGTGGAGTGCTGGTGTTGTCCGAAGTAGCGCTGGCGGTGGTTGCGCTGGTCGGCGCGGGGCTTTTTGTGAAGAGCTTCAACACGGCGCGGAACATTCGGCCGGGCTTTGCAGCCGAGGGAGTTGCACTGGGCCGCTTCAGCCTCTCGACGGTGGGCTACGACAGCGCGCAGACCGATTCGTTCTGCCGAAGGCTGCGCGAGCAGCTCGAGCGGGAGCCCGGGGTGACCGCCGTGAGTTATGCCGACAGCGTGCCGCTGGGATTCGAGGGAGGGTCGTGGGAAGACTTGAAGATCGAAGGCTACGTGCCTCCCGCGGACGAGAACATGAAGATTTACCGCAACCTGGTGGCGTCCGGATTCTTCACGGTGATGAAGATTCCGATGCTGCAGGGGCGTGATTTCGACCTGCAAGACGACCGTGAGCACGAGCCGGTGATGATTGTCACGAGCGAATTCGTGAGGCGCTTCCTGCCGAACCAGACGGTCATCGGCAAGAAAGTGTACGGCTGGGGAAAGTGGTTCACCATCGTGGGAGTGGTAGGCGACATCAAAGTCCATCAGGTTACTGAGAGGCTTGCGCCCTATTTCTACATCCCGGTCCGCCAGATTTTCCGGCCCGAGATGGGCGTGACATTCTACGTGCGCACGTCGGGCTCAGTGGAGCAAGCCATGGCGGCCATCCGGCGCGAGACCCATTTTCTTGATCCAGCACTGCCTGTTTTCAATACCACTTCGCTCAGCGAATACATCACCGCCTCGCTCTTCGGACAAAAAATTGCGGCGAATCTGCTGAGCGTGCTTGCCGGAATCGGATTGCTGCTCGCGGCGGTGGGACTCTACGGGGTGATGGCCTACTCGGTGGCGCAGCGGACCAATGAAATCGGCATCCGCATGACCCTGGGAGCACAGCGCGGCGACGTACTGGGGATGGTTGCCCGCCAGGGGCTGAAGTACGTACTGCCCGGCTTTGTGGTCGGAGCATTCCTTGCTGCTGTGGTGGCGCGCGCGGCATCGGCAGCCTTGGTGGCTGTGAGTCCCGCCGATCCAGGCGCGTACGGATTCGCGGCTATTTTCACCATCCTGATCGCCGTTGGTTCCACGGCAATTCCTGCGTGGCGCGCGATGCGCGTGGATCCCATGGTGGCACTGCGGTACGAATAAATCGGGGTGCGCAATCGCAATGACCGGAGCGAAGGTGACGCAATGCCGGACTGGATGAACGTGCTGGCGTCGCGCATCCGCGGATGGCTTTCCATGCGGAGCGTGGACACGGAATTCGAGCGGGAGCTCGAGGACCATCTGCAAAGGCTCACGGAGGAAAACGTCAGCCGGGGCATGGCGCCGGAAGAGGCGCGGCGGGCGGCGCGGCTGAAGTTGGGAGGAACGACGCAACTCCGTGAGGCAAACCGCGAACTGCGCGGGCTGCCGTTCGTAGAGACTTTTTTCCAGGACATTCGCTACGCGCTGCGCATGTTGCGGAAGAACCCGGGATTTACTGCCGTCGCTGTTCTGACGCTGGCGCTGGGCATCGGCGCGAACACCGCCATCTTCAGCGTCGTTTATGCCGTGGTCCTGAAGCCGCTGCCCTACGTGAATTCCGAACAACTGTTCCACGTGTTCGAAGCGCAACCGCAAGCGGGGATCGCGGGAACGGGCTGGTCGTATGTGAACTTTGAGGAGTTGCGCGAGCAAAATCACGTTTTCAGCGAGATGGCGGGAACTCAGCAACACCAACTCACGTTGACGGGCCGGGGCGAGCCCTCAGTCGTCAACACCTCCGTCGTAACACCCGAACTCTTCTCGGTTTTCGGCGAGCAGGCACTCGCGGGGCGGGTGTTTTTTTCAGAAGACGGCAAGCCCGGCGCTCCACCCGTCGTCATCCTCAGCGAAAGTCTGTGGCGGGGGACGTTTGGAGCCGATCCAAACACGGTCGGAAGCTCCATCAACCTGGACAAGCGTTCTTTCACGGTCGTTGGAATCATGCCTGCGGCGTTTCGCTTTCCACGTCTCACGGAAAATGAGCAACTCTGGATCCCTCTCGTACAGGACCCGCTGTTCGGGAGCTGGATGGACAGGAGAGGAGGGCACTGGCTTCAGGTCACCGGACGGCTGAAGCCGGGCGTTTCCACGACGCAGGCTCAGGCGGAACTGGATGGCATCGCGGCGAGGTTCGCTAAGGAATTTCCGGCAGAGAACGAGGGGTGGACAATCCGCTTGGCGCCGCTTCAGCAGATGATCATAGGAAATATGAAATCCCCCCTTCTTGTGCTGTTGGGAGCCGTCGGCTTGGTGCTATTGATTGCCTGCGCCAATATCGCCAATTTACTCCTTACGCGTGCGACTTCCCGTGCGCGCGAAATTGCCGTTCGAACGGCCCTGGGCGCCGGGCGAGCTCGGATCGTCCGCCAGTTGCTGAGCGAGGCCGCGGTCCTCGGTCTGCTTGGCGGAGTGACCGGGATAGCTCTTGCCTACTGGGGCGTTCAGGGCCTCAGCTCGTTTTTCCCTTCCAGTTTGCCGCGAGTGAACGCTATTCGCGTGGACAATCTGGTCTTAGGTTTTGCGCTGCTCCTTTCGCTTGCCGCGAGCTGCGCCTTTGGCTTGGCCCCGGCCTTGTTCGCGGCGAATTCCAACTTACAGTCGAGCCTCCGCGAAGGCGGCGGGCGCTCCGGGGAAAGCCGCAACCGCCGCCGCGCGCGCAGTTTCCTGGCCGCCGGAGAGATTGCGCTGGCGATGGTCCTGCTGGTAGCAGCGGGCCTGCTCCTGCGCAGCTTTGCCAAGCTCATGTCGGTCAGCCCAGGATTCAACGTCCAGCACATCGTGAAGGCTGATATCTCGCTGCCACAGTTCCAGTATTCGACGCCGCAACAGTGGATCACATTCTCTGACGAATTTCTGGCACGTATCCAGGCTCAGCCTGGTCTGCGAGACTCAGCCGTGGTTGTTCCCCGGCCGATAGCCGACGGCGAGATCAACCTGGCATTCCAGATTGTGGGGAATCCTCCATTGTCCGCGGGCGCATCCAGAGCGACGAACTATGTTTCGGTGAGTCCGGAGTACTTTCGTGTGATGGGAATTCCACTGTTGTCCGGACGCTTCTTTGGGCAGCGCGATGTCATGGCCTCGCCGCACGTCACGGTAATTAGCAAGACGATGGCGCGGCTTTATTTTCCCAATCAAGATCCCCTGGGAAAGCAGCTTACAGTTGTTTTTCCTTTCGATAGCGGAGCCCCGCGCGAAATCGTCGGAATCGTCGGTGATGTGCGGGACGTTGCGCTCGGTCAGGATCCCGGGCCGATGATGTACGTGCCCTTTGCGCAAGCGCCTTTCTGGGGTGCGAATCTGGTCGTTAAGAGCACGCTGAGCCCATCCAGCGTGGCGGCCGCGATTCGCCAGGAAGTACGAAAAATCGATAAGGACCTGCCCGTGACCGATGTCGGGACGATGCCGGATATCATCGAGACTTCGCTCGCGCAGCCCAGATTTCGCACGTTCTTGCTGGGCTTGTTTGCCGCGATGGCGTTGGTGCTCGCGGCTACCGGGATTTTCGGGGTGATTTCCTATTCGGTGTCTCGTCGGACGAACGAAATCGGTATCCGCGTAGCGCTAGGCGCTTCCCGCGGCTCGATTCTGCAGATGGTTCTGCGCGAAACTCTAGTCCTGACGTTCACGGGCATGGCCGTCGGAGTACCCTGCGCACTAGCGGCTTCTCGCCTGCTCGGTCACATGCTCTTCGGCGTCTCGGCCAATGACCCTGCCACGCTCGCGGCGGTTACGTTTGCTCTCGTTGCCGTGGCGGCTTTTGCCGGATACGTTCCCGCGCGCCGCGCCATGCGCGTGGATCCCATGGTCGCGCTGCGGTACGAATAGGCGGAGTTGGCAAAATCCTGCCAACTCATCAGGCGCCGTGGGGCTTCATCGTGGGTCATCGGACGAAGGGATAGATTTCGTCACCGATCCAATAATGTTCCACGACAATTGCAAAGAGTGTTCCCAACACCCATAGCGCCCAGCGTCGACGCCGCCAGACGTCACCCAGAGATGAGCGCTGCATGGGAATGTCCACGAGATAAGCGGCGCAGTAGCAAACGTTAGCCAGTAATGCCAGCACAGACATGATTCCAAGTGAAGACAGGGTTAGTGCCGCGCGGAAATGCGGCCAAGTCGCCACAAGCCAGGCAACCACAACCGCGGTGAGGACGATGTTGTAAACAAGGCGGCGGGGCTCCCAAAACCGGACCGCATCCGCGAGGGACCGTCGAAACAGGCCAGAGGGCGATTCGCCAAGAGCTTCCGATTGTGGTGGGCGTGTAGCTTCCATGGGAGTCGCTAGATTCCGGCGCCGAGTTGGAACCACGCCTTCTTGTGCAGCGGGCTGTTTTCGTGGCCGATCAGGACATTGTCAAGACCACCCGGGTCAGCGATGAGCAATTTCAAATTGCGCGCGCCTTCAGGAACATCGAACACCAGGTCGGTTTCGTAAGACTCGCCCGGCCTCAGCGGGGTTGTGAGCGGGATGGTCCGCCCGCGCATCTGCTCGAGCGCGGCCTGCCCTTCGGGTGAAGGCGCGAGTTCGCGGCCGCCCTCTTCCGCCAGAACCACGCGGCGCGGGCCCGGCGCGAGCGGCGCATCGCCGCGGTGGGGAGAAATGGTGCGCTCGTCAAACCAGGTCTTCACGCGGACCACCACGAACCGGCCGGCGGCGCTGCGCTGCCGGAGTTCCGGTCCGAGCGTCTTGGCCGCCGAGACGCCTTCCACCGAATAGGCGATGTGGCAATCCACTTCGCAGAAGTATTTGTGTTCGCCGCGCGCCAGCACGTATTCGGGGCTCACCAAAGAATCCGCGAACAGCAAGCCCGTGTACGCGGCGGCAATTCCGGCGGCGGCAATCACGCTCCAGGTGACCATTAGAGATTTCTTTTGCACCAGGCCGTACAGAGCCACGAGGCCCGCGAGACCCAGCGCTCCCAGGGTTGCCAGGAAAAACAGAACCTGTATTTGCGCGAAATGCTGCATGTACTCCATGCCTTCAGCCCCCTTTCCATGAAGCTGTCTCCCCGGGCAGGCCTTCGCACCAGAGATGACGCGGTGCTTAACTGGCCTCGGCGGCGCCGGGCAAGCCTCCGAAATTGCGCTCGCGCCGGTGAAATTCGCTGACGGCGGCGGCCAGATCCTCGGCCGCGAAATCCGGCCACTTCTTCTCCACGAAGATCAGTTCGGCGTAGGCCGCCTCCCACAAGAGAAAATCCGAGAGCCGCTGCTCGCCTCCGGTGCGGATCAACAGGTCCACGTCGGGCGCGGCGTCGCGGTTCACCTCGCGGAGAACGTCGGCAAAAGAATCGAGCGAGAGCTCGGTCACTTTGTAGAAGCGGCAGGCGGCCCGGAAGATGGCTTCCCGCGCGGAGTAATCCACGGCAAGACGGAGATGCAAAGTGGCGCCCCGCGCTGTAGCGTCTTCGGCGGCTTCGATGGCCTCGCGCAGGTTGCCCGAGAGGCGGTCGCGGCGGCCGATCACGCTCAAGCGCACGCCGTGAGCGATGCAGTGGGTGGTCTCGGTAAGAAGATACTCGTGGAGCAGACGCAGAATGCCGCTCACTTCCGCGGGCGGACGCTTCCAGTTGGCCGAAGAGAGCGCGAACAAAGTGAGCGTGCCAATGCCGAGGCGCGGCGCCGCCTCCACGATGCGCCGCACGGTTTCTGCGCCGGCGCGATGTCCGGCGGTGCGGGGCAGGCCGCGCGCGAGTCCCCAGCGGCCGTTGCCGTCGGTGATAATGGCCACGTGAAGTCCGCGGGAGACTTCCTCGCGAGGGGCCAGCAGTTGGGTGATGCGCGATTGCAGGGGCATGGTTTCGGTCCGTTTCTCCGCCGCAGAACTATCTTGTGAATTACTTTGCACTATAAAGCTACATGTCAAAAAAATTTCCCCAGCGCGGCTTAGCGCTCGCGGGTGGCCCGGATCAGCGCTTCCATGTGATTCAGATACCGCTCGAGCGCCCGCCGGCCTGCCGCTGCCAGCCGGTATTCGGTGCGCGGCGTGCGTCCGGCAAATGATTTTGTGCAGGTGATGTAAGCGGCCTCTTCCAGCCGCCGCGCGTGAACGCTCAGGTTGCCGTCCGTGGTTTTCAGCAGGGCTTTGAGCTCGTTGAAGGTGAGAGAGTCATTCACGGCAAGGGCGCTGACGATTCCCAGCCGCATGCGCTCGTGAATGAGCCGGTCGAGGCCTGCCGGCACGGCTTCGTTTGTTGCGCTGCGCGCGCCGCCCCATCCCGGTTCGCGAGGCTTTGCCTTGGACTGTCTTTCGTGCGCCAATGCTTCTGCCTTGCCCACGATTCCTCCTAACCGCCGTAGCGCCGCGCGATGATCGCGCCGAACAGAATCTGCAGACCGCCGAAGCCCGCCGCCATGAACAGGTCGCCCCAACGCTCCGGGGAGGCCAGCGCGACCACCCCCAGCACCATCAGACAGAACCCCATCACCGGCACCACACGCACCGAAAAGGCGCCGCCAGTGACGATGGCGGTTCCGTAGAGCAAAAGCCACATCCCAGGCATCGCGGCGTACAGGCCGGCATGAAACAGCACAGCCGTAAGCAACGCACCAACAAACACGGGCGGCAGAAAGCTCAGGGCAAACTTGCGACCGGGGCCGGAAAACAGGGGTTGATGAGCGCGGCGCGCCTTGCGCGCGGCGGCGGTGGCCGCGATGGCCACGGCGACGATCGCTTCGGTAAGCCACACCAAAAGCCAGCCGCCGGGCGTGTGCTGCCGGGCCGCGAAAACGGCGGCGGCCAGCGCGGTGCAGCCCATGGCCAGTCCGCCCCAGCCGGGGACCGCGGTAAACTCTCCGGCGCGCTCCATGGCTTCGCGGATGTAGCGGAGATTGTCCTCGGCGCGAGCTTCGAGCCGGATGGGCCCGGGGGCGCTAGAGCGAAGCGGATCAGCAGAGGACATCGGAAACGGGGACGAGGATAGCACAAGGCTTCCGCGTGTCAAGTACTTTGTAACACAAAGTTTCTGGCTTCCTAGAGCCACCACGGCGCAATCCCGGGCATCGCGCAGGAAGGCCGGCCCCCGGGCCTCCGGCGGGCCCCGTATCTTTCGGAGCGCCACTGAACCCTCGTACCACTTGACGCGGCGGACTTTTCGAGTAAACTGCCTTTTTCTTTCTATGGCTACAACACAGATTTCGGTTCCGGCCGCACCGCTCCCGCGGGACGAGACGCAGCACGACTATGACTTCCCGCAGCGGGAGGCGGCGTTTTTCTACGGATTGTTTCTCCGCGGGCATTCCGCTGAGGAACTCCGCCGGGACATCGAAGTACCTCCTGCTGTGCTGGTCAAATGGCACCGCGAAGCGGAACGCGAGCCCAGCCTGCGCGACGTGCTGGCGCGCGTGGTGGAGTACCGCCGGCATGTCCTCGCCATTTTCGAATCCCTGATCGGTTCAGACGCTGCGGCTCAACGCGTGCAGTAGGTTCCGTCCCCTCCGTTTTTGATAACTCCGATCTTGCCATCATCTGACCGTAGGCCGCCCGACGCCTTCGGCCCACTTCGGCCCAGGCAACCCTTGTACGCATGGCGGAGTCTGAGAGGTTTAGAGGGGCGGGGTCCGACTGGGGCAGGGGTAAACTCTAATTGACGGCTACTCGTACAAGGGATAGAATTTGACTTTCTCAGAGGTGAGGTGTTTCTCATGAGTCGCCTGGAACGTATTCTTTTTGCTGGGCTTCTTTCGGCGGGGCTGGTGGTCCCGCCACTGGCTCGGGCCGCGGACGGTAAAGACAAGAAACCCGAGCAGCTTTCTGAGAAGGAACGCAAGAGGAAGGTCAAGCAGACCCTCAAGGAACTCGATACTCCTTACCGCAAATGGCTGGATGAGGAAGTCGTCTATATCATTACACCCGAAGAGCGCACCGCCTTCCTGCAACTTTCCAACAACGAAGAGCGGGAACAATATATTGAGGCCTTTTGGCAACGGCGCAATCCCAATCCGGATCTCGCGGATAACTCTTTCAAAGAGGAGCATTACCGGCGTATCGCCTACGCCAACGAACGCTTTGCCTCAGGCATCCCCGGATGGAAGACGGATCGCGGCCGGATTTACATCATGTGGGGGCCCCCGGACGAAACCGAAACCCACCCGGCCGGCGGGTCGTATTCGCGTCCGATGGAAGAAGGCGGCGGCGAGACTTCGACCTATCCCTTTGAGAAATGGCGCTATCGGTATCTGGAGGGGATCGGCAACGACGTCAACCTGGAATTTGTGGACACCACCGGCTCCGGCGAGTACCACTTGACGATGGACCCGGGCGAAAAAGACGCGCTGCTGCATGTCCCGGGTGCCGGGCTGACGATGCTGGAATCCATGGGCATGGCCAGCAAGACAGACCGCTTCTCGCGGACCGATGGAATGACGATCGGCAAGGGCTTTGGCGAGACGGCGGCCATGAACGAATTCAACCGGCTGGAACTCTATGCCAAGGTGCAGCGGCCGCCGGAAGTAAAGTTCAAGGATCTGGAGGCGGTCGTCACCTCGCGAATCGTGCGGAACCAGATGCAGTTCGATTATCGTTACGATTTTTTGCGCGTCGCCGGTGACACCGTGCTCGTTCCCATCACCATCCAGATTCCCAATCGCCAACTCACCTTCCAGAACAAAGAAGGCGTGCATACCGCCACGCTGAATATCTTCTGCCGCATCACCACCTTGACCGGCCGCATGGTGCAGACCTTCGAGGACGTGGTGACAAGAGACTTCCCTGATTCGCTTCTGGAGGCTTCGCTGAAGCTCCATTCCATTTATCAGAAGGCCGTGCCGCTGCGCGCGGGCCGCTACCGGCTGGACATTGTCATCAAGGACGTGCAGAGCGGCAATGTCGGCGTGGTCAGCACGGCTTTGCCGGTGCCGCGTTATGAAGACGAAAAGCTTTCGGCCAGCTCGCTGATCCTTGCCGACCAGCTTGAGCCGGTTCCTGCCAAACAAATCGGCACGGGCCAGTTTGTGCTCGGCTCCACGAAAGTGCGTCCGAAGCTGAACGGTGAATTCACCACGGACGAGAAACTCGGCATCTACATGCAGTTGTATAATCTCAAGGTGGATGAGACTTCGCACAGGCCCAAGGCCTCCATCCAGTACAAGGTGAGCCGGGGCGACCACGAAGTCTGGGGAATCACCGAGTATTCCGATCAATTGAAGCAGGCCAGCGATCAAATCACTATCGAGCGGCAGCTTCCGCTCTCGCCCCTGGGGCCGGGCAAATACAAGCTGGAGATCACGGCGGCCGACCAACTCAATAACCAGACCATTTCCAAGACAGCCGAGTTCACCGTAAAACCTGTCGTAGAAGTCAAGGCCGCGGCGAACACTGCACCCGGGAGGTAGCACATCGTGAAGTTGCTGCGATTCCTGCCCCGAGACGTAAGGAACCTGGGCCCGGGAATCGTGGTGTGTCTTTTTGCAGCAGCATCGGCAATGGCCACACCGCCGACTTCGCGGGCCACCGGCGCGCTCTCTGGAATCGTCTTCGACGTTGGCGGCACCCCGCAGATGGGCGCCACGGTTCTGCTCGTTGGGGAAAGTACGCGCGCTACGCCGGCCATCCAGCTTCTCACCGATCCTCATGGAGTCTTTTCGGGCGAACGGCTGACGCCCGGATACTACACGGTGCGAGTAACTTTGGCGGGATTCCTTCCTACCATCGAGCGCCACGTGCGCGTGGCGGCGCACCTGACCACCCTGGTGAAGATTGAACTCGATTCGGTTTTTGCTTCGCTCGACCGTCTGCGCCGCCAGCCCGACAAACCAACTGATCCCGACGATTGGAAATGGGTCCTGCGGACCGCGTCCGGGATGCGCCCGGTACTGCAGTGGGGCGAAGGTAATGACACCAGCGCCGTCCAGGACGCGACCTTGATCGAAGAAGGCCGGCATCGCGTCCCGCGGGGCCGGTTGGAGCTCACCAGCGGCGGACGCCGCCCCGGGTCCGTCTCCAATCTTGCTGACTCGCCGGGGACGGCTTTTGCCTACGATCAGAAGGTTGGAAACGTCAGCAGGCTGCTGCTGGCCGGACAGATGAGCTACGAGCATACCGCTGCCGCGGGGATTGCCACGGTGTGGCTGCCGTCCGGCAATCTGGGCACAGGTCCGCAGACTGCCCTCGTCATCCGCCAGTCCAAGCTGGGTCCCGGCGGTCTGACTTTCCGCAGCATGCGCATGGACCAGTCCGGGAAAATCGGACTGGGCGACCGTTTCGTCTTGCAATACGGCGCGGAGTATATGCTGGCGGGATTGGCGCACTCCACTTCCGCGGTCCGCCCGCGCGGCGAACTGGATGCACGCCTTTCCCGGAACTGGCGCGCGATCATGATCGTTGCGGCGGAATCGAGCACGCCCATGAGTACTTCCATGGACGACGAGCGCGCCGAGCTTCTGCAATCGGCGCTCAATCAACTCGACGCTTTCCCGGTCGTACTCTGGCGGAGCGGCCGACCGGTACTAGAAGGAGGCTGGCACAAGGAGCTGGCCGTCGAGCACAACGTCAGCAAGCGCGCCACGGTCGAAGTGAGCGGGTTTCGCGACGACAGCCGCCATGTAGCCATCTTTGGCCGCGGCATGGCTGCTAATCCGGATTACTTCCAGGACTTCTTCTCCGACGTGTTTGCGTATGACGGAGGCCCCTCGAATTCCTGGGGGACGCGCGTTGCGTTTAAGGAAAAGGTATCCGACGGCTTCGAGTTCTCCGCCGTTTATGCTTACGCCGGCGCGCTGTCACTGGGTGATGCAGCTTCCGCAAGCGACCTGAGGGGGGCGTTGCAAACCCGCTATCGGAGCAGCCTCGCGGGCCGCGCTTCAGGACGTGTCCCAGGCCTGGGGACGCGCATGATGGTGAGCTACAAGTTCGTGGACGGCCCGGTGGTTTCTCACCAGGACCTGTTCGGCGAATCGCAGAATGGCATCGATCCTTACCTACATGTGAGCATCCGGCAACCATTGCCGCACGCGCTTTTCCTCGGGCGCGTGCAAGCCCTGGCGGATCTGCAGAATCTATTGGCGCAGGGCTATGTTGCGATGGCGAGTCGCGACGGCCGAGCCACCTTGTTGCCGGCTACCCGCAGCTTTCGGGGCGGGCTGAGCTTCCAATTCTAGGCCCAGTCCTCAGCGGTACCAAAAAGTGAAAAATACATTCCATAAATCATATGCTTCGCTGGGTTCCACTTGGTGGTGTCTATAAGTTCTTGCATCCAAGGAGCATAATCGTGACTGGGTCTTCGCTATTTATGGAAGGGGACGTGCTTTTGATACCGGAGAACGTGGGTGGGTTTGTTGAGTCCAGGCCATGAACCAAAGCCTTCGCAAGAGCCTCGGGGCGGTCGTTTTAGCGCTGGCCACGGTGGCCGCGGTCATTTTTGCCATCCTGAATTTTGACCAGCGAAACCGGTTTGAGACCCCCGACGATGGAGTTACCTGGTGGGACTCCTCCCAAGGAGTTGAGGCGTGGCATGTTGCGCCGGAATCGCCGGCTGCCCGCGTAGGGGTCAAGGCGGGCGACCGCATCCTCGCGGTCAATGGGGCGGAAATCCACACCGCGACGCAGGTCACACGCCGCCTATGGCGCGCGGGTTTGTGGGCTCAAGTACGGTACCGCCTGGACCGCAAGGGCACGGAGTTTGAAATCTCCCTGGTGACGGCTCCGGCAGCCAAACCAACTTCCATCGAGAATCCCCTTCGAGTTGTCGGATTGCTCTACCTGTTCATCGGTCTGTTCATCTTCATCCGGCGCTGGAATGCCTCACGGGCGGTGCACTTCTACGTCTTCTGCCTGGTCTCTTTTATCCTGTATTCGTTCCATTACTCGGGAAAGCTGGACGCATTTGATTGGGTGGTCTACTGGTCCAACATCGTGGCGACGCTGCTCGCCCCGGCACTTTTGCTGCACTTTGCTCTGGTGTTCCCCGAACGCACGGAGTCGCGGTTGCATTCCACGGCCAAGCTCGTGGGAGTCTACGGACTTCCCGCGGTCTTGGTGACCGTCCACTTGCTTGTGTCCACCAGCGCCTTGGGGTTTCTGGCGTGGCCGGGCTCGCGCCTGGTTCTTGCGCAGTTGGAGCTGGGTTTCCTGGGCGCCTGTTTTCTGGCCGCGGGAATCATCTTTTACCTCAGCTACCGCCATGCGCCGTCGGGCGTTCTGCGCCAGCAGTTGAAGTGGCTCACCGGGGGAACGCTGGCGGGTACGACGCCGTATCTCCTCTTCAACGTCCTGCCCTTCCTGGCCGGCATCAACTTGCGCGCCTGGATGAACTTCTCGGCGCTGGCGCTGGTGCTCATCCCCTTGTGCTTTGGCTACGCCATTATTCGCTACCGCCTGATGGACGTGGATATTATTTTCAAGCGCGGGCTGGCCTATACCGCGGCCACAGCAGGTGTCGTCGGCGTGTACTTTGGATTTGTCGGGCTGATTGGCTGGGTATTCCATCGGGCGGTACCGAGTGGTGTGGCGGGCGAGATCACCGCGATCATGGTCGCGGCGTTTCTGTTCCAGCCGTTCCGCGACTGGACGCAATCGCGGCTGGACCGCTTCTTCTACCGGGACCGTTTGGACTACCGGCGGACGCTGATTGAGTTCGGCCGGACTCTGACCAACGAAGTACGCCTCGACCCCATGCTCGGGTCGGTGATGGACCGTCTTTCGCAGACGTTGCTGGTGGACCGCGTGGCCGTGTTTATCGAAGACGGACAATCCGGCCGGCTTCGTCTGGCGCGCTCGATGGGCATTCGTTTTCCCAACGCCCTCGATTTGAGCTTCCTGCGGCCCGATCGCCCGGAATTTGCCCGCGGGTATCTGTTTTACGAGTCGCCCCGCGCGGGACGCGACGAATCGGAATCCGCCCGGCGAACTCTGGAACAACTCGATTTGAACTATTTCATCCCCTGCCGCATCCGCGAGCACACCGTTGCGGTGCTGGGGCTGGGGAAAACCGTGGACGGCGATTTCCTTTCGAGCGATGACGTCGAACTGCTTTTCACCATCGCCGGGTACGTGGCCATCGCGCTCGACAATGCGCAGCTCTATAGCTCGCTCGAGCAGAAGGCCGTGCAGATCGAGCGCTTGAAAGACTTCAGCGAGAACATCGTGGAATCGCTGAGCGTGGGCGTCCTGACGGTGGACCTGGAGGGGCGCATCGAATCCTGGAATACCCAGCTCGAAAACCTGATCGGGGTGTCCCGCCAGGATGCCCTGGGCCGCAAACTGTCGGAAGTGCTGCCGCAGGACCTGGTGACGGAAATCACCTCGCGCGAATCCCAGGAGCAGGTGACGGGTATTTACAAGTTCCGGCTGCGCCCCACGGGAAAAGCGCTACTGGTCAACGTTTCAATCACCCCGCTGGTCAGCAAGACCGGCGAGCGCATCGGGCGGCTGATCCTGCTGGACGACGTCACGCAGCGCGAACACTTGCACGAGCAGATGATCCAGAATGAAAAGTTGACGTCGCTCGGCTTGCTGGCGGCAGGGGTGGCCCACGAAGTCAACACGCCGCTCGCGGTCATTTCGAATTACATCCAGATGCTGGCGCGGCAGCTTCCCGGAGACGACCCGCGCCATACCTTGATTGAAAAGATCGTGAAGCAGACCTTCCGGGCCAGCGAAATCG
Organism: Candidatus Acidiferrales bacterium; assembly: GCA_035631855.1. GTDB lineage: Bacteria > Acidobacteriota > Terriglobia > Acidiferrales > UBA7541 > DASQHY01. Next base: position 45,111 of record DASQHY010000103.1, read on the forward strand.
TCAACAATCTGCTGAATTTTTCGCGCACCGGCGCCGGCGAATTCGTTCCGGTGAATCTGAACCGCGTGGTGGAAGAAACATTGTCGCTGGCCGCGCACCCGTTCAAGACGTCGCGCGTCAACGTGATCAAGAATCTCCAGGACAGCTTGCCGGACGTGCTGGGCTCGGCCAACCGTTTGCAGCAGGTTTTCCTGAACCTGTTCCTGAACGCACGAGACGCCATGCCCGACGGAGGGATTCTGGAAGTCCGCACCGCTTCCCAGAACGGCAGCGTGGAAATCGAAATCACCGACACGGGAACGGGAATCCCGCGCGAAAACGTGCACCGTATTTTCGATCCCTTTTTTACCACCAAGGGCAGCGGGCGCGGCACGGGCCTGGGCCTCTCGGTGAGTTACGGCATCATCAAAGAGCATGCCGGGAAGATCGACGTGCGCTCGACTCCGGGGAAGGGAACGGCGTTCCACTTGGAGTTCCCCGTAGCGAGAAAGGCGGTCCATGCCTAAAGGGTCGATTCTCGTTGTAGACGACGAGTCGGAAATCCGCGAAGGTCTCGAGATGCTGCTGTCCTCGGAGGGTTACGGCGTGTCCACGGCGGAAACCGGCGACGCGGGGCTCGCGAGGCTCGAGGAGCAGCCGTTCGACCTGCTGCTGCTGGATGTCAGCCTGCCGGATCGCAACGGCCTGGAGTTGCTGCGCGAGATTCGCCGCCGCGACCCGCTGCTTTCTGTGGTTCTCATCACCGCCTTCGGTTCGATCGATATGGCGCGGGCGGCATTCAAGAGCGGCGCGCAGGACTACATCACCAAGCCGTGGTCGAACGACGAACTGCTGGTGCAAGTGGCGCAGGCCGTGGAATCGCGGCGCCTGCGCGATGAAAACCTGCAACTGAAGCGCGCCCTGAAGCAGCGGTTCAATTTCCCCAACATCATCGGCAAGAGCGAAAAAATGCTCGCCGTGCTGGACCTGGTCAGCCAGGTGGCGCCTTCGCGCTCCACCGTATTGATCGGCGGCGAGAGCGGCACGGGCAAGGAGCTCATTGCCAAGGCCATTCACTCCGCCTCGACGCGCGCCGACAAGGCCTTTGTGCCGGTGAATACCGGTTCGATTCCCGTGGACCTTCTCGAATCGCAGCTCTTCGGCCACGTGAAGGGCGCGTTTACCAGCGCGGTGGCTTCCAAGAAAGGCCTCTTTGAAGTCGCGGATCAGGGCACCATCTTTTTCGACGAAATCTCCACGATCAGTCCGGAGACGCAAGCCAAGCTGCTGCGCGTCATCCAGGAGCGGGAGTTCATGCGCCTGGGCGGCACCGAGCAGATCAAGGTGGACGTGCGCATTCTGGCGGCCTCGAATCTGGATTTGCTGAGCCTGGTGCGCGAGGGGCGCTTTCGCGAAGACTTGTATCACCGCTTGAATGTCATTGCCATCCAGCTTCCGCCGCTGCGGGCCCGCCGGGAAGATGTGCCCCTGCTGCTGGCGCATTTCCTCGAACGGTATGCCCAGGAAAACGGGAAGCCGCCGCGGCGCTTCACGGCTTCGGCGATGAAGCTGCTGGTGGACTACGACTGGCCGGGAAACGTCCGCGAACTCGAAAACGTCGTGGAGCGCGCCGTGGTCCTGTCGTCGCAGGAAATGATGGACGTGGACCTGCTTCCGGAGAACGTGCGCAGCAAGGAAATCGTCCGGGGCGTCCGGCTGCAGCTTTCCGAATTCGTGCCCCCTCTTCCAGGTGAGCCGGGCTCGCGGACCGCAGCCGATAATTCGCAGCCTTCGCTGTTTCAGATCATGGAAGAAGTGGAGCGGAGGATCATCATGGACATGCTCGAGCGCACCGGATGGAATCAAACCGAAGCCGCCGAAAAATTCCAGATTCCCCTCTCGACGCTTAACCAGAAGATCAAGCGCCTGGGAATTGAAATTCGCCGCCGCGCCGGCACCCGCGGGAACGGTCTAGGCGACGCCTACACGTTCGCTGCGGGGAAATAATCCGCGGCTCTTACCAGCGGCCCGCCAAACACAGCCGGGGTTGTCCTCGAAGGAATAGTCCGAACACCACCCCCTCATCCCGGCGAACCTTCCGGTCGGGTTGCTCACACGCGACAGAATTCAGAAGGAGAATCACGCGCCGATCGCGGAGCGGACGGCGGAGGCGATTGATTCGGTCCACTTTTTCACGTCGGAGAGATGTTCGGCCTCAACCATGACGCGCACCAGCGGCTCGGTGCCGGAGTAGCGCAGGACGATGCGGCCATTGGAGCCCAGCGCAGAATTCGCTTCCGCCAGCGCGCGAGACACCAAGGGTAAGGATTCGAGAGGGGGTTTGCGGCGAACCTTTACGTTGACGATGGCTTGCGGGTACTCCTTCAAGCCGCTGACCAGATCCTCGATGGAGCTTGCTTCGCCCTTTTGGCCTTTCAGGGAAACCAGGGAAGCCATTTTCACGGCGGTGAGCAAACCATCGCCGGCAGGGGCATCGTCGAGAAAAATGATGTGCCCGGACTGTTCGCCGCCGAGCACCGAGCCGCTGCGAAGCATCTCTTCCAGGACGTAGCGGTCGCCGACGGGGACGCGGGCGAGCGTGATGCCCTCGGTCTCGAGAACCCGTTCGAGGCCGAGATTGGACATGGTGGTGGCGACCACGCGATGGCCTTTGAGTTTTTTCTTGGCGGCAAGGTAGCGCGCCGCCGCCAGGAGCATGCCGTCGCCATTGATGATTTTCCCGGAAGGACCGACGAAGAGCGCGCGGTCGGCATCCCCGTCAAAGGCCACGCCGAGCGAGGCGCGCTCGGCCACCACGCGCTGCTGCAGGCTCTCCATGTGCAGCGAGCCGCAGCCGGCATTGATGTTTTTTCCGTCGGGGGAATTGTGGATGGCGACAACCTTGGCACCGAGAGAGCTGAACAGCGCCGGCCCAAGAAGGCTGGCAGCGCCATTGGCGCAATCGAGGACGATTCTCAATCCCGCGAGTTTCGCTCCCGGCAGAACGCAACTCCCGAGAAACGCCAGATATTCGGCGTCAAACGACTCGTCGGCGCGCAAGGGGAACGAGCCGTCCCGGACCGGGCCGTCCCTCCAGCGAAGGATGTCGGCTTCCATTTCCTCTTCGGTGGCGTCGGGAAACTTCATCCCGGCGCCGGAGAACAGCTTGACTCCGTTGTCGTGGTAGGGATTGTGGGAAGCGGAGATGACCACTCCGGCGTGATACTTCCTGCGGCGCACCAGGCAGGCCACACCCGGAGTGGTGATGATTCCCGCAAACGCTGGGGTCACACCG
>DASQHY010000104.1:0-13186 GCA_035631855.1 Candidatus Acidiferrales bacterium
ACTCCAAGCAACACCACCGCCACAACCGCTCGCCGCACACATTTGGCGCTCGCGCTGATCAAGGATACGGACGCCGACTTCGTGGTGGTGGCCATCGTTACCTCCGCTTGCCTCGGTTTAGTATGCGGATAACTCTTAGACTTCTCTCTTGTCTATACAAACGGAAAATCCAGGCAAAGTGGCTCATTGCATCCAAAGGAATTCGGACGATCGGATGGAGGGGTTCAGGGTCGCCCCTTGCCCAGGAAACTCCAGGGTGTCAGGCACACATCTTAGATGGCTCGGTGTAGTCTGGAATTTCTATTTCGAGCTTCCACTTGGCGGGAAAGCCTATCCGCCCTGCCCTGTCGTGTCAACCGCAAGTCGCCTTGCCGATCAGTTCTCGGTTGAGCCGTGCCGCGTCAATACAGACGAGGACAAACATCAGAAGGTTCCTCCGTCAACTTCAAACCGGAAATGCGGGCTCCCTTCGCTGAGTCCCCAAATCAAATTGAAGGCGCGCCAACTGCGCATAGGGTGTCGCGGGCGGTTGTGCCGTCTCGGTGCCGAATCCTATTCGGGGACGCAAAGCAGAGTGAGGTGAGGGTCTATCAGAACGCGGTGCAGCCGGCGAGGGGAAACAAACTGGAAACGAGTTTGCTCTCCGGAGGTTTCCACCGTGCCGAGGTAGACCGGCTTGCCGCCCTCGATGCCCGCGTAGAGCGGCACCAATGCCAGAAAGGAGTCGGGAACGCCGGTCTGATGCAGGGCTCCCCGAACCAGGTAAGCGCTGTCCTGCGGGTGAACGGAGTAAATCACCTTGTAGTGCGGAATCCCCGTGCTGCGCACCCACTGGTCGAAAAACCAATCGAGCGACCGGCCTCCCTCCAGCGCCATCGCCGGGGGCAGCACGGCTTCGATTTCGCGTTGCAGGTCATCGGTGGAGAGTGCGCGGTAGCGGTACTTCAGCAGCAGGTTGTGCAGGAGCTCGAGGAAGCGCGCGTCGGGATTCTTGGGGTCACGCTGGCGCAACATCATCCGGATCATGTGAAAGACCCAGGCGCCTTTGCCGTAAACCACGCGTTCATACCCGTCGGGAGACTTGGAAGAAGAAAGCCTGTATCCCAGCACCAGGGGACCAACCTCGTCACCGGTTTCCAGTTGGTCGGCCGCCTTTTGCGTCAGGCGATGGCGATAACGCAACAGCCAGGCATTCAGGGTTCTATCAGGCGCCTTCTGGCTATCGGCAAAGAGCAAGGCCAGATAGTTCGCCAAGCCTTCCTCAATCCACTGATCGCGATAGCTGCTCCAACCCACCACGTTTCCCCACCACTGGTGAGCCACCTCGTGAAAGGGCACCAATTCGGTGAAATGTTCCTGGCCGGATTCGTTGAGTCCGGCGCGCTGCTGCGCCAGCGGCGTCAGGAAAGAGAACGTTGAAAGATAGAGCAGCCCCGGCCATCCCTGGCCGAAGGAACCCGGAATCTGCGAGACGCTCAGATGATCGAAGGGGAAGGGGCCGTTGTAGCGCTCGTAGAAGTGCACAGCCGAGGCAATTTCCTGGCCGAGCCGCTTTAAGAGAGACATCGGACTCGGCAAAGGTTCGGGCATCTCCAAACGCCGGGGACCCAGCGGTCCCGGCGCAATCGAAGGCAGCCCGCCCAGCGATGCCGGCGGGGCTATGCTCCGCTCCATGCGATTGACCAGGGCTTGTTCGAGCTCACGATTGGCATAGACGTCCAGTGTGAGCGCCTGGTCTCTTACCGTCTCGGAGGCGTAGTCGCCCAAGTTGAACCCGGCCACGGAAATGGGTTTCTCCGAGCGCCAACGCCCGAAGTGCATTTCCCCCTCTTCGCGTTCCTCGGTTTTCTTTCCGGTGGCCACCAGCCGCAGACGGCGCGGCCAACGGAAAGCCAGGTCAAATTGCGAGAACGTGTCGGAGCCGCCCAGATGGGGGTACCAACTGCCGCGGGCGCCCACGAAGAGAACCCCGTTCCCCGCATCGCTGATGACGGTGCCCGCGTAGGTCAGCCGCAACCGGATCTCTTCTCCCGGGCGGGCCGGCCCGGGCAGGACGACTTGCAGGGAATCATTTCCGCGCGCGGCAATTTCGTTTGCAGCGAGGGCTTCATTTTGAAAAAAGTCCAGCGCGTTGCCAGAGGCATCCTCCACCGCCTGCACATGCAGGAATCGGGAAAGTTCCAGAGGGACAATGCGTTCACCGCCGCGGAGCACGCGCAGAGTCACCACGGCAGTCGCCTGCAGGGTGCGATCGGGGAAGATGCCTGTGTCTACGGAGTAGTTCGTCGCGAGGAATGCCGGGGTCCAAGCAGACGCCTCTCCGCGGGCCCGGCGCTCGAGCGATGCCCACACATCGTAGAACGACTGTCCGGCGACGACACGCGTCTGCCCAATGAACACTTGCTCGGGACGCCTCTGGTCCACCAGGACATCGAAGCTCCCGGCAGTGTTCCCCTGAATCCCGGCATAGAAATACGGCCGTGGATTTTCCGAGAGCCAATCGGCAAGAATGCGCATCGAATGCCACGGGTTCATCCGGGGGAGCACGGCATCCCATCCCCCCGCGAAGGCGGAATCCTCCGAGGGCTGGGTTCCCGCGGCGCGCAACTGTTCCCGCAGTTCGTCGGCGGTGTCATCGGTGAAACGGAAGATGGCGCTAAAGAAGTTCTGGTCCAGGACCGGCGCGCCGAGAAAACGGTTCAGTTGAAGCCGCTCGACGGGGTCTCGCACCAAGGCCAGTACGTGGCCGTCGCCGGCAAAGACCGCGCCGGTCACGCGGCCGTCACACGGCGAGAAAAAAGCCAGTTTGCCGGACCCGAGGGAAATGCTCAGGGCGTCGCGGTGGAGGGTCAGGTCTTTGACGAGGTAGACTTCCTTCCCCGAAACGTGCACTGCGTTGAGGGCCTGGTAAAGTTCGCGCGGCTTCGACTCCGCCGACACCTGCGCCTGCGCTGCCGCCGCAAACACCAGAAAAGCGGCGATCCCCAGCCCCACCCTCATAGCCATGACTGTAGCAACTTTAAGCATCTGGCGGCAAGCGCGCAGCGGGACTTGCCTGGGCCGTTTGTTAAACTGAAATCGTGAAGGCAGTCCGCAAATTCGGTTCGCGCAGCGCTCTTGCCTGGGTGGCGATGGTCCTCGTTCCCTGCCTGGCGCTGGCCGACACCATTGTCCTAAAAAACGGGCGGCGCATCGTGGCCGCCAATGTCACGGAAGAAAAAGGCTGGGTGAGCTACGAGACTCCCGCGGGACGCTTCAGCCTCCCCAAGACTACTGTGGACCACATTGAACGCGGCGGAGATTCGTTTGCCGGCTCCGGAATCTCTGGCTCGCAGCAGAATGATTTGCCGCTGGCTCCCCCGCAGGTCGATGCGGTGCGGCCTGACGATGAAGTCACGCGCGCGACCGTACATGGTGGTTCGATTGACCGGGAATACATCGCGCGCCTGGAACATGCCGCAGGCCGCGGAGAAAAAGGCGCGGTGGACCGCGTCGTGCGGGCGCACCTGGCGGCGGCTCAATTTGAGCTGGCGCAAAACGATTACGAGCAGGCCATCGCCCAGGAACGTCGCGCGCTGTCCTTCGCCCCGGAACAGACCGGGCTTCTGCTGGATCTGGCGTATCTTCATTTGCGGCGCAGCGAATACAAGGCTGCGCTCGAATACCTGGAGCGCGCCCGCCGGACCGCGCCGGATTCGCCGGACGTGGCCAAGCTCAGCGGCTGGGCCTACTTCGGCTTGAACAAACTGGACCAGGCTGTGGCGGAGTGGCGGCGCGCCCTGTCTCTGCGCCCCGACGCCGAAGTGAAAGCGGCGCTGGAAAAAGCCGAACGCGACCAGCAGGCAGAGGAGGCTTTCAAGGAAAGCGAGAGCGGCCACTTCATGCTGCGTTACTATGGCGGCGCCGAACCCGCGCTCGCTCGCAGCATTCTGCGCACCCTCGAACTGCACTTCGGCGCCATCGAGTCCGAACTGGACTTCACGCCTCCCGAGCCAATCGGAGTCATTTTGTACACGCAACAAACCTTTGCCGATATTACCCGCGCGCGCGGGTGGGTGGGCGCGCTCAACGACGGAAGGATTCGCGTTCCGGTGCAAGGGCTGAGCGATGTTACGCCGGAGCTTTCGCGGGTCCTCAAACACGAACTGACCCACAGCTTTATTCAGCAGAAAACCCAAGGCCGTTGCCCGGCTTGGCTCCAGGAAGGCTTGGCGCAATGGATGGAGGGTCAGCGGAGCAGCGAGGATGCCTCGAGCTTAGTCAGAATCTACGACGAGAAACGCGCGGTCCCGTTTTTGCTCCTGGAAGGCTCATGGATGAATTTTTCGTCGGATATGGCCGCCTATGCGTACGCGTGGTCGCTGGCCACGGTCGAGCACATTGTCCAGAAAAACGGCATGCGCGACATGGAGCGAATCCTGGACCGGCTTGGCGCGCTGGGCTCGACCGAGGCTGCCTGCCGCGAAGTGCTGCACGAGGATTACGACGAAATGGCCAGAAGCACTGCCGAGTATCTCCGCCGCACTTACGTGCACTGAGTTTACGCTAATGCGCCGCCAATAACGCGGCGAGAAGCGCGGCGCGTTCCGGCATGGCGCGGATAAGCACGTGCTCGGTCGGGCTGTGCGCTCCGTCGCCCACTGCTCCCAGCCCGTCGAGGGTCGGTACGCCCACGGCGGCCGTCAGGTTTCCGTCCGACCCTCCGCCCACCGAGGATTCAGTAATCTTGCAGCCCATCTCTTTGGCCAAGGCCTCCGCTTTGCGATAGAGCGCGGCGCTCATTCTCCGCTCCAGCGGCGGGCGATTGAATCCTCCGGTGAGCTTCAAGCGCGCGCCACGAAGAATCGGCCGGAGCGACTGAAGCTTGCGTTCCAGGCGCTTCATGTCGGCGATTCGCGCGGCGCGAAGGTCAATGACCGCGCGGGCGCGGTCGGCGATGACGTTCGTGCGCGTGCCGCCTTCGATGACGTCGGCGTTCACGGTAATTCCACGGCTCAAGTCATTGAAGCCGGCGATCCGCGAAACTTGCATCGCTAACTCGTGAACAGCGTTTACGCCCTGCTCGGGAGCCAAACCCGCGTGGGCCGCGCGGCCGGCGATTTCGATTTCCAATTGTCCGACGCCCTTGCGCGACGTCTTCAGGGCTCCCTGCAAGCCATAGGCCGGCTCGAGAACGAAAACGGCGTCGCTACGCAGCGCTTCGCGCTCGATGACCTTGCGCGACGAGCCGCTGCCGATCTCTTCGTCGGAGGTCCACAGGCAGACCACTCGTTTGCCGGGAGGCGTCCGCAAACGTTCCAGAGCCTCCGCGGCGTACAGCGCCTGAACGATTCCGGCTTTCATGTCAAGAGTGCCCGGACCCCAGGCGCGGCCGTTTCCCACGCGGAACGGCATGCGTTGCAGGGTGCCAAGGTCATACACGGTGTCCAAATGTCCCAGGATGAGGAATTGCCCGGTTGTCCTCCGGCGGCCCGGCCACAGCGTCACGCGCAGGTGATTGCCGCGCTGCCTTTGCGGGAGAAACTCGACGCGCGCGCCGCGCCTTTGCCACTCGGCGGCGACTCTCGCCCCACAACTGTCCACCGCGGGTTTATCGAAGCTGGGCGATTCCAGGCGGACCAGGGCGCCCAGAGTCCTGACCATTTCGTTCCGTCTTTCTCCAAGCAGTTTGAGGAGTGCTTGCGGGTCAGGGAGCGTAGGCATAAGCGAAGTATCGTAGCAACGGGGAGCACCGCGAGCAACCAAGTTTCCCCTGGCCGCACGCTTCGCATATAATCAATGTTTTACGCTGGGGACGAAGTGCAGCAATGATGCCCTGGCCGCCCCACCGGACGGCTCGAGGAGTGTGAATGATCCTGGACATTAACGGCATTCAGAAGATTCTGCCGCACCGCTATCCGTTTCTGCTGGTGGATGGGATATTGGAGATGGAGCGGATGAAGCGCATCGTCGGCGTGAAGAACGTGAGCGCCAACGAATCCTTCTTTCAGGGGCACTTTCCGGGAAAGCCCATCATGCCCGGAGTTCTGATCGTCGAAGCCCTGGCGCAAACCGGGGGAGTTCTCCTGCTCACCGAAGTGCCCGACCGCGAAAACAAGCTGCTCTATTTTGTGGCCATTGACGACGCGCGTTTCCGGCGCCCCGTCGTGCCGGGGGACCAGTTGCTGCTGGAAGTCACCGTGATTTCCTGGCGGAGCCATGGGACCTTCTGCAAGCTGTATGGCAAAGCGACGGTAAACGGAGAACTGGCCGCGGAAGGCACCGTGATGTGCAAGATGTTGGACCGCAATGCGGCCCCGGCAAGCGAAGCCAATTCCTGATGAGCGAAATCCATTCGCACTCCATTGTTTCGCCGAAGGCCCGGATTGGCCGGGGCTGCAGCATCGGTGCTTACGCCGTGGTCGGCGATGACGTCGAGCTGGGGGAAGGATGCGTCCTGCACTCTCACGCGGTGGTCCAGGGGCCGGCGCGCGCGGGGCGGGAAAATGTTTTTCACTCGTTTTGTTCGGTGGGAGGAGATCCGCAAGATTTGAAATATGCGGGAGAGCGGACCGAACTCGAGATGGGCGATGGAAACACGTTCCGCGAGTTCGTGACCGTCAACCGCGGCACCGGAAAAGGCGGCGGGCTCACGCGAATCGGCAACGGCAGCCTGTTCATGGCCTATGCGCACGTGGCGCACGATTGCCGCGTGGGGAACCGCACGGTTTTTGCCAATGGAGCCACTCTGGCCGGCCACGTGACCATCGAAGACTATGTGTCCGTGGGCGCATTTTCGGCGGTGCACCAGTTTTGCCGCGTTGGGCGCTACGGCTACATCGGCGGGTTTACGGTGGTTACCCAGGACGTGCCGCCGTTCTCCCTGGTGGTCACGGAACGGGAGACCAAATGTTTCGGCGTCAACGCGATTGGGCTGGAACGCGGCGGCTTTGGAGCCGAACGGATTCGCACCATCGAGCAGGCGTACCGGCTCCTGCTGCGGTCGAAACTGAATACCGCGCAAGCCCTCGAACGCATGCGGGCTACACTCAACGGGTCGGCGGATGTGCAGGAACTGATCCAGTTCATTGAAACCGCCGAGCGAGGGCTGACGAAGTAATCCGGCCCTATGCACATGGTTCCTCCGATTCAAGACGGCGCCAAACTTTCCGGCTGGGGGCTCATTGCCGGAAACGGCCGCTTCCCCTTCCTCGTCCTCGAAGGCGCGCGCAGCCAGGGAATTGAAATGGCGGTGATTGCTCTGCGGGAAGAAGCTTCTCCCGACCTGGAAAAGATGTCGCGAAGGCTCCATTGGGTGGGACTCGGCGAATTGAGCAAAGCCATCGAGCTGATGCACAAAGAAGGCGTCACCAGGGCGGTGATGGCGGGCCAGGTGAAACACAACAAGATTTTTAGTTCGATCCGGCCGGATTGGAAACTCGCAAAGTTACTCTTTTCTTTGCCGCGCAAGAACACGGATGCTCTGATCGGCGCGGTCGCCAAGGTCCTGGAAGACGACGGGATTCAATTGGTGGACTCCACCGCTTTTTTGAAGCCTCTGGTGCCGGAGCCGGGTGTGCTCACGCGCCGCGCCCCGGACGCTCGCGAGGCCGCCGATATTGCTTATGGCTTGAATGTGGCGCGGAATATTGCCGCGCTCGACCTGGGGCAAACCGCGGTGATTTCCGACCGCGCCTGCGTGGCACTGGAGGCCATGGAGGGGACCGACGAAACCATCGAACGGGCCGCGCGCATCGCCGCCGGCCGTCCGCTGGTGGTCGTGAAGGTGAGCAAGCCGCAGCAGGACATGCGCTTCGATGTACCCGTGATCGGGCTTCCCACCGTCGAAGTAATGCGGAAGTCGGGCGTGACCGCCTTGGCAGTGGATGCGGGGCGCACGTTGTTGTTTGACCGCGCGCGCCTGATGGAGGCCGCGAACGCCGCAGGAATCACCATCCAGGCATTCGTCCCGGAAGCCGCGGGAGCCCCGCGTTCCGCGGGCGCCAGGGAAGGAAACGCTTGAGTGCTTCGCCAGACACCGGCGGCAAAGTCCGAGTCGCCGTCGTGGGAGCCGGTGATTTTGGGCGGAACCATGTGCGCGTTTTGCGGGAACTGGAACAGGTGGACCTCGCCGGGGTCGTGGACACAAATCCGGAGCGCGCCGCTCAGGTGGCTTCGGAATTCTCCACGACGGCGCTGCCGGGTCTGGACGCGCTCGCGGGCCGCGTGGACGCCGTCTCTCTCGCGGTCCCCACGGCGGACCACGCGCGTATCGGCTGCGCGCTGCTGGAGCGCGGCATAGACGTCCTCGTCGAGAAACCTATGGCGGCTTCGCTCGCCGAGGCGGACGCGCTGATCGCCGCTGCGGCGAAACACGGGCGCGTCCTGCAGGTGGGGCACCTGGAACGATTCAATCCCGCGGTGCTGGCTGTGGAGCCCATCCTCAACCGGCCGCTTTTTTTCGAGGTGCATCGGCTGGGCGTGTTCACGCCGCGCAGCCTGGATATTGATGTTGTGTACGATGTGATGATCCACGACCTGGATATTCTGCTGGCGCTGGTGAAGTCGCCGGTGGAGGACCTCAAGGCCGTGGGCATCCCCGTGCTGACCGATAAGGTGGACATCGCCCACGCGCGAATCGCGTTTGCCTCCGGCGCCATCGCCAATGTGACCGCGAGCCGCGTCTCCACCGAGCGGGTCCGCAAAATGCGCTTCTTCCAGCAGCACGAATATATTTCGCTCGACTACACGCGGCGCGATGCGCTGCGCGTCCGCGTGCGCAAACCCGGGCCGCAGCCGGAGTTCGATTTCGAAAAGCTCCCGACGCATCCCGAAGAGCCGCTGCGCGCCGAACTCCGCGAATTCCTGGATGCCGTGCGCACGCGAAAGACCCCGCGCGTCGATGGCGCCGCCGGGCGCCGGGCGCTGGAGCTTGCCGACCGCGTCATGGCGGGCATCCTCGAACACGGGCGGCGCGTCCAACTGGATGCCTTCGCCGCTCCGCAGGCAAGCCGATGATCCCCCGCGTCCTGGTTCCGCAAAACGCGCGCCTTGCCGAGACCGACCTCGCAGGGAAACCCGCGCGACGCACGTCGTCGGAACTCGACGCCCGGACCCTGGTGCCCGCGGATCTCCCGGCCGTTCCGCTGGACGGACACACCACCATCCCCGCCCATTTACCGCTGGAATCCATCTCGCGGCGGGTTGTGGTTCCGCGCGACATGCCCAACAAGCCCCTCGACACCACCAGCAATATCCCCTCGTACGTTCGTCTACAGATTCTCGAATCGCGCATAGCTGTTCCGAAGGACGCCGCTCCGGCCATCGTGGCTCCCAAGGCGCCGGTGTCGGCTGCCGCCCTTCCCGAAGTGGTGGACCCGGACATTTTCAATACCGGCGAAGTCAACTTGCTGGTGAAGCCGCCGGAGCCTCCCGACTCCGCAAAATGGCACGCCGTCTCGCGGTTCTCCTCGATGATTTTCCACCTGCTCCTGATCATTTTTGTGCTGATCGAGCCGAAGTTGTTTCCTTATCATCCACCGACGCAAGCGGAAATTGATCTGGCGCGGAAGCAGTTGAGCTTCATCACCTATCTTCCTCCGGAGGTGAAGGAAGTCCCCAAGATTCCCAGCCCACCTAACGAGCCCTCCAGCTCGCAAATTAAAATTGATCCGCGAATTCTCCGCAAAATCGCGCCCAACGTCGAACCGCAGCCGCTGCCCGGGAAACTCGAGCCGGAGCGCGTGGTGCGCGATTTGCCCGATGCCCCCAAACCGCAGGCTCCGCCGTCGAACACGCCCGATTCGCCGGCCTCTCCGCCGCGCGCCGATGCGCCGCGTCCGGCACTGCGGCTCGAGAGGCCGGAAGCGCCGAAAAGGTCGGGTCTGGTCCTGCCGAATGTTTCGCCGGGCCGCGCCATCGAGGATTCCGTGCGTGAAGGCGCGCGCAACACCGGCAACCAAAGGGGCATGGTCAGCGGACCTCTCCCTTCCGTCCCCGGAGGCGGCGGAAGCGGCCCTCCCACGGGGCTGCTCAGCAACGGATACGAGATGCTTACGCCCACCGAGGGCGTGGACTTCAGCAACTACATTGCGCGCATGCTGGCCAGCGTCCGGCGGAATTGGTACGCCGTCATCCCCGAATCCGCGCGCCTGGGCGACAAAGGGATGGTGGTCTTGCAATTCAAAATCCTGCGCAACGGCAGCGTTCCCGGCGATGAGCCCGCTCTCGTTGCCACCTCGGGCAAAGAGCCTCTGGACCGCGCCGCCATCTCTTCGATCAAAGCCTCCAACCCATTTGAGCCGCTTCCGCCAGCGTTCCGCGGCCCGTTCGTCGAGTTTCGCTTTATTTTTCTGTACAATATTCCTCCCAGCATGGTCCAGTGAGCCTCAACCGCAAACAAGTTCTCGGGTCGCTCTTGATTGCCCTGTTGGCGCTGATTTTTCTCCTGGCGCGCTCGCGGCATTTCCTGTTTCGATGAGCACCCAGCAAGCGGAAACGCCGATGGTCGCCATCGTCGGCCCGACGGCTTCCGGAAAAAGCGCGCTGGCCGTTTTTCTCGCCGAATCGCTCGGCGGAGAAGTCATTGCCTGCGATTCGACGCAGCTCTACCGGCGGTTCGATATTGGCACGGCCAAACCGGAAAAGTCCGAACGCCGCAACATCCCTCACCATTTGCTCGACATCTATGAGCCGGAACACGTCAGCACCGCGGGGGAATACCGCCGCCTGGCGATGGAAGTTCTCGAGGATCTCCTCCGGCGGCAGCGCCTGCCGGTTCTGACCGTCGGCACGGGGCTTTACTTGCGCGCTTTGCTCGAAGGCTTGGCGGAAACTCCGCTGCGGTCGGAAGAGCTGCGCAAACGGCTGGCCGCAGATTCGCGAAAAAAAGGGCCGGATTACTTGCATCGTCTGCTTCGCCGGCTCGACCCGGAAGCAGCTCGGCGAATCGCTTCGCGTGACCACCAGAAGCTCGTTCGCGCAATTGAAATATGCATACTGGCGGGCAAGCGGATTACAGAGGTGCATCGTTCCGGCCGCGCTCCACTCGAAGGATTCCGCCCCGTCAAGATCGGGCTGAACCCGCCTCGGGGGGAACTGTACAAGCGCATCGGCTGGCGCGTTGCGGCCATGCTCGACCGCGGCTGGCTCGAAGAAGTGCGCCAACTCGTCGCCAGCGGACTCCCCGCCGACTCGAAGCCCTTCGAGTTTATCGGCTACCGCGAACTGCGCAGCCATCTGGAAGGCAGGACAGACTTATCCGCAGCCGTGGCGGCCATCGAGCAGGCCACGCGGCGCTACGCGAAACGCCAGCTCACCTGGTTTCGCAAAGAAGCCGGAGTCGCCTGGTTCGAAGGCTTCGGTGACAACGCCTCGATCCAAGGCAACGTACTTGTGCACGTGCGGGAGGACTTGCAAGAACGGTCCTGGGCCGGTTTCCGATAATGCGACTCATCGGCTACTTGAGCGCTGGAATCCATCGCGACCCCATTCCTAACGGCGATAAAATGGAATCATGCTGACCTGGTGGCTCTTGCGCGTTCGGAAAGTAAACATGGGCAAATGGATTCTCGTGTGCCTCGTTGCCTTCGGCTCGGCTGTGCTTTTTGGCGCTAGTGTTGTGGCAATTCAAAACGAACCTCGGGAGCAGGACCTCGTTCCCTACCGTCCCTCGCCGCGAGTCGCCGTAATTCCAGACCTGGTGTATGCGCGATATCCAGGTCGCACGCTCCTCCTGGATTTGTACCTGCCCTCGCCATTTAGGCAGGGGCGTCCCGGAGTGATCGTGGTGAGAGGCGGCGGATGGATGGTGAACGACCGCAAGCGTTTTGCACATGTTGCCTCCGCTCTTGCTGAGAAGGGACTTGCGGCAGCGTGCATCGAATACCGGACGGCCGACGAGGCAGCGTTCCCCGGAGCCATTCAGGACGTTAAGGCCGCCGTTCGTTGGATGCGTGCAAATGCAACGAAATATGGTATCGACTCTGAGGCCATCGGCACTCTCGGTGGATCATCCGGTGCGCATATGGCCTTGCTGGCGGGACTGACTGCAGGAGTTGAGGAGTTCGAGGGGAACGGCGGTCACGCAGATGCGTCGAGCCAAATTCAAGGCGTAGTAGCGATGGCTACGCCCGCCGACTTACTTAGCCTGAGCGCTAACAACAAACGGACCGTTGGAACATTCTTGCATGCTACGCCGCAAGAGGATAACGAGAAGTGGCGATGGGCGTCGCCCGTGAATCACATCACACGCGGCGGCCCCCCGGTGCTGTTGCTGCACGGGGCTGACGACGATTCAGTCCCTCCTAGTCAATCGGTTGATTTTGTGCGGCGATATCGCGAGGCTGGGGCGAGCGCCGAGATGCACATACTGCCGGGCGCTCCTCATGCGTTTTGGAATTACTACCCGTGGTTCAGCGAGGCTACGGAGCGCGCCGCAAATTTCTTTCTACAAGTAGCCAAACAAAAAAAGCACGGCAGGTAGGCCGAGGTTTGGCGAACTACGACGATTCAGACCGTTTGCTCGCGCGGCCGCTGCGGACAGCGTATAATCCTTCTCGGGAAGAGCACGGGCCGAACCGAATTGACTCACCGTTCATTCTCCGCTGGGTTCCATGGCAATGAAAACTCTTCGTGATACTGCGGCTGCCGAACGTGTCTTGCTCGTCGGCGTGGGGTGGAAGCGCGCCCCGCGGGTTCCGGGCGTCTCTGCGGGCGAGCCGGAGCGCGAATCCTTGCTGGAACTCGAAGAATTGGCGCGCAGCGCGGGAGCCTCCATCACGGGGAGCATCTTCCAGCTTCGCGATGCGCCCGACCCGGCAACGCTCGTAGGCAAAGGAAAGCTCGAAGAGATCAAGATCGAGGCGCAGATGCGCCACGCCCCGCTGATCGTTTTTGACCGCAATCTCACTCCCATGCAGCAGCGCAATATCGAACGCGCCACGGAGTGCCGCGTGATTGACCGCACGCAGCTCATTCTGGATATTTTTGCGCGGCACGCGCGGAGCCGCGAAGGCCAGCTCCAGGTGGAGCTGGCGCAATTGAATTATCTGCTCCCGCGCCTGACCGGGCGGGGCACCGAGATGTCACGCCTCGGCGGACGCAGCGGCGCGGGCGGCTCTGGCGGGACAGGGAGCGGCGCCGGACGCATCGGTGTTCGCGGTCCCGGCGAGCAGAAACTCGAAACCGACCGCCGGCGGATTCGCGA
>DASQHY010000105.1:0-15695 GCA_035631855.1 Candidatus Acidiferrales bacterium
CCAAGACTACTCCCGGCCCCCAGTATTCACAAGTAAAACTAACGCAAATATATAGTTTCTGGCGAAAGGGTTGCCCGATGCGAGATCGCAGAAGCTTGTGGGACAGCCGCTACAGGAGCCCTTGCTCCTGCTTTTCCTGGCAGGCGATGCAGTGGCGGGCCCAGGGCACCGCTTCGAGCCGCTTTTGCTGGACCTCATTCTGGCAGTTGGCGCAGAGGCCGAACTCGTCTTCTTCGATGCGGTCGAGCGCCTCGTTAATCTGCAGCAAAACGGTGCGGTCGGTGTTGGTCTGGCCGAACAAAAACTCCTTGGTGTAGGAGTTGGCCGCCTTGTCGGCAAGATCCACCGTGGGGTCGTCGTCGGCGGCGCGCCCCTCTTCTTCGGTCCGCGCAATCATCTTCATGAGCTCTTCGCGCCGGGCCAGCAGCTTCTTTTTGTAATACTCGAGCCTCTTCTTATCCATAACGGAGTCCCATGGAGGCGGGTTTTACCGCCTCGATAAACTGCCCATATTAGCCGCTCCAAAATTCCAAGTCAACAATCCGTATCGCGTCATTTTAGAGTGTGTCGGGAAAGGTGCCGCGCCATGCGTCCCGGCGCGACAGTTTTGGAAACGCATGGTGCCCAAGAGAGGACTCGAACCTCCACGACCTTGCGGCCACTAGACCCTGAATCTAGCGCGTCTGCCAATTCCGCCACTTGGGCACAAGTGTGGTAAAGCGAGGCAATTTTATTGTGCCCGGCACATATGGCTTTGTCAACGAGCAGTGGCGCGTCCCCTTTTTGCCACAGATTGTCGGAGTTCGGCCAGCCGGTGACTCCGCAGAGCGCCAACCGCGGGACGATTGCCGGGGCATTCGCTTCCCGCCGGCTTCCTTCCCCAAACCTTGACTCACCCCATGCCTCTCGCTGGTGCTATAATCCGGCTCATACGGGGGCCTCGGAATCCGGCCATCTAGAACACTCAGCGAACCCGTACGGGGAGGCAGCCATGGAGACTCTGACTCGAGGGCCGCTTCTTTATCTGGTAGTCACCTGGGGAGCCGTCACCGCGGTGCTCATCATCCTGCTCATCTACCGGAACATTTTGTCCGACCGGGAAGATGACCAACTCTTCCTGGACAAGGCAGAGGAGCACATGGCCAATGAGCAGCGCGAGGTGATCAGCAAGATTCTCGCTCTTTCCAAACCCATCACCGCCACGGGAATCCTGTCTGGCGTGCTGCTCCTGCTCATCGGCGGCATGTGGATTTACCAGGGCTTGAAGAGTTTCTAGGCGTGGCTGGCGCCATCCACAGGATGGCTGCCGCCGACGTGAGCGTCGCAGTAGCTTTCTAGCGCAGTTCGGGGGGCTTCTGCGGTGCAGGCGTCGCAGGGGCAGCAGGCTGTGTCCCCGTCATCTGCTGGACCAGCGATGTGTGGTTGTGGACGATGATCCACTGATCTTTCCTCTTCTCCAGGATCAGCGTGGTTTGCCCCAAATCTGTGCGCGGTGAACTGTCGGCGATAGCCGTGAACTTCCACTGATAGCTTGCCCAGCCGACCTTCCCGTCCACTTTGATCACGGTGTTGAACCGATCCAATCGGACGCCCTGAACCCGCTGACGCTGCGCCTGGTAAGCCTGCAAGTACTTGTTCCAGCCCACCACCGGAGGGTCCCACGTTCCGCTGATCACCACTACATTCTCGTCGTAATGCTGGTGCAGCCGCTCGGTGTCGCCGATCTGCCACGCGCCCAGCATTTCGGAGATGGCCAGGTCAATGGCGCGGTCGTCCGGGAGGGGCGGGATTACCGAAGATTCGGTTTTGGCATCCTGGTTTTTTTTCTTCTTTTGTTTTTGCCCCGCTGCCGCGCCGACAAAGAAAAGACAAGCAGCCACGGAAAAAAGCAGCGTTCGCACTAGGAAGTTTTGGAAATTGCTTCTTGGGCGAAGGAACACAACGGAATGCCTCATCGCTTCCCCCCAGCAAGGCGCAAGAAGGTTTGACGTTATGCGCCCCAGCGCAGGATAGCACGAATTCAGCGCCATCGAACGCAGCGCCAAGAGCCCGAGATTCGCTCAAAGGGAACGCGCACAGCGAAAACCGTAGTCGGCGTACTTGAATTCCGGGGGAATACTGGAACGCGCGGCTGTCCGCGACACTTTGATTTGGTGGCGCCACGACCCGCCACGCGACGCGCGCCGGCTTCCGTCCGCAGGCCCTGACGGGTTTCGTTCTGGCGAACCCGCGTAATAGCCCGGATCGTACCAATCGGCGCACCACTCGTGGACGTTGTCCCCGAGGTTGTACAGGCCGTAGGTATTGGGCGCGTACAGACCGACTGGCTCCGGCCCCGTCTTCCAGCGTCGTTCATAGTCCGGGACTTCTTCGGGAGGAGCATCGCCCCAGGGATACAGCGTTTCGTCCCGGCCACCGCGCGCGGCGCGCTCCCATTCGGCTTCGGTGGGCAGGCGATAACGCTTTCGGGTCATGCGGCTGAGCCATTCGCAGTAAGCCACGGCGTCGAACCAGGAGATCGCGACCACCGGTTGCTGCGGATTGCTAAAGAGCGGATCGCGCCAGTGCAATGGCTCCGGATGCTTGGAAGCTTTAAGGAACACCGCATACTCGGCATTCGTCGTCTGGCAGGCCGCCAAGTCGAATGCATCCACCCAAACACGATGCTCCGGCTTTTCGTCGTCGCGCCCGGCCTCACAGCCCATGCGGAACCGTCCCTCCGGAATCCGCACCATGGCGGGTTCGAGGAAAGTGGCCGAAGGAGCGGCGCTCATGGACATCGCTTTCGCGGCTACGGCTTTGCCCGGGACTGGCTGAGCAGATTCACAAACAAGCGGTACGCCCCGGGGACGCCTTCGGGCAACTGACGGAAAAACGCAATCCCCGTATAGATGTAGATGCCCTTGCCGAATCGCGTGTACACCAGCCCGCCATTCAATTCCTTTTCGCCGGGGTCGTGCATGGCAAGCACGGCCTGATACCGCGCATCGAACTCGCCCCAGTAGTAGAGCCCGCGCTCCTGAATCCAGCCGTTGAAATCATCCTGCGTAATCTTGTTCGGAAAATTCAGCAGCGGATCATCGGGCAGCAGAAAACGCACCGGGGAATTCTCGTCCGTGATGCGGAGCGTGGGAGAGCCGATCTTCGCGGGATACGGTGCTACCGCGCGGTTGTTCCAGGCAAAATCGCGGTTGTACTGCACGATCAGCGTCCCGCCCGCGGCCGCATAATCCAGCAGGCGCTGGTTTGCGCGCACCAGGTCCGGACGCAATTCGTAGGCGCGCACGCCAACGACGATCGCATCGAACTTTGAGAGATCGCCAAACGCCAGTGCAGCGGAATCCAAATCCTCGACTCGGATTCCCAGTCTTGCCAGCGCCTCGGGGATCGGCTCGCCTTCCGCCGTGACGTATCCCACGCGGAGATTCTCCGGAACGACGATGCGGAACGCGCGCACTTTGCATTCGGCCGGTTCGCTCCAGAACTGAGTGGGCAGTGAGGGCAGCGGTTCCACGGAAGTTGTGAACTTCTCGCCGCCCCGTTTCGCGTACGCGCCAATCGCGTAGCTGCCCGGTGGAAAATGCTCCGGAGGCGTTACAGTGAAACGAACGAGTTGATCGTCTGACCCTGCAAAATCAAACTCCGCGGGCGGCGAGCTTCGCCAATCCTTCGGCACGTCCAGCCCAATGGTGACCTTAGCGGGCTTGGCCGCAAAGGAGTGCACGCGCAAGTGGACTTCAAGTTGCTTCGGCGGCCTCTCCTGGGCAACAACAAACTGGCGCGGCTCCACCACAATTGCGTATGCCGGCTCCAACCGCACCGGCAGGGTGTCCGCTCGCGTGGTCGTCAGCTTCGTGCTCAGCACGGGCGCCCAGACATCGAAGCCATAGCCGTCGGCAACGACGTGAACCTTCACATTCAAGAGCGGCTTGGCAAACGGCAGCATTTTGTCGGCCACGCTGCCGCTTTGCTGTGCGTCAGGCGGCACAGACACTTCGAACCGCACTCCTCCGCCCTCAGCAACCGCTTGCGTGGAAGTCCAGCCCTCCGGCGCAACGAGTTCGGGTTTGCCCAGTTGCAGACTGCCAGCTTCGCGCGCACGCGCTTCCCCGCGGATCGAGAACGTTTCTCCCGCAACCACTTCGCTTCGGTCCGACTGCGCTTCGATTCTTATTGCGGCAGCCAAGGCCAGCGCCTTATTGATTCTTTCTTGCACGAACGGAAGATCGTCGAACCCAGGCGGTGCATACGAACGGCTCATTTGTGCGGAAAAAATCGATTCGATTTCCCGCCCCGCTCCTGCCAATACTTTCACCGTCCCTGGCCAATCCAGCCGCAAAGCTGCCTCGCGTGCTTCTGCCAAGTCGCGATCCGCGCGCTGCTGTTCATCCTTGGATTCGTTCGGCACGGTCGTAGTGATCGGCATGGCCAGCATCGCCTTGTCAAATGGCTGCCCATTTTCTGCTTTGATTCGCAGCCGTTGCCTCAAAAAAGGTGAATTCAGGAACCCGGTGATCCCCTGCGAACGGTGGTTCGCAAATGCCTTTAGCGCCATTTCCCTGTAACTGACTCCCCAAAGCGGAGAAATCTCATCCACCGGGACAGTCCAAATTGCTTCGCTGCCGCCCGCGGCATTGGCGCCGCTGCGATCCGGCTCCAGAAGCAGTGGGACTTTCCATGGCGAGAGGAACTCCTTCCTCCCAAGCTCCGGAAACTGCTTTGGATCGGCGGCCGCTTCCACTGCCTTGGGCGTCAACATCCCCGAGGCCTGATGGTTGCCGTGGCCCCCTCTAACTCCTCCCCATCCGTTGATGACCACGTGCGGGCGCAGCATCCGAATCTCGCGCACCATGTCTTCCAGCACTTGGTCGCCCCAAATCCGCAGTGTTTCTTCGGCTGTTTTTGAAAAGCCGAAGTCCGGCGCGCGCGTGAACCGCAAATGCACTCCGTAGCCCTGTGTCGCGGCGAGCAGCTCCGAAGTGCGGATCAACCCGAATTGCGGCGCTTGCTCAGGCCCGAGCGCGTTTTGCCCGCCCTCGCCGCGTGTCAGCGTCAGAAGCGTGACGTCGGCGTGCAGCGCCCTCGCCAGGTACGTCAGCAAGCTTGCCGATTCGTCATCCGGGTGGGCGGTGATATAGAGGATCCGTGTTCTTACCCGCGCGCTGTCAATCGCTTCGATGGTTTCCGCAAGACCTGACGTGGATCGCGGAACCTCGATGGCGGGCGGAAACTGCGCTGAAGCAGGCGCTGCGAGAGCGCACGCAAGCATACAAACGCAGAGAACGGAAGCAAGCGAGTGATGAAACCGGCCTGTCATTTCGCCTCCACAGGGGACGCGCGAAATGGCCACTCACCCTGAAAACGCGCCCGACCCAGAAATACGCTGACTCCTAAGACAATCACGAACAACCCCCACCACATCGCCTGGCCTGTCCTGGAAAACAGCCAGATCCAGCCTGCAATCGTGAGCAGTGCGGGCACGGGATACAGCCACATCTTAAACGGCAGGCGTTCGCGGGGCCAGCGCCGCCGGAGAAGTATCACGCCCACCGCCTGCCCGATGAATTGGATGATCAAGCGCATCGCCAGGACCGCGGCAATCACCGTCTTCAGCTTGAAGAGCAGGCTGAAGACAAAGGTGAGCGCGCCGAGAAACAGCAGTGAAACGTGCGGAAAATGTTTGCGCGGATGTAGCTTCGCAAACGCGCCGAAGAAATTCCCATCGAGCGCCGCCGAATACGGCACGCGCGAATAGCCCAGCAGCGACGAAAAAAGCGAGGCAAACGCGATCCACAGCACCATGACCGTGGCAAACCGCGCCGAGCCCACGCCATAAATTTTCTCCACAAACGCGCTCACGATGAACGGCGAGTCCTGCGCCTGCCGCCACGGCAGGACGCCGAGAATGCTCGTCTGCATCAGCAGATACAGCACGGCGATGCCGGCAATTGAAAGAAAAATTCCCCGAGGGATGTTCCGTTCCGGCGCGCGAATCTCTCCTCCCAGGTGGCAGATGTTGTAGTAGCCCCAATACGTGTAAATCGTGTTGACCATGGCCGAGCCAAGCCCCGCAAAGAAAAGCCAGGAAAAGCTCCAGGCCCCCGGCTCGTAGGTGAAGACCAGCTTCGGCTCGAAATGCTTGACTCCTCCCCAGATCAGCCAGAGGATTGTGCCCACCACTCCGATCCACAAAAGAACGGAAATTTTTCCGATGGACCCGATCCGGCGGTAGAGCAGAATCACCAGGACAATCACCAGTGCTCCCGAGACTGCCTTTTCTCCATACGTGCCCAGCGGATGAAGATACGAAGCGTATTGCGAGAATCCGATTGCCCCCGACGATAAGCTGAGCGGCGCCTGAATCAGTGTCTGCCACACGAACAAAAACGACATCAGGCGCCCCATGCGTCCCGGGCCGTAGGCCTCCCGCAAGAACACGTAACTCCCGCCCGCGAGCGGCATGGCTGCGCCCAACTCCGACCACACAAACCCGTCAAGCAGCGCAAGTACTGCTCCCCCCGCCCACGCCAGCAGGCATTGCGGTCCGCCCATGGCCTTGATCACCAGCGGGATCACCACGAACGGCCCGATGCCCACCATCTCGATCATGTTCAGCGCCACGGCCTCTTTCAGGCCGAGGCCGCGTTCCAGACTTACGGGTTGCGCGTTGCTTGCCATGGGTGCTTGCAACGAACGCAGAGAATAACAGATGCGCGGGTACCCCCAAAACGCCGCCGGGTGCGCTACCATGGAAGCCTTCGGAATCGACGCGGAGCAATGATAAAGCTGGGTGTCATCATCACCGCCGCAACGCTTGCCGTCCTGACGGCGGAATTCCTATCGCGCCGGACGCGGCCCTTCCCCGCGTACGGCTGGACCGGCCTGTTGGCGCTGGTCTGCGCGGAATGGCTGATGTTTCGCGGCGTCCAACCGGTGGCCACCTACTTCACACCGATTGCCTGGACGGCCTACATCCTCATCGCCGACGCGGCGCTCTTCGCCATGCGCGGCCGCTCGTTTCTCCGCGGCGCCCCAATGGACCTCGGCCGCATGGCGCTGCTTTCCATCCCGCTCTGGCTGATTTTCGAAGCCTACAATCTTCGCCTGGTCAACTGGACCTACGTCGGTTTGCCCTCCAACCCTCTGGCGCGGTGGTTCGGGTATGCCTGGTCTTTCGCCACGATTACGCCTGGGATTCTGCTCACCGCTGAGTTGGTGGAATCCTTTGGCTGGTTTTCGCGCCCGCGAACGCCTCTTTGCTTTTCTCCCGGAGCCGAACGCACCTTCGTTTTTGTTGGCGCATGCTTGCTCGTGGTTCCGCTGGTGCTTCCCCGCTGGATTGCTTCGTACCTGTTTGCACTTGTGTGGGTCGGCTTCATCCTGCTCTTGGACCCGCTCTTGAAGAAGCGCGGCGCGCCTTCGTTGCTGGGCGACCTCGCGCAAGGCCAAATTGCGCGTCTTTGCTCGCTCCTGGCTTCCGGCTGGGTCTGCGGCTGGCTATGGGAATTCTGGAATTTCTGGGCTCCCGCCAAGTGGCACTACATCTTCCCCATTCTGCAGGGATGGAAGATTTTTGAGATGCCTGCGGTGGGTTATCTCGGCTTCCTGCCGTTCGCGGTCGAATGCTTCCTGCTTTACGTCTTCGCCGCCGCTTGGCTGGGCTGGCTGCCGAGCGCTACGCACAAACGCCGCACCGCGGCGGTCACCGAAGCCGGTGACTCTTGCGCATGAACCGCCTTTCGTTCCGGAAGCGCCCTAAGGTTCTCTCTTTCCTCCTCGCCTTTATTCTCAGCGCCCTAGCTGCGCGCGCGCAGACGCCGAATCCCCCGCGGGAGGCAACCGACGGCCTGCAGCTTCTCTACGGTGGAGATCCCGACGCGGCCATCGAACACTTCCGCATCCTGCAGAAGCAGGAACCCGATCATCCCCTCGGCTACTTGCTCGAAGACGATGCCCGGTGGTGGCAAATTCTCTGCGAAAGCGCCGAGTATAAATGGGGCATGGTGGACGCCTGGCATCGCGGAAAGCTTTCGCAAGATGCGCCTTTTTTCAAACTGGCCGATAAGGTCGTCGCCCTCTCGGAAGCTCGCCTAAAGGCGGAGGAGACTGCCGAGATGCACTTTTACGCCGGAATGGGCTACGCGTTCAGGGCGCGCCTGTTCGCTCTGCGCGACGAACGCCGCAACACGGCCCGCGCCGGAGTGAAAGCTCGCGAGCATTTTCTTCGCTCCATCGCCCTGGACCCTAACCTGGCGGACTCCTACGCAGGCCTCGGCCTTTACAACTATTATGTGGACACGCTTTCCGCCATGGCCAAGGTTCTGCGGTTTTTCATGGGAATTCCCGGCGGCGACAAGCGCGTCGGGCTGAAGCAACTCGCACGCGCCATGAACGAAGGCGAGTTGACTCGCGTCGAGGCGCGCTTCTATTTGGCGAAGAACCTCCGCAACTACGACCGCGATTACCAGCGCTCCGCAGAGGTTCTTGAACCGCTCGTCGCCGAGTACCCGCGGAATCCGATCTTCTTGCTCCTGCTCGGCGACGTGAACGCCAAGCTCAACCGCAAAGAAAAAGCGGCGGCCAGCTACCGCCGGGCCGCCGCCATCACGCTCTCCAACCTGGAGTGCCAGAGGCGCGTCCACCAACTTGCTGCCGTTGCGTTGGCTGCGCTCAACGTCCCGCGGTCCGCCGGCGAAATCCCTTAACCCACCGCGCAGCTACGCTTTTGCCGCCATGGCGCGTGGCGGTTGAGGAGGTTGGGGTTGCTCTTCTTTTGGCGGCGCCTGTCTTTGTTT
This sequence comes from Candidatus Acidiferrales bacterium, assembly GCA_035631855.1. Lineage (GTDB taxonomy): Bacteria > Acidobacteriota > Terriglobia > Acidiferrales > UBA7541 > DASQHY01. The sequence goes on from DASQHY010000105.1 coordinate 8,796, forward strand.
GGTCGGCAGCGGCATCGCGCGAAGCCAAAACGCCATCAGGGACGCGCAGAAAGCCAGCGCTGCGCTCCCATAAAACACCGTATTCCACGTGCCGGTCTTTTCGTACAGCCATGCCGCAATCCCGCCGGCCACAATCGAGGCAACTCCCTTGGAGCTGTAGAGAAAGCTGTAATTGGAGCTGGCATTGCGCGTCCCAAAAAAGTCCGCTGAGGCCGAAGGAAACAACGCGAAGATCTCGCCCCAGGTGAAGAACACCATCGCCAGGCAGGCGATGAATAGGGTCGGGGAGCGGCGGCCCAGTGTCATCACGCTGACCAGACTAAGGGACTGCAGGAAAAACGCAAGGCTCATGGTGCGCTCGCGGCCCAGGTGGTCGGAGACCCAGCCCCAGAAAATGCGCCCGCTGCCGTTCGCAATCAGGTTCAAAGTGACCGCCGCGGTCAACACCGCGGTGGCGATTTTGAAACTGTTGGCCACCGGCGCGACTTGCGCGGTCACCATCAATCCGCCGATCCCCATCATCAGCATCATGGCGTAGAGAAAATAAAAGTGGGGCGTCTTCAGCATCTCCAGCGAGTTGAAATCCTCTTTTTGACGGCGAACTTGCGCGCGGGCGGGCGCCACGCTATTCGCGTTGGCCAGGGCGCCGGGGGCCGGGTTCTGCAGAAGTTGCGCCGCGCAAACGATCAGCAAGCCCTGCGCGATGCCCGTGTAAAGAAAAACCGGCTGGTAGCCTTGTACGCGCAGCATCTGGGAGATCCCCGGAACAAACAACGCCGCGCCCGCACCAAACCCTGCCGCAATCAGCCCGGAGGCCAGCCCGCGCTTGTCCGCAAACCACTTCAGTCCCATGGATACCGACCCGCTATAGACGAGCGCCGCGCCGAAGCCCGCAACCGAGTACAGAACGTAGAGCTCCGTCAAAGTTCGCGCATACCCCAGCCCGCCCCAGCCCACTCCGCAAAGTACACCGGCAAAAGACATGAATGCGCGGGGCCCCAGGCGGTCAATCAACCAGCCCGAAACGGGCATCCCCCACGTCTCGAAGGCGATGAAGAGCGTGAATCCCCATTGGACGCCGGAGAGCCTCCATCCATGGGCGCTCGTAAGGGGTCTAACGAACAGAGTCCAGGCGTATTGTAGATTCGCGATCATGATCATCGCGACGATTGACGCGCCGAGCCGATACCATCGATTCATCATGGTTACCGTCCTAAGGCAGACAGAGCTTGTTCCTCCGCTCCGCCCGCGCTGGGTTGACGTTGGGCCCTATTCGTTTTCTCCAAAAGCTTCGCGCATGCATAGACGGCGCTGGTATGGGGCGTCGGAATGCCGAGGCGTTCTCCCAGTTCAACGACCGCCCCCACAACCGCTTCCAGCTCCATCGGGCGCCCCGCCTCGAGGTCTTGCAGCATCGAGGTCTTGTGCTCTCCCACTCTCTCGGCGCCCGCAATCCTCTGCTCGATGGTGACAGGAAGCTCCATCCCCAGTTTGGCGGCCACTGCCTCCACTTCGGCCATGATTTTTCGCACCAGGATGGAAACCTCGGGATCGCGCGCCATCTGCACGAGCGTGGCGCGCGTCAGCGCGCTGATCGGATTGAAGGCCACGTTGCCGAGAAGCTTTACCCAGATTTCGTGACGGATTCGCGCCGTTACGGGGCACCGGAACCCCGCCCGGATCAGCGCCTCCGCAATCTGACGGCTGCGCTCGGTCCGCGTGCCGTCGGGCTCGCCCAGCGTGATGCGATTCCCCTCGGTGTGACGGATCACGCCCGGCGCGGCCACATCCGCCGCGAAATACGCGACCGACGCCACCACTCGCCGCCAATCAATCGCCCGCGCGATTACTCCGCCGGGATCCACGCGCTCCAGGCGAAGCCCCGAGAATTCTCCCGCTTCCATTTGAAAAAACCACCACGGCAGCCCATTTTGCGTGCTCACCACAGTCGTATTCTCGCCGATGAGAGGTTGGAGCTGCGGGGCAAGCTGCGTCAGGCCATGCGCCTTCACGCCGAGAAAGATCACGTCCACCGGCCCCGCGTCGGAGAGGCTCTCGATAATCCGTGGACGCACCTCGAAATTCCCCTCGGGACTCATCACCCGCAAACCGTTCGCCTGCATCGCCCGCAGGTGCGGACCTCGCGCGAACAGCGTCACCTCCTCGCCCGCCTGCGCCAAGCGCGCCCCGACGTAACCACCGATCGCGCCGGCGCCGGCAATCAGGAACTTCACTGCTTGCCTCCCGCGGCCGCCCTGGCAACTACGCCTCGCTGAATCTTTCCGGTTGCCGTTCGCGGAATGGCCTCCGCGATATGGATTTTCTTGGGGCACTTGAACTCCGCCAGGTGCGCGCGGCAATACGCCAGGATGGCCGATTCGTTCACCGGTTCCCGCAGCACCACCATGGCTTCCACTTCCTCGCCCCAGGTGGGATGAGGAACGCCGAACGACACCGCCTCGGCCACCGCCGGATGTGTCAGCAGAACTTCGTCAATTTCTCTGGGCGCAATCTTTTCGCCGCCCCGGTTGATCAGCTCCTTGATGCGTCCGGTCAGCGTCAGGTAGCCCTCGTTATCGAGAAGTCCTTGATCGCCGGTGCGAAACCATCCGTTGGTGAACGATTTGGCATTCGCTTCGGGATTGTTCTCGTAGCCCGCAACGACGTTCGGCCCCTGGATAACCACTTCTCCGCGCACACCGGCATCCAGATGATTTCCCGCGGCGTCCATGATGCTCACCTTGACCCCGGTTCCCGGCCCGACCGTCCCGGGCTTGCGCGCGGCGGGCGGCTGGGGGTTCGAGCACATTTGGTGTGACGCTTCGGTCATACCGTATGCTTCCAGCACCGGAGCCCCGAAAACAGTTTCCATGCTCCGCATCATCTCCGGCGGGAGCGGCGCGCTGCACGAGCGTATGAACCGGAGCCGCTCGGCGCCCGCCGGACGTGTGCCGCCCGCCCGGGCCAGCAGAATCTGGTGAATCGTCGGAACCGCCGAATACCAGGTCACCTGGTAGTCGCGCACGGTGCGCCAAAAGGAGAGCGGGTTGAACTTGCCGGGTACAACCACGGTGCCGCCGGATAGAAACGTGGAGAGTGTCGAGGCCAGCAGGCCATGCACGTGGAACAGCGGCATGGCGCAGAGCGCGGCATCCTCCGGCGTGAGGCCATAGGTATGCGCGATGTTTCGCATCGAGGCCATCAGATTGGAATGGCGAATCGGCACGCGCTTGGGACGGCCCGTGCTTCCGCTGGTATGCAGCACGAGCGCAATATCATCCGGTGCCGGAGACTCCGCGCTCTGCCCTCCGCGCGGCGCGTCCACCATGCGCACGAACCCCTTCTCATCCATGTCCACCGAATGCACCGGAATCTTTCCGGCGGCGGCTTGCCTCGCCTCTTCCGCTCCGCCCTTAGGACACAATAGAATTCGGGCGTTGGTGTCCTCTAGGTAGAAGCTGAATTCCTCCCGGCGGTATCCGTGGTTGAGCGGCGCGCTTGTACCCGCGATGGACGCGGCCAGAAACGTTACGATGGCAGGCAGTCCGTTCGGCAGTACCGAAGCAACGCGGTCTCCTCGCCGGATGCCCGCGGCCGCCAGGCCACCGGCCATCGTCAACACCTGCTCCCCCAGCGAGCCGTAGGACACCTGAATTCCAGCTTCCGGCAAAATCACCGCCGTGCGGTTGGGCGGAGCCCCCGTCAAAACTTCCAGTAAGTTGTTGGGATCGGACATTTTCGCTCGCCTCTTGCTTCGGCGAATGGAATCACTTAGGCAATTTCCTGGCCAACTCGCCTCCGAGGACCTGGGACCTGCGGCGACCCAGCGAAGTGGGGCAGAGTATAGTGATTTTTGCGGGGAAGGTAAATCGGAGTTTTCGTCTTCCTAGCTGCTCGCGTAAGCGGCTTCGTCGTGCCAACCACGCTGGTAACAAGAGTACTAGCAGCTTTGCTTTGCTGCTCTGACTAGGGGATGCCTCTCCCTCTGTACTTCACCAAGTTCGCAACGCCCAGGTGCTAACGCTGGGAGCGAGAGCGGCGCAGGGCGTCCTCGATAAGGGCATCGAGTTCGGCGCGAGAGAGCGTGATGCGGTCGGTGGCCTGAGCCTCGGCGGCTTCGCGGGTCACCGGAGGTGCGGGACGCGCCCCCGGCGGCGGCGCGACACCGTAGCGGGAGCGAGCCTCGAGCAGCGTGGCGACATCCTGTTCGGAAAGAAGGTTCTGACGGCCGAGGAGTTCGGTGACAAGCGTGACCTTGGCGAACTGCTCGACGGCTTCCATGCGCTGAAACGCCGTCAACAAATCCGGACCGCAGGTGACCGCGCCATGATTGGCCATGAGGATGGCGTCGTGATGCGGAACCAGCGGCGCGAGAGAGTCGCACAGGTCGGGCGTACCTGGCGTGGCGTAGCGCGCCAGCGGCACCTGGCCCAGGGTCACGATAATTTCGGGGAGCATGGCTTTGTCCAGAGCGCGTCCGGCTGCGGCGAAGCCCGTGGCGATCGGAGGATGCGCATGGCAAATTGCGCCCACATCGGGACGCTCGCGGTAAATCAGCAAGTGCATGGCGAGCTCGGAAGAAGGCCTGCCCCCGCCTGCAAGTTGGCGGCCGACGCTGTCGGTGATGACGAGGTCGTCCGGCTGCATGCGCCCCTTGCAAATACCGGCAGGCGTGGTGAGCAAGCGGCCCTCCGCCAGCCGGACGGAGAGATTGCCCTCGGTGGAGACGGCGAAGCCGCGCTCGTAAAGCCAGCGGCCGGCGAGGCAAAGCTCGCGCCGGAGGTTGTGCTCCGGCTTGAAGGCTCCGGGCGAAATGAAGTCAGCAGTCATGCTTCTGCCCCAGAGTTCAGCAAACGACGCGAGAAAACTCCTCGAGCCGCTCTTCGGGAGCGCGCGAGCCTGACACGCGTCCTCTTAGAGATGGGAAGCATATCTACCCGTATCGCCGTGGCAGCGGGGGACCTGAGCGCCACGCGGTTCCGCATTATACGCTTTATCAAGCATAAATACCTCTCAACTTAAGCGCCCGGGCAACCCGGTCAATGGCCAGCATGTAAGCAGCGATGCGGTTGTTGACGCCGTGTGTTTCGGCATAGCGCACCACCTCATCGAAGCTGTGCTCCATCACGTCCTGAAGGCGGTCATTGACTTCGCTCTCGCGCCAGAAAAAGCCCTGGCGGTCCTGGACCCACTCGAAATAGCTGACCGTCACGCCGCCGGCGTTGCCCAGAATATCCGGGATGGTAAAGATGCCCTTGGCATCAAGGACGGAGTCGGCTTGCCAGGTGGTGGGCCCATTGGCTCCTTCACACAGGATGCGCGCCTGAACGCGGCTGGCGTTCTGCGTGGTGATTTGATTTTCGATGGCCGCGGGAATCGCAATTTCGCACGGCTGGAACAGGATTTCGTTCGCAGACATTTTCACGCCGCCCGCGGGTAGATCCACCAGGGCCTTGCGCTGGTTGTACACCCAATCGATGGCTTTGGGCACGTCGAAGCCTTTTTCGTTGTACAGCCCGCCGTGGACATCGGCGAGGCCGATGATTTTGTAGCCCGCCAGGTTCATCAGCAGCGCGGCCATGGAACCCACGTTTCCAAATCCCTGGACAACCACGCGGCACTCGCTGCGCTGAAAGCCGAGCTTCTCGAGCGCCTTGTCGCAGCACATCATGACGCCGCGGCCGGTGGCTTCGCGCCGGCCAGCCGAGCCGCCCAACTCGATGGGCTTCCCGGTGACCACCGCTGTGGTGGCCTGGCGAACGTGCATGGCGTAGGTATCCATCACCCAAGCCATGGTTTGCTCGTTGCTGCCAACATCCGGCGCGGGAATATCCCGCTCGGGCCCGAGCCATTCGCTGAGCTCGGCCGTATAGCGGCGCGTAATGCGCTCCAGTTCGCTCCGGGAAAGTTTGCTCGGATCACAGATGATCCCGCCCTTTGCGCCTCCAAAGGGAATGTTGACCACTGCGCACTTCCAGGTCATCCAGGAAGCCAACGCGCGCACTTCGTCGAGCGTAACGTCAGGGGCGAAGCGGATGCCTCCCTTCCCTGGTCCGCGCACCGTCGAATGCAACACGCGATAACCAATGAAGACCTCCAGACGGCCGCCGTCCATGCCCACAGGAATATAAACGGTGATCTCTTTGCTCGGATATTTCAGGTAGCGGTAAAGCCCCTCTTCCAACCCCAGCTTCTGAGCAGCCACCTCAAAGCGCGCCTCCGCGTTTTCGTAAACATTCAGTTCCTGCGGCGCGGCTAGGTTCGACATGAAACGCTCTCCTTCAACTTATCGCGCGGGGAACTCCATCGATCCGCCGCGCCGTCCATGACGCGCAAAGCGATCCCCCGGTGCGAACCCCGCGGTCAGATCCACATGAATATGCCGGAGGCTCGCCTCGGGCAGGGCCGCCAGTATACGAATGCGCCCGGTAGTGTGCAAGGAGGAGGTTGGTTCCAATACGAGGCTGTTCGTACCTGCAGGCGACGCCGCCGTGAACGCACCATGAAAAAAATGAGCGGCCGGTGGGGGTGCCGGCCGCTCTGGGCGTGGGGTGATGGAGGGTACAATGGACAGAACTAAAGCAACCGGCGCGACTTCGGCGCCCGCCGCCAGCAGTTCTGCACACACGCCTAGTTTCAGGGAGCTGTCCCCGCCGGGCCATAGCGCGTGGGGCTCATTCCACCGGTACCCTCAGCGTACCCCGCAAGTACCTCAGGGTGGGTACGCCGGTACTGCCTGTGCACGGGGCTGTTGACTGGCTCCGGCATTTCCGCCAGAGAGCAAGAACTGAGGAACAACCGAATGGCGGCAGCGCCGCCGGTTACGGTATCCTGTCAGCCTTATGCATGACCTGGGCTACTTCCGGGAGCACCTGGACGAATTCGCGGCGATGGCCGAAC
>DASQHY010000106.1:0-5526 GCA_035631855.1 Candidatus Acidiferrales bacterium
GGCCTTTTGCACCGCTGGCGTCCCGAGGATGTCCCCCAGCGTTTCGCGCGCGGTGGCCCAATCTTTCAGGAAGCCTTCGAGACCTTTGTCGGTCAGCGGATGCTTGAAGAGCTGCTCGAACACTTTGTAAGGCATCGTGCCGATGTGCGCGCCCATGCGCGCCGCCTCGAGCACGTGCATCGGACCGCGCAGGCTCGCCGCGAGCACTTGCGTCTTGAAATTGTAGGCGCGATAGATTTCGAGGATTTCGCGCAGCAGCGTCAGGCCGTCGGTGGAGATGTCGTCCAAGCGGCCAAGGAACGGGCTGACGATGGAAGCACCTGCCTTGGCCACCAGCAGCGCCTGCGTCCCCGAAAACACCAGGGTCATGTTGATGCGCACGCCCTCGCGGGAAAGAATGTTGCAGGCGCGAATGCCGTCGGGCGTGGTGGGGAGTTTGACGTGAATCAAGCGGTGCCAGGTGGCCAGCTCGCGGCCTTCGCGCAACATCCCCTCGGTGTTGGTGGAGACGACTTCGGCATTGACGACCGCGTCTTTGACGCCGGCCTTTTCAAAGATTTCGCAGATGTCGAGGATGTGCTCGCGGAAGGGTTTTTTCTCTTTGGCTACGAGTGTGGGGTTGGTGGTTACGCCGTCGAGCACGCCGAGCGACGCCGCCTGGCGAATCTCGTCCAGATTCGCAGTGTCGAGAAAGATCTTCATGGGAGCCCCCTTTTTCCGCCGGACCCATTTTACCGGAAAGTCTGTGGGAGTAGGCAAATGCCTCAAGGTTGCGGTTCCAGCACGGGATTGCGCAAAGTTCCCACGCCGCCCACAGCAACTTCGACGACGTCGCCGGGATGAAGAGGGCCCACACCTGCGGGCGTACCCGTGGAGATGACATCGCCGGGAACCAGCGTCATCATCCGGGAGATCCAGCGGATCAGATGCTCCACGGGAAAAATCATTTGAGACGTGCGCCCCGCCTGACGCCGCTGCCCATTGACGAAAGTCTCCACCGAAACGTCGACGAGATCGAGCTGGGTCTCAATGACCGGACCCATGGGACAGAACGTGTCGAAGCCTTTGGAACGCGTAAATTGTTCGTCCTGGATCTGGAGGTCGCGCGCCGTGACGTCGTTCAGACAGGTGTAGCCGAAGACAAAAGGCCGCACGTCCTCCGCATCCCCAAGATGCGCGCATCGCCGCCCCATCACCACGGCAAGTTCTCCTTCGTAGTCCACGCGCTGGGAAATGGCGGGAAGAATGATGGGTTCGCCCGGGCCAATGACCGAGGAAGGCGGCTTCAGAAAAATCAACGGCTCCTTGGGAAGGGGGTTGCCGAGCTCGGCGGCGTGCTCGCGGTAATTGCGCCCGACGCAAACGATCTTGCTCGGCTCAATCGGCGCAATCAACTGAACTTCATCCAGCGGCCAGGTCCGGCTGGAAAGTTTCCACTCGCCGGTGAGGCTGCCGGAGATCTCCTGCACCTCGCCGCCGGTAATCACACCCCAGGAGGGCTCGACGAGTTCGGGTTGCAGCTCTTCATCCCGACGGCGGACTTGCTCAATCGGGATACGCAGCGGCTGAAAGCGGCAGAGTTTCATAGAATCGGGAGACGGAGATTCACCGTGTGCGGTGATGCGGAGTCCGCAAGGGATGTTTCCGCGCGGCAAGCACCAGCCAAGCAATCCAGGTGATGGCCGCAACGACGGCGTACACCACCGCACCAAGCACAAAGACGTGGAATGCGCCCATGCGCGTTTCCAGCCGGCTGAAAAAAAGCTCCGTCATACGGTATACCAGGCTGAAGAAGGCCCAACCGGTAACTCCTGCCATGAGCATCCGCGAGGGGCTTCGCGCAAAGCGCAGCGCCGGGATAATCATCAGCAGGGCAATGGCACCGGCGGCGGCAATATTACGTTCCAGCGCGAACCGCTCCAGCGCCGGCATGCGGTTCGCAACCAACAGCCAGGCAATCAACACCAGCGAGCAGCAAATGCCCGTGTACACTCCCAGGCGCATCCACTCGGTGCGCAAGAAGTGGAGCGAGTCGTATCCCGGAAGATGGGAAGGGCGTGTCATCTTCGATTCCGCTTCGAGATTTCCTCGAGTTTAAGAACCCGCCGCTACGGCGATGGTTGCGGCAGTTCGGCCGTAGCAACGGCGCTCGGGGCGCTCTCATTTCCGGCCCGGTCCACGGCCGTGACCCGGTAAAAATAACGCCGCCCCGATACCACCCAGATATCACGGAATGTCGGGACGGGCAATAACTCCGGCGTCAGACGTTCGCCCGGAGCACCCTCTTTATCACTTCGATAGACGTAGTACCCGGCCCAGTCGGTTTCCGAACTGATGCCCCAAGACAGTTCGACGTATGGCGGCGCCTCGGGTGTCGCGGGAACCACGACGGCCACCAGGCCCTCCGGCGGAGCGGGAGGAAAAACGTCCTTTGGCGTGACCCATAGTGGGTTGGAATCCCCCGACTCGAGCGTGGCCGAGTCCGCCGCGATCACGCTGCGAATCGAGTAGAGGTAAGCCTTCCCAAATTCAAACTGCGTGTCTCGACAAGAGGTTGCCGAGGGAGACGCGAGCAGGGTTAGAGGCGTTTGGAGTCTTACCTGGGAAGCTTCCTTCGCGCCGCCGGCAATGGATGCCGGGTCCACTTCCGCCCGATAGACGCGGTAGCCCACGATGGATGCTCCTTGCGGAATTTGCGTTGGGGCAGACCATGATAGTTCAATGGCGGTTTCCGTGACGTTAGCCCGCGCATCATGGATGCCGGGAGGCACGGGATACACTCGCAGCACAGCGGCATTGGAATCAGCTGAGGCGCGCTTCCCGAACGCTCGCGTCCGCACGATATACACCACCGCCTGGCCGGGATGACTCGCCAATTCCTCCGGTGGTATGGGGTCCACAAATTCAATATGACCTTCCCGGAGGTAGCCGGCCACAACGGCGGATGGAATGGAAAAGGCGAGCCGCAAATCGGGCGTCTTCCCTTTGAACTCCGGCGCCGCAAATCCGCGATAAATCTCAATCCCAGGGGGTTCGGAAAGAGGTTCGCCTGCCTGGGTTTTTCTAGGGAGCGTAAACGTGAGCGCTACGGCGGTGCCGGTTTGCCGCGCCGCCAGGTCCGTAATTGCCGCCGGCACGGGAGGCCGGCGTGTTTGGGGTTCCCCGGGCACGCCGCAGCCGGCGGCTATTACACACGCAAGCGCCAACACCGAAACACGAAATGCCAGCCTGCGCGGATTCACGGTACGCGGCACACAATGGAAATTTGCGTCTCGAGTACCCATTTGCGCATTTCGAATGTCCTCAGAGGATGTAGCGGCTCAGGTCCTGGTTCTTGACGATGTCGGCGAGCTGTTTAGTGACGTAGGCGGCATCGATCTTTACGGCCTTTTTCTTCAACTCCGGCGCCTCGAAGGAAACCTCGTCCAGCACTTTTTCGAGGATGGTGTGCAGCCGCCGCGCCCCGATGTTTTCGGTGTGTTCGTTTACCGTGGTGGCAAAGCGCGCGAGAGCAGCGATGGCGTCATCGGTGAAGTTCAGCTTGACGCCTTCGGTCTCCAGCAGGGCCATGTATTGCTTGATGAGCGCGTTCTTCGGCTCGGTGAGAATGCGGATGAAATCGGCCTCGCCGAGCGATTGCAGTTCGACGCGGATGGGCAGGCGGCCTTGCAGTTCGGGAATCAGGTCCGACGGCTTGGTAATGTGAAACGCGCCGGCGGCGATAAACAGGATATGGTCGGTGCGGATCATGCCGTAGCGCGTGTTCACCGTGGTCCCTTCGACGATGGGGAGGATATCGCGCTGCACGCCCTCGCGCGACACATCCGGACCGTGCCCCGACTCCCGCCCGGCAATCTTATCGATCTCGTCGATAAAAATGATCCCCATCTGCTCGGCGCGCTCGACAGCGATGCGCGTGACCTGGTCCATATCAATCAGCTTGTTCTCTTCTTCCTGGATGAGGTAGTCGAGGGCTTCCGCCACGGTCATTTTGCGCTTTTTCTTCTGCTGCCCGAAGAACCCCGAAAGCATGTCCTTGATGTTGATGTCCATCTCCTCGACGCCTTGATTGGAGATGATCTCAAACGCCGGCATGGCGCGCTCGCGGACTTCCACTTCCACCAGGCGCTGGTCCAGTTTGCCTTCGCGAAGCTGGGCGCGAAGTTTTTCCCGGGTGCGGTTTTCCTGCTCGCGGTTTGCCGTTTCGGCGCCCGGATTCAAGGGGTCGCGGGGCGGTGCGGGAGCCGGGGGCAGGAGCAGGTCCAGCACGCGCTCCTCGGCGGACTGCTCCGCACGCTCGGCCACCTCATCGAGCTTTTCTTCGCGCACCATGTCAATGGAGGTCTCCACAAGGTCGCGCACCATGGATTCGACGTCGCGGCCGACGTATCCCACTTCGGTATACTTCGAGGCTTCCACCTTGACGAACGGGCACCCGGCCAGCCGTGCCAGGCGCCTCGCGATTTCCGTCTTGCCCACGCCGGTCGGCCCGATCATCTGGATGTTCTTCGGCAGAACGTCTTCGGCCAGCTCCGGCGAAAGCTTTTGCCGGCGGACGCGGTTGCGCAGGGCAACCGCCACGGCGCGCTTGGCGGCGGCCTGCCCGACGATGTACTTATCCAGCTCCGCGACGATTTCCCGCGGCGTCAACTCGTCAAACGAAGGCAGCGCCTCGGGCTCGGACTGTTCCACCGCGCCGTTGCCGCCGTTCAACAGAAGGATCTCTTTCTCGGGTTTGCTGGTCATGGTCCCTACAATTCTTCCATGGTGAAATTCGCGTTTGTAAAAATGCAGATCTCGCTGGCGATGCGCATCGCTTCTTGCGCGATTTCCTTGGCCGGAAGCTTGGTGTGTTTGGCGAGCGCGCGCGCCGCGGCGAGCGCAAACGTTCCGCCCGAGCCAATGGCGCACAGCCCGTCGTCGGGCTCGATGACGTCGCCGTTTCCGGAAAGAACAAAGGTGGCCTTGTTGTCGGCAACCACGAGCAAGGCCTCGAGGTGCCGGAGCGCGCGGTCCTTCCGCCAATCCTTGGCCAGCTCCACGGACGCCCGCTGAAGATTCCCGTGATGCTCCTGCAATTTGCTTTCAAACCGCTCGAAGAGCGACATCGCATCGGCGGTCGAACCCGCAAATCCCGCGAGCACCTTGTCGTTCAACAGGCGGCGGATTTTTTTCGCGGTGTGCTTCATCACGTGGTCGCCCATGGTCACCTGGCCATCGGCAATCAGCACGACTTTGTTGTCGCGCCGCACGCACAGCACCGTGGTCCCGTGCGTCGGCGCGCTGTTCCTGCTGATCGGCATCCAGCCATTATAATACAGCGCGCGGCAGACCCAAGCCATGCGCGGCGCCGCATAGGCCCCACTGCAGAGGCAAGCTGTGGTTCGAGTGTTCCGCAAGAGGCGAGTGGGTGTATCATGCCGCGCGTTGGGAAAGTTGACCCCTCGCACCAGCACACTTGGAGGCATCCATGAGCGAACACACAAGGCGCCAATTCCTGGGCAGGGCGCTTCCCGGAGCCGTCGT
>DASQHY010000107.1:0-72355 GCA_035631855.1 Candidatus Acidiferrales bacterium
GGCTCGTCCGGCCGGACTCGGACCACCACCCGCTTATTCAACAGCATCTCGATCCAGACTCGAAGTCCGATTAGAATCGCCATCCGCAACGGGTGGGTCTTCCAGTAGCTTCGGTAGACCCGCGCCACTTCGCTTCGGTCGGTAATGATTTGGGCCGTGCCGGAAATCGCGGGACCCTCCGCGCTCCCCACATAACACGTGACGCGCGGATTCCTTCGTGCCCGCTTCACCTTGTAAGAATTCCCCGGAGTGAGGAATTCGATCTGTCCGCCATTCACAATCAGCCATACCTGTATTTTCTTCAGTTCGCCGGAGGCCTTGTAGGAGCCGAACCACTGCGTGTGTCGTTTGAGGGCGCGTTGCAGTTCTGGGGTCATAGGCCGGAATTTCAAACTTAGGCAGAATTACCGATTTGGACCTCTTGCAGTCGCATCGTACGCTTCTCTCGCCATCGGCACAAGTTCGGTCACACCAAATTTGGCTTTGGAGGATTACAATTCTCCCAAACGAGGAACCCACACTTTGCAGAACGGAGGCACTTCATGGCTCAAAAGACATTCTTGCTCGTTGCCGGCGCGACCTTCTCGCTCGTCGCACTCGCCCATTTGGCCCGGCTTGTCTTCAAGTGGTCGGTGTTGCTCGGAGGCTGGACTGTTCCCTTTTGGGCAAGCGCGGTAGCTCTGCTCGTCTCCGCGTTTTTAGCATATGAGGGCTTTCGCCTAAGCAAAAAACCAAGCTAGAAGGGCGAGGCGTCGTTCTAATGGTCCAGCCCCGTGAGTTGTGCGGAGGCACACAAAAAAATTGAAGGCGCATCAGCCGTTAAGCTTTTGCGCCCTCTTTAAACTGAGCCGTAAAGTTTCTAACCTTCCCGGTTCAATCGGGTGGCGTAACCGCCGTTAGGCTGTCGCGCACTCCAGACCGAGCCGCAAAGGCTTCGAGCTTCGCAGTTCAATCTCGCGGCGCAGCCCGCCGTTAAGCTTGCTGCACCTTCTAGACCGAGCCGTAAAGTTCTTAAGCTTCCCGGTTCAATCTGGCGCGCAAGATAATCGTTGTCTCATGCGCCGTCAATCAGATTCTGAGCGAACCTTTGTGCAAATCTGTGGACGGCTGTGCAAAATTAGCCGCCTGACCGGCTCCGCAAAAAGAGCGGGCTCAAATCTCCAATGTGTTGCAGTCATGCTCCGACCCGCGAATAACTGCTACTCTGACACATCCGGTAAATCCGGCTAACCAGGGGTTGACCGTCTCTTCGAAGCCCTTGATTCAACCGTTTGTCACGCTCAACACATTGCCGTCCGGGTCCTTGAACCAAGCCACACCCGCGGCTCCCCCAGGAGCGGTCCAGATGCCCAGTTCGTCTTGATTGAAGCCCTTGTAAATGTTAAACGTCACGCCCTTTTCGCGCAGGGCTTTCACAGTCGCTGCCACATCCGCCACGGTGAAGCCCAGTAGGGTGTGCTCATGCGGGGTGAAATCGGCCACGAAAGACAAGCGAAGTGTAGCGCCACCCGTATGGAAGACGGCAGCGAACTTGTCCTCGTAAGCCAGGGCCAACCCGAGCGTCTCGCCGTAGAACGCGGTGAAGCGAGCGCGGTCTCTTGTGCAAATGACAATGGCGGGCTTTGCAGATTCCAGAATTCCCATCTGATCCTCTCTCTTTTAAGCCGCTGTTTTGGACGATGAAAACAAAAAGCCGCGGCGAGCGCGGCTGGCACCAAAACAAAAAAGCCGCGACAAGCGCGGCCCACTGATGTTTTGAAACCCGAGTAACGAGCTACATGCAGTATTTTACAAACCGCGAGTAGGCGTGTCAATCGGGCCTGACTCCCGGTGACGTATTGTCGCTCACGGAGTCTGCGATACGCTCGACATCGCCCTGCTTTTCCTGGGGAAGTATCCTTGCCTGTAGTCGCGCCCCGCTTCCTCCCATTCATTTGTCTGACGCAACGCTTCTGCCGGCGACAATATACTAGACGTACAAAGCGTGCAATTCTCCTTGCTTGCGTTGACAGGGCTTTTTCTTTGGATGTTTACTGCATGTCATTTCCGGTCGGGCAGAAGCGAAAGTCAACACCGAAGTCGTTAACCATGCAAAAGACTGTGGTGTACTGCCTATCTCTCTGCGCATCGTAATAGGTAATTTGTCCGATCACGTAAGTCACTCTTTCATTTTGGCTCGGAAACGGTTCACGTCCGACCTTGATGCTTGGCAGGAAGTGAAGCACACGAGTGCCATTAGGTGGCAAGACGCTTATGCTTTTCTGGAAAGCCATATCCCTTTTCACTTTTTCGAGGGATTTGGAAATCTCAGCAGCCATGTTCGGCGGAAGATTGGGCGAGATTCGAAAGGCTCTTTCCTCATCTTCTTTCCTTTTGCGCTCGATACTGGCCCAATCTGGAATTGGGTCGCTCTTCGCTACATTAACAGCAACATAATTATCGATGACCATTTGGAGAGCTGGAGTTCTTCCCGTATTGGCTATGAGTCCGGCAAGGTCTTGGATATTGAGGCTACGGTCTTCCGCGATTGTACAACCGCTGCATTGAACCGCTTGCAGTCCGACCCAAGGTCTCCTATCCTCGCGCGACAATTCGACGCTGGAATTCATAGCAGCGCGAGCGATATCGGCTTGCCTCTTGGCCTCGGCAGCCAAGCGATTAGTAGCATCGGCTTGAGCAAGGGTGCGATCGGCAATATCTTTGGTTCTGTCGGCTTGATTTTTCGCTTGAACCGCAAGTTCGTGAGTATCAGACCCACCTTTCTTAACTTCCTCAAACGTCTGCTTTGTCAATTGGAGTTGCCGCCACAGGAAGTAATCGGAAGTTATGTAAGTAAGGAAAATGAGAACGGTAAATATAGCCATAACAGTATCGGCCCAGTGTGGTCTTTCCATCGTGTTGTCCTTGCCGTGATCGGCGCTATCGGGTGTTTTTTCTCCCCTTGGTTGGGAGCCATTATAACCGCTTGACACCGCTAGTCACTCGTAGTATAATACCCCTGTCGTAATGGATAGGAGCCGCTAGGGAGCCTCCACTCGCCCCGAGGTCAGGGGCCGCCGGGAACACCGCAGTACGAACGGCAAAAAGGAAAAGAAAACAGTGGCCGCAAGTCATCTCCGAACCACCCGAGGCTACCTGTGTGTCCGCTCGAGGGGCCTCTCCATCCAACTTCCAACCTCTGACCTCCCGAGCGGCATGGGAGCGCAGTCATGCATCACGCATTTATCCTTGAATTTCGCAAACAGTAAATTACAGCCCAGTGTAATTTTCGGCTCTAAGTCCTTTAGAATCCGCTCTTACGAAAAATGCGCCTGTAACTCCTTTAGAATCCGCTCTTACAAAAACAAAGGACTTAAAGTCCCTGTAGAATCATACTCTTACAAAAAACATAGGGGGGAGGGGGTCCTGTACCTCATCTACTTCCTCTATCCCCTCCACTTCCTCCCCCACACACAGGGCCGTGCGTATTAAAATCCGAGCCTGCCTCATGAAAACGAAGACCAGCCAGCGCATCATCCTCTTCTCGCTGACCTTGCTCCTTGCGGCGGCGCTGGGGGAATGGTTTGCGACCAGGGATCGAGCCGCTAAAGTTTCCGGGCGGAAAGACAACGTGCAGCCTGCCTCGGATCTCGTGGACCTCAGCCCCTTGCAAACGACCGAGCATCTAGCCACTCTCGCCGTGACCCCCGAGGAGCAAGATCTCGCAAAACAGGCCCTTCGTGACGCCGATCTGGCCGTGGACTTGGCCTTCACCGCGGCGCTGCGTGAGGCTGATGCGCATCCTGCCCCGCTGACGCCTGAGACGCGTGAAATCTTGGCTCGCGTCAAAGAATCCCAGGCGCGTGTCCGCGCCGACCAACAGGAGGTTGCCCGGCTGACCCCGCTCGTGGCCGCAGCCCAAGGGAGCCGCAAGGAGTCCCTCCAGGAGAGTCTCGATATTGCCGATTCGCAACTCAGTCAGGACCAGGGCGAGTTGGACGACGCGCAAGAGGATCTCTATCGCGCCGGTGGTGATGAGCGAAGGACCATCGAGCGCATGCAGGAGGAGCATAAAGCCCGGTATCACCCAACCGCGGCGGCTGGCCAGGCTGCGGTTTCTTCTTCGCCCGCGCCCGCGAGACTTTCCGCTGAAGAAACGGCTGCACGCAGTGTTCTCCCGCAATATCTTGCCTGGAATTCCTTGCGTGCCAAGGCCGCGGAACTTCTCCGGGCACGCGATGCGGCTCTGGCCAGGAGAGCGGCACTCGTTCAAAGGCACAACGCCCTCGAAAAAGAAGTCAAGCAAGAGCAATCGCAAAAGCAACAGAAGGCGCCCAAAATCTCCGGCCCCGGCGGAGCAAACAACCCTTCTGACTCGAACACGGCCGGCCACGCGGCCGCGCTATCGTTCCTGAAACATCTGACTGAGGATCAGCAGAACCTGACCGATCTCGATAAACGCGTTGAACATGAGCAGGAAATCGCGAGGTTTTGCGAGGGGTGGAGAGCTGTGGTTGCCGCGCGGCAAACCCATTTCATCCATGGCCTGTTGTTTGACGCTTCCTGGATATTGTTGATTGGCATTTTCGTCGCAGCCTCCAATCCTCTTATCCATACCTCTTTTTCGAAAGTTGCCCCCGACCGCCGGCGTCTGCACACGTTGCGCGCCGCGATAGGCTTTGCCGTGCGCGCTGTCGCCGTGGTGCTGATTCTGCTGGTTCTTTTCGGGGCGCCCAATAACGTCGCGACCATTGCCGCCCTTGCTGGCGCGGGCCTCACCGTCGCCTTGAAGGATTTCATCGTGGGCTTTTTCGGATGGTTTGTCCTGATGGGCCGCAACGGCATCCATCCGGGAGATTGGGTAGAAATCAACGGCATCGGCGGCGAAGTCGTGGAAGTCGGCCTATTGCATACCGTGCTGATGGAGACGGGGAGTTGGTCTGACGCGGGGCATCCCACCGGCCGCAAAGTGACCTTCGTCAATAGCTTTGCCATCGAGGGCCACTACTTCAATTTCTCCACCACCGGCCAATGGCTCTGGGACGAAATTCAAGTGCTGCTCCCGCACAACGTGGATCCCTACCGCATTGCCGACATGATCCTCAAGATTGTCACCGACGATACGGCATCGAACGCGCGGCTGGCCGAAGCCGAATGGCAGCGCGTCGCTCCCCATCCTGCGGAGGCGCCCTTCTCCGCGACGCCGGCAATGATCGTGCGGCCCACCAATCTCGGCGTCAATGTCACCGTCCGCTACATCTCGCGCGCTCACGAACGCCATGAAACGCGCTCGCGCCTTTACCGCAGCATCGTCGAACTCCTGCATCGCAAGAAGATCCCGGAATCCGCCGCCGGAGGTGCCGGCCCGAAAACGGCGGCCGCAAAAAGTTAATTTCGCCGAGGCTCAGCCGCGCTTCAGGAATCCGGCAATTTTTTTGAGCACTCCCAAAAACATGCGTTCCGTGAGCCGTCCTGTCTGCGTGTTTTGCTGGCTCGGATGATACGAAGCAAACAGTCGCGGAAGCCCCGCAGGAAGTTTGGCCACAGCGCCATGCGAAAACGGATAAGCCGCTCGGGATTGGATGAGGCCGCGGGATTTCAAGAGCCCGAGATAATCGTCCCAGGCAATCTTTCCGAGTGCCAGGACGGCGCGCGGCCGCAGCAGCTCCAGTTCGCGCTCCAGATACGGACGGCAACGCGCCAGTTCTTCGGGAAGCGGCCTGTTGTCCGGCGGGGCGCATCGGCACGTTGCGCCGATATAAGCGTTGCGGAGCTGCAGGCCATCGTCGCGTCGGACCGAAGTAGGTTGGCTGGAGAATCCGGCGTGAAACAGGAGGCGATAGAGAAAATCTCCGGAGCGGTCGCCGGTAAACATGCGTCCGGTCCGATTGGCTCCATGAGCGGCCGGCGCCAGGCCCAGAAGGAAGAGCTGTGCGTGCGCATCGCCGAAGCCGGGAACGGCGCGGCCCCAATAAGTCCAGTCGCGATAGGCCCGGCGCTTTTCGCGCGCCACGCGTTCGCGGTACTCCACCAGCCGCGGGCACTTGCGGCAGGAGACGATTTCGTCGTGCAATACGCGAAGCGCCGCCGCGCGGTTCACGAGCGCGGCGCGCCCTTCAGGAATCTCGCGAGCGCTACGGCCTGGTTGTGCTCCTCATCCTTCGCGCTGTAGAGCAGCGTAACTGCGAGATGTTCCCTCTCGAGGCGCTCGACCTGCTCCAGCAGATTCTTTTTCCCGGCGAGTTCCTTTCCATAACGCCGTTGGAATTCCGCCCACTTCTTGGGGTCGTGCGCAAACCATTTTCGCAGTGCGTCAGAAGGAGCAATGTCCTTCAGCCAGAGCTGGACGTGAGCCTGCTGCTTGGAAACTCCCCGAGGCCAGAGACGGTCCACCAGCACGCGATAGCCATCTTCTTTTCTCGCCGCTTCGTAGATGCGTTTGACACGGATCATCGCGGACTCTGCAGCGTTATTTTATAACGGCAGGCGAAGGCGCGCCTGGCATCCGTGTCCTTCGTGGCGGTTTTCCAGCGTCAGGCTGCCGCCATGAGCCTCGGCGATTTGGCGGCTCAACACCAGACCGATGCCGGAACCGCCCGACTTGGTGGTAAAGAAAGGCACAAAGAGATTCGCGGTGTTGGGAAGTCCGGGACCTTCGTCGTTCACCCAGACCTCCAGATAGCGCGCGTTCTTCTTCCATCCGAGTTGCACAGCCCCGCCGGTTTCCAGCGAGGCATCCGTGGCATTGCGGACCAGATTGATGAGCAGCTGTTCGATCTGGTCGCCGTCGGCGGAGATGGTGAGCGGCGGACCGTCCGCCACCGCGATTCTCAGGCGCGTCTCGAGGCTGGCCACGCGATGAATGACAGGAGCGAGTTCGACGGGCGCGAGCGTTGGCTTTGGCAGACGCGCCAGCCTCGCGTACGCGGCCATGAAGCGGCTCAGCGCCTCGGTGCGCGAACGGATGATGCTCAGGCCGTGGCGCATGTCTTCGATGAGATCTGAAGAGGCTCCCGATGGTCCGCCGCCGTCCGTGGCTGCGGAGCGAAGCTGGCTTTCGAGGCTCTCGGCCACCGATTGAATCGGCGCGAGTGAATTATTCAGTTCATGCCCCATCACACGGATCAAGCGCTGCCACGCCAGCCTTTCCTCTTCGCGGAGCGCGCGGCTCAGATCGGTCAGCACAATGAGCTGGTGCGGCCGGCCACCCTGACGAAAGGTCCCACGGCGCACCGCCCACCGCCCGGAACCTCCCGGGAAGCCGACCTCCATGGTTCGTGCCGAAGCGCCTTCCAGGCATCGCGCCAACCCCAACTCTTCCGCCGTCAAGTCGAGCAAACGTTCCGCGGGGCGTCCCAGAAGACGTTCGCCGGCGCGGTTGACCAGTTTCAGTTTTTGGGTGTCGTCAAAGGTGAACACGGCCACGTCTATTTCTTCCATCACGGCGCGCAGCAGCGCCGTCGCTTCGAGCGCTCCCATGCGCTGCGCGCGGAGGGTCGCGCTCAGCGCGTTGACCTCGCGCATCACTTCGCCGAGCGCGTCATTGAAGCGCGCCCCGCGCGCGCGAATCGAGAAATCCTCCTCGCGCATCGCGGCGAGGAGGTTCGAAAGAGTCTGGAGAGAAAACACCACGCGCTGGCGCAGCGACACCGCAAACCCCATCCAAAAGAGCACGATGAGAATCGTCAGTGTCCACGCCGTGCGGGAAGAGTACGGCCCGGTCCACAAAAGGATTAAAGCGACGAGCGAACCCGGCAGGCCCGCGGCCAGCGAAAGAAGCTGGATGCGGCGCTCGTGCGTGAGGTCCTTCATCTTCTTCATGGCTGCACGTGTTTTTGAAGCCGGCGGTAAAGACCGCTACGGCTCAGGCCCAGGGCCTTGGCGGCCATGCTTACGTTTCCATCGTAGCGGGAGAGCGTTCGATGCACGAGGTAGCGCTCGACTTCTTCCAGGCTCATCTCCTCGAGCCGCGGAGAACTGCTCGAAGCGGCGGAGCGGAGCCCCAGGTCTGAGGCGCGGACCTGCGACCCCTGGGCCAGCAAGACGCCGCGCTCCACGGCATGGTCCAATTCACGCACATTGCCTGGCCAGGGGTGCTCCTGGAGAGCCTGGGTGGCCGCGGGATCGAAGCCGGCAATGCTCTTGCGGTAGCGCTGGGAATAATTCAGCAGGAAATGGTTGGCCAGCAGAGGAATATCTTCGCGGCGCTCGCGCAACGGCGGAAGATGGATTTCGATGGTGTTCAGGCGGAAGAGCAGGTCCTGGCGGAAGCGTCCCCCTGCAATTTCGGCATTGACGTCCGCATTGGTGGCCGCGAGGACGCGCACGTCCACGCGCCGCGTTTTTGATGAACCCACGCGCTCCATCTCACCAGTTTCCAGAACGCGGAGGAGTTTCGCTTGGAGGTTCATCGGCACGTTGGCGATTTCGTCCAGGAAAAGAGTGCTGGTGTCAGCGAGTTCGAAACGCCCCACGCGGTCGGCCCGCGCATCGGTAAAGGCGCCCTTCACATGCCCAAACAATTCGCTCTCGAAAACGCCTTCGGACAGCCCGCCCGCATTGACCGTAACCATCGGCTTGCTGCCGCGCTGCGACAATGCATGGAGCGTCTGCGCCACCACTTCTTTTCCCGTGCCGTGCTCTCCGGTAATCAGGACGTTGGCGTCGGACGGACCAATCTGCGCGATCAGCTCGAGGACCGGCTGCATGGCCGCGGATTCGGCGATGAGCGTGGGACGAGATTCCGCGCGGAGCAGGCGATTCTCCGCCTCCAGGCGGGAGGCATGACGCAAGGCGTTACGCAACTCAATCTGCGTGCGAATGATGGAGAGAAGCCGCGCATTCTCCCAGGGCTTCTGGATGAAATCCTTCGCGCCGCGGCGCATGGCTTCGACGGCCAGCTCCACGCTGCCCCACGCGGTCATCACCACCACCGGCAGGGCCGCGTCCATCATCTGAATCCGCCCCAGCAGGTCCAGCCCTTCTTGCCCGGAGGTGGTATCGCGCGTGTAATTCAGGTCCATCAAAACAGCGTCAAATTCGCGCGTCTCCAAGGCCGCAAGAATCTCGGCCGGTGAGGTGACCGCCTGAGTCTCGTAGCCTTCCCGCTTGAGCAGCAAGCGCAGCGCTTCGCGGATGTCGGGTTGATCGTCCGCCAGAAGCACCCGGAAATGATTGGAGTTCTGATTCTTCATCGGAATTCGTTCGTCCTCGACGCCGCGCCCGGATTATCGTGCGGCGGCGGCCGTCGAATCTCCGCTCACGATCCAGCCGTCTTTTTGTTGAATAATGCGGTGGCCATACGCGGCGTTTCGCTCCGAGTGGGTCACCTGAATGATCGTGGTTCCCGCTTCGTTGAGCCGCTTGAACAATTGCATGATTTCATCCCCCTGCGCCGAGTGCAGGTTGCCGGTGGGCTCGTCGGCGAGGATCAGCTTGGGATTCAGGATCACCGCGCGCGCCACGGCCACAAGCTGCTGTTGTCCCCCGGAAAGCTGGCTGGGGAAAAGGTCTTTCTTGCCGACGATCTGAAAGCGGTCGAGGGCATCGCACACCAGGCTGGTGCGTTCCTTGTGCGGCACATTCTTGTAGGAGAGCGGGATATCCAGGTTTTCGAACACGGTCAGGTTGTCGATCAGGTGATAGCTCTGGAAGACAAATCCGATATTGCGCTTGTGAAGTTCGTTGCGTTGCTTGACGTTGAGCTTGTGGACGGGCTGGTCGAGAAAGTAATACTCGCCGCTCCACGCTCCGTCGAGCATTCCGATGATGCTCAGCAGCGTGGACTTTCCCGCGCCAGACGGCCCCATGATGGTCACGAATTCCGCCGGGAGAATGTCCAGGCTGATCCGTCGCAAGACGAAGAACTTGCTTCCCCCCTGGTCGTAAGATTTTTCCAGCCCGCGCAGTTGAATCAATGGTTCCGCAGTTCCCACATTCGCTCCTTCGAACTTCAGCAATCAAGGTGTCTCGTTG
Organism: Candidatus Acidiferrales bacterium; assembly: GCA_035631855.1. GTDB lineage: Bacteria > Acidobacteriota > Terriglobia > Acidiferrales > UBA7541 > DASQHY01. The sequence goes on from DASQHY010000107.1 coordinate 9,955, forward strand.
GCACGAGTCGCCCCCTTGCGCTCTGACCAGAAGACAATTCTAACGCAAAATCATCAGTTTCGGGGCCATCTGACATTGGGTGTAAGTCCTTAATTCTTAGCTGGTTAAAAGGCGATTATCATCGTCGAGGAGGGAGTACTGTCCGAAAATGGGACGGCTCGTCGCGGTTTCGGACAGCGATTCTGGAGGCTTCGAAGCACCACGAAAAGCTGCTATTGCGAGTCTAGCAGACATCAACCGCGCTATTCATATCGCAGCGCGACCAGCGGGTCTACACGGGAGGCGCGCCGCGCGGGGATATAGCACGCCAATGCCGCAACCGCCGAGAGCAGGAGCGGAAGACCGACGAACGCCGCAAGGTCTGTTGACTCCACACCAAACAGGAGAGACGAAAGAGCCCGCGCCAGAGCGAAGGAGATCGGCAAGCCAATCCCCACTCCCAGCAGGGTAATCAGCATGCCGTTCTTCAGGATGAGCCGCAAAATGTCGCGGGTGCGCGCGCCGAGGGCCATGCGAATTCCGATCTCGTGGTTGCGTTCGCCGACCGAATACGACATGACGCCATAGACGCCTACTGATGCCAGCACCAGTGCAATCACTCCGAGCACGGCCATCATCACGGCGACGTACGCGATTCCGACCACGGACTCGCTGATCAAAATGTCCAGCGGCTTGACGTCAAAGATCGGCAGCTCCGCATCCAGCGCCGTGATTTGGCTGCGCGCAGCAGAGACAAACTGCGACGGGCTAGCCGATGTGCGCATGAACAGAGTGGTGTAAGAGCGCGGCGTCTGCCGGTAGGGCCGGTAGAGCGTCGGCACGTACTCTTTGTCAAGCCAGCCATAGTGGATGTCGCTCACCACGCCTACGATCGTCATCCACGGATTATCGGAGTCGTTGCGGCCCGCTTTGATTCGCTTGCCAAGCGGATTCTCGCCCGGGAAGTAACGCCGCACCATGCTTTCGCTGACGAGTGCGACCGGAAGCGTGTCCTGTCCATCGGCGTCGCTGAGTTCGCGGCCGTCCAGCAAGGAAATGTTGATCAGGCGGATGAAGCCCGGACTGATGGTTTGCGTAATGGCGAGACGCTGTTCGCCTCGCTCCATGGTGGGGCGCCCTTCGATACTGAAGATGCTCCACGGCGTCCCTCCGCCGCCTTCGTAAGGGGCGTATGAGGCGATGGCTGCCGACTGGACGTTTGGGATTGCGGACAGCCGCTCGAGCGTCTTGTCAAAGAATGCCGCCCGGGCGTGCGCTTCTTTGTATTGCAACTCGGGCAGCGAAACTTTGAACGTCAAAAGCGTTTCGGGAGAAAAGGAATTGTTCACAGTCAGTAGCGCGCGGAATCCCTTTACCAAGAGTCCGGCGCCGAGCAGCAGAACCAGCGCGAGGGAGATCTCTGCAACCACCAATGTGCTGCGCATGCGGTGGCGCCCGCGTCCCGATGAGCTGCGGCCACTTTCCTTTAGCGTCTCGTTCAGCTTCGCGCGCGAGCTGAGCACCGCCGGCCCCAGGCCGGAAAGAACCCCGCTGACCAATGCAATCGCCAAAGTAAACAGAAAGGCCCCGGCATCCAGCTGGATCGTTTTCCATCCGGCGATGAACCTGGCGATGTCGGGAGGCATGTTGGCAAGAATAAGTTCGAGACTCGCGTTCGCAAACAGAAGTCCGACCGCAGCCCCGCCGGCGGAAAGCAGAACGCTCTCGGTCAAAAGCTGGCGGACGATGCGCCCGCGGCTGGCGCCCAGCGCGGCACGGATGGCCAACTCTCTCTGGCGTCCGGTGACGCGCGCGAACTGCACGTTGGCAACATTGGCGCAGGCAATCAGGAGCACAAACCCCACTGCACCCATCAGAAGAATGGTGTACTGCCGCGTCAGGGCTCCCGTTGCGAATTCGGCGATGGGCATGACGCGCACATGCCAACCCCGACTTGTGTCCGGATACGCCTCACTGAGGCGCGTCTCGATGGTGCGCATTTCCGAGCCAGCCTGCTTGATGGAAATGTTTGGATGGAGGCGCCCCAGTACCCAGACGCCTCGTGTGGCGCGGTTCGCTTTGTCTTTTGGTTGAAACGCCAGAGGCAACCAGACTTCTGCGGGCTGAGGGAAATCGAATCCTTTCCCCATCACGCCGACAATGGTGAACCCCCTTCCATCCACCTTGACGGTTTTGCCCACGATGTGTGGATCGGAGGCGTAACGGCGTTCCCACAGGCCGTAGCCCAAGATGATTTCCTGATCCTTGCCAGACTGTTCCTCTTCGGGGAGAAACGTGCGGCCCAAGATAGGCTGGACCTGAAGGAAGTTGAAAAAATTGGACGAGACGTCCATGCCCTGGACCTTCTGCGGCTCTCCGTCGCCCGTCAGATTGACTTCGTCCCACTCGTATGCCGCCATCTGCTGGAACGAGCGGCTCTGCTCTTTCCAATCGAAATAGGTGGCGGGCGCGACCGAATTCCTGTCAATGTTCAGTTCGGGACGCGTGTCCACGATGGCCACGAGGGACTCCGCGTGTTCAAAGGGGACCGGACGCACCAGGAATGCCTCGGCAAGGCTGAAAATGGCGGTGTTTGTTCCGATGCCGAGGGCCAAGGCGGCAATGGCGAGGAGCGTGACCCAGCGGTGCTTCCACAGCATGCGCACCGCGAAGCGGACGTCCTGAACCAATGTATTCACGGAGTCCTCCTGCTACCGCAGGTCCCGCCAAACCGTTTTGATTGCGCCTCCTCAAACTAGGCGCTGGCGTGGGATTCCTTGCTCTCGTCCACCACGCGGCCGTCAAACATATGAATGGTGCGCTCGGCGAAGTTGGCGTAACGCTGGTCGTGCGTCACCATGCAGATGGTGGCCCCCCCGCGGTGCAGTTCGCGCAGTAATTCCATCACCGATTCGCCGTTCTTGGAGTCGAGGTTTCCGGTGGGCTCGTCGGCCATCAGGATGAGCGGATCGCCCACGAGCGCACGCGCCACGGCCACACGCTGCTGCTGACCTCCGGAGAGCTGCGAGGGATAGTGCTTCATGCGGTGCGCCATGCCCACGCGCTCCAGCGCCGCCTGCACTTTTTGCTTGCGCTCCGCGGAACCGGTTCCCCGGTAGGTGAGCGGCAACTCAACGTTCTCGTACACGGTAAGGTCGCCGATCAGGTTAAACGCCTGGAAAATGAACCCGATCTCGCGGTTGCGGATGCGCGTGCGCTCGCTCAAGCTGAGGTTGGCCACCGGCTTGTTGTTGAGCCAGTAGTTGCCGTCGGTGGGCGAATCCAGCAGCCCCAGGATGGAGAGCAGAGTGGACTTGCCGCAACCGGAAGGCCCGGCAATCGAGATATACTCTCCTCTCTTGACTTCCAGATGGATTCCCGCCAGCGCGTGGGTCTCCACCTCATCGGTGTAGAACACTTTCGTCACCGCTTCGAGCCTGATCAGGTTTCCATTTGCGTCTGCCATGTTTTCTCCTATTTATTTTGAATTGCCGATTGCCTTTTCTCCGCAAAACTTAGCGCCTATTCATACCGCAAAGCCACGATGGGGTCCACACGCAGGGCGCGCCGCGCGGGCAGATAGCAGGCCAGCGCCGCGATGCCGAGCAAGAACAGGGTGACTCCCGCAAAGGTCAGCGGATCGCGGGCGCTGATCCCGTATAACAGAGCACCCATGGCGCGAGTTGCGGCGGCGGCCAGCACGAGGCCGATCGCCGCTCCCAGAAATGCCATGCGCATGCCCTGCCAGAGCAGAACGCGCACTACATCGCCGGGCTGCGCACCCAGCGCCATGCGGATGCCGATCTCGCGGGTGCGCTGCGCGACCAGAAACGCGATCACGCCGTAGATGCCGATTCCCGCCAAGACCAGAGCCTGCAAGCCGGCGACGCCCAGAAACTCCGAAGTCAGGCCATAGCTCGCGAAGGCGAACTCCATGTGCTGACGCAGCGTCCGCGTGTTGAAGACGGGCAGGTTGGGGTCCATCTCGTGCACCGTCTTCTGGATTGCCCCGAGCACTCCCGGCACGGCGGCCGCGGAGGCGGCACGCGCCTGCACGATCATGTCACCGGTGTAGGCTTGTTCGAGCGGGATATACACGTAGGATGTCGGCTCTTCGGTGAGCGTCTCCACTTTGACGTCGTGCACAACACCCACCACGCGCCGCCACTCGTCACGAATGCGGATGCGATGCCCGAGAGGCTCTTGCCCGGGCCAGAAGCGGCGGGCAAACTGCTGGTTGACGATGGCCACGGCGGCCGAGTTCTTGTCGTCGTGCTCATCGAAATCGCGCCCGGCAATCGTCCGGATTCGCATGTTGGCAAAATAACCCGGCGAAATCCGCGCGTAATGAAAGGCCATGTCTTCATTCCGCTGCGGGGTATATCCTTCCACGTCCACCATCGTGTCCGCGCCGCCAATCACATGCAGCGGGAGATTCTCGGACAGGCTGGCCGACTCCACTCCAGGCAGGGCGCGCACCTGCTCGAGCAGTCTGCGGTAAAACGCGCGGCCCGCATCAGCGGTGTACCCATTGGCCGCGAGGTCCATGGCGCTAACCACTACATTGTCGGGGTCAAATCCCACGTCGATCCTTGTTGCGTAACCCTCGCTGCGCAGCACCAGGACTGCGCCGATGAGCAGCATCAGCGATAATGCGACTTGCGCCACCAGCAGGCCGCTGCGCAACCGCGAACGCGTAAACTTCCGGCTTCCGGTTTCCTCCTTCAACGCGTGGAGCAGGTCGGTCTTGGATGCCTGAAGCGCCGGGGCGAGACCGAACACGACTCCGCTCAACACGGCGAGCAGGAGGGTAAACGCGAACACGCCCGCGTCGAAATTGGCGTCCAGCACGACGGGATAAGGAGCCGGGATCCTCAGATTCGCGAAATGCTGATTGGCCCACAAGCTCAGCGCGACCGATGCCGCGCCGCCCAGCAGAGACACCAGGACGGACTCAGTCAATAGCTGCCGGACCAGCCTCCAGCGGCCCGCGCCGAGCGCTTGCCGAATGCCGATTTCCCGCACGCGCCCCGCGGCCCGCGCCAGCATCAGGTTGGCCACGTTCGAACATGCAATCAGCAGCACAATGCCGACAACCGCCATCACCACGGTAAGGACTGGAAACAGAATCGCCTGCCCCCCAAAGGGCGACCTGGACAGCGGCAGCAGTTCGGTCTTCTCGCGAATCTGCCGGTTCGGGAATTCCTTCAGCATTTGCGCGCCTACCACTCGCAGCGAGGCGCGCGCCTGCGCAAAACTTATTCCCGGCTTCAGGCGGCCCTGCAGAAGCAGCCAGCCGGAATCACGATGACCCAGAAAGTCCCAGGCGGGCACAACTTCGTGGATCATCATCACAGGGACATAGACGTCGAGCGTGAGTCCTACGGTGCTCCCGTGATAGGCCGGGTCGGTGACGCCGATCATCGTGAACGGCACGGTCCCGATGAAAAGCGTCTTGCCGATGACGTTGGGGTCGGCGCCCATGCGCGTGCTCCAGAAGCGGTGGCTCACCACGGCTACGGGATGCGCGCCCGGTGTGCGGTCGTCGTCCGGGGTGAGCAGCCGGCCCATCGCCGCGCGCACCCCGAGCATTTCGAAATTGTTACCGGTCATCGCTTCGCCCCACGTGCGCTCGGCTTTCTCCGCATAACGGACGCTGAGGGGCACCGGCGAAGAGCCTGCGAGGCTTTCAAAAACCTGGTTGCGGTCGCGCAGGTCCTTGTAATCGAGATACGAAAACGTCCAGGGGTTGCCTTCTACGGTGCGCTGCACGACGACGACGAGCTGTTCCGCGGCGTGCACTCCCGGGAGCGGGCGCAGAATCATGCTCTTCAGCATGGTGAAGGTCGTCGTGTTCGCGCCGATGCCCAGCGCCAGAGTGAGCGCCGCAACCAACGCGAACCCGGGGCTTTTCGCCAGCATGCGCAACCCGAATCGAGCGTCCTGCCAGAGAGTTCTCATCGCTTCGCCTCACTCATACCGCAAGGCCACAATCGGATCCACGCGCATGGCCCGCCGCGCCGGCACGAAGCATGCCAGCAGCGCGACCCCGGCCAGAATCACGGTGATGGTTGCAAAGGTCAGGGGATCGGTGGCGCTGATTCCAAACCACAGGCTGGCCAGCGTCCGCGTCAGTCCGATGGCCACAGCGATCCCGATCAGCAGTCCCAGCAGCGTCAGGCGCATTCCATGACCCACAATCAGCCGCAGCACATCGGAGGGCTGAGCACCAAGGGCCATGCGAATTCCAATTTCGTTGGTTCTCTGGGTGACCGAGTAGGACATCAACCCGTAAATTCCCACGCCGGCAAGAGCCAATGCCACAGAAGAGAAGAGTCCCAGAAGCAACGTCAGAAACCGCGGACGTGATTGCGCCGTGGCGAGCACTTCGTCCATGGTGCGGACATTGGCGAGGGGCAAGGCGGGGTCAATCCCGGCGATCGCTTGCCGGGCGGCACCCGCCAGGGACCCAGGGTCGCCGCTCGTCCTCAAAACAAAGTTCGGACTGCGGAGTCCAAATCCGAATGTATCCATCTGGCGGACGGCAAAGTAGAGTTCCGTCCCAGCCGGCTGGTCGAGCCCCGCGTTTTTTACATCGGCGACAACGCCGATGACCGTGAACCATGGGGTGTTCGGTCCTCCGGGCCGCACGCGCCGGCCCACCGGGCTTTCCTTTCCCCAGAAGTGGCGCGCCATCGCCTGGTTCACAATCGCCGCCGGCGGTGAGCCTCCACCGTCGCGCTGATCAAAGAACCGCCCCTCGATCAGCGGGATGCCCATGGTTTCGAAGTAGCGGTCACCCACGAATTGCCAGTAATCCACGTTTTGAATGGGCGAGTCCGGTCCTTTTGGAAGGCCTTCGATCTCGGTGTCGTTGGCATTGAGCCGCCGGGCCGGGGGCAGCCCGGACATCATCGTCACGCCCTTCACTCCAGGAAGCGCGGAAAGGCGCTCCTGGGCGCGAATCCAGAATTGCAAGGCACTCTGCGTATTTGGATAGAGGGCTTGCACCAGCGACGCACGCATGGTCAGAAGGCCGGAGGAAACAAAACCCGGATTCACTTGAAGGAGTTTCCAGAAGCCGCGCACCATCAATCCCGAGCCCACCAAAAGCACCAGGGCCAGGGCCATCTCCATCACCACCAGCGAGCGGCGGAACCATTGCGCCACCGACGTTGCCGTCGAGCGCAGCTCCGAAGCCTTCAGCGAGTCGCTCAGGTTGCGCGTGACCACCTGAGCGAGCGGCGTAAGCCCGAAGAAAATCCCGGTCCCCGCACAAACAATCAGAGTGAACAGCAGGACTCTTCCATTGACGGCAATCTCGGAAACTCGGGGAATGAACCCGGCATTCGTCGTGACGATCAGATGCAGCCCGCCATAGGCCAGCAGCAACCCAAGGCCGCCTCCCGCGAGCGAAAGCAGCATGCCTTCGGTGACAAATTGCTTTGCGAGGTTGCCCACCGACGCGCCGATAGCGGTCCGCACAGCGATTTCGCGCTGCCGCGCCTCGGCGCGCGCCAGCAGGAGGTTTGCCACATTCACGCAGGCGATCAGCAGAACGAAAAAGACAGCGCCGAGCAGCATCAGCATCGCCGGACGCACCGTGCGCACGACTTCATCCTGCAATGGAAACATCACCACGGGATGATTGGCGGGACTCAGCGCGTGGTTCTTCTGCGTGTCGCCTTCGCCCCAGTAGCGCACGAGCTGCGCCATTTCGTCGTTTGCCTGCAACAGAGAAACGCCGGGCTTCAACCGCGCCAGGAGGTAGAGATAGTGGCTCCCGCGCCCGCCGGGATTGGCAGGGTCCAACTGCAGCGGCACCCAGATCTCCGGCGGATCCACTTCGCCCGGCGGAAACTGGAAGCCCGCGCGCATGACGCCGATGATCGTGCACTTCACGCCGTCCACAAGAGTCTCCCGTCCCACGATGGACGGATCGCTGCCAAACGCCCTGCGCCACAACCCCTCGGAAATCAGCGCAACCTGCGGCACGCCCGGAGCATCGTCTTGCGGAGAAATGTTTCTTCCCAGCAGAGGCGATGCGCCGATGGAATCGAGCAGCCCTCCGGTCACATAGGATTCCGTGGCGCGGACGGGAGAGGTGGTGCCCATCAGATTGGCGACCCCATTCACCCACCCGTCCAAGGTCTGCCAGGAGTGGGCTTCACGCTTCATGTCCAGATACTCCGGCGCGGACACCCAGAAGCGCCGCAATCCCCCTCCCGGAAATTTCGGGAACTCGGTATAGATGCGGACAAGCTTTTCCGGATTTGCGTAGGGAAGCGGCTTGAATACGACGCCGTAAACCACGCTGAAGATAGCGGTGTTGGCGCCGATGCCGAGGGCCAGAGTGAGCACTGCCACCAGCGTGAATACGGCATTCTTCCCCATCATCCGCAAGCCGAATCGAACGTTTTGCCAGATCGTTCGCATCAAGCTCTCCTACTCATAGCGCAGCGCCACCACAGGATCGATGCGCGCCGCGCGCTGGGCCGGTACCCAAGCCGCCAGCAGCGCCACCGCGCACAACACGGCGGGCACCGCCACAAAAATTGTTGAGTCCAGGGCGCGTACCTGGAACAGCAAGCTGGCGAGGAAGCGCGTAACCGCGAGCGCGCCGGCCACCCCCAGCACCAGACCAATCGCCGCGACGCGAAAAGTCTGGCCCACCACCATTTGCACGATTGCTCCGCGCCGCGCGCCCAGCGCCATGCGTATGCCGATCTCACGCGTACGCTGGGCCACCAGGTAGGACACCACGCCATAAATTCCCAGCGCGGAAAGCGCCAGCGCTGTGGCAGCGAAAAATGCAAAGATGATCATGCTCATGCGGCGCAACGCGGAACTTTCCCAGGCCGCTTCTTCCATGGGGAGTTCCCGGAAAATTGCCTGGTCTTTGTCCACCGTCCAGATCGCCTGCCGCAGGGAGCCTGCCAGAGCCATTGGTTGCTGGCCCGTACGCGCGGTGAAGGCAATCAGAGGAAACCCGTCTTGCGTAAATGGGCGATAGACCTCGGGATGCGCCGCCTCAGCTGCGCCGAAATGTTTTACGTCGCCTACAACTCCGACGATCAGCCAAGGCGCCTTGCCGAATTCATTCGGATCTGGCGTGACAAGCCTGCCCACCGCGTCTTGATTGGCGAAGTAACGCCGGGCCAGCGTGGCGTTGATGATGCACACCGGCGGGTTCTGCGCGGTGTCGGCGCCGGTAAAACTCCGCCCGCGGAGGATGGGAATCTGCATGGTGCGGAAATAATCGTCGCTGGCGATCCGATAGTCGGCGCTGGGCCACTGCGACACCGCCACGGGCGCCGCGTCAGGGGTGGTAAATGAGACCGTTCCCCAGAATCCACTCAGCGGCAGGAAGTTCACGGCTGCTGCGGATTCCACGCCCGGGAGTTTGTGCATTTCGGCCAGCACCTCGCGGACGAAGCGGATGCGATCCGGATCGGTCTTGTACCTGCTCCGCGGCAGAAGCACCTGCGCGGTCATGACGTGGCCGGGATTAAAGCCGAGGCTGGTGTTCTGCAGCCGCACAAAACTCTTGATCATCAGGCCAGCGGAGGTCAGCAAGACCAACGCGAGAGAAACCTGCGCCACCACCAGTCCCGAGCGCACGAGCCGGCTGCCGCCACTTCCAATGGTGCGGCCACCGCTTTCTTTCAGGCCAGGTTCCGGCGAAGCACCGGAGACTTGCAGCGCGGGCACAGCACCAAACACGATTCCGGTCACCACCGCAAGAAGCACCGCGAAGCCGAGCACAACGGAGTCCACGGGAATCTCTTCCACCAGTGGAATGTTAAGGTTGGCGATGTTGTTGGGAAACAGGTGTACTAAGAAGCGGGTCGCCCATACGGTGAGCATCAATCCGATCAGGCAGCCCGCGAGCGACGTCATCACGCTCTCGGTGAGCAACTGCCGAATGAGGCGGCCGCGGGTCGCACCCAGCGCAACTCGAATCGCCATTTCCTTGCGCCGCGCGGCGGCGCGCGCCAGCAGAAGGTTGGCGACATTGGCGCACACGATCAACAGCACGAATCCCACCGCGCCCGTGAGCGCCAGCAAAGGCGGGCGAATCCCGCCCACGAACAAATCACGCACCGGCTGAAACCCGACGCCCCAGCCTTTGTCGGTATCGGGATACTGTTGGCCAAGCCGCTCGGAGAGTTGCTCGATGTCGGCTTCGGCTTGCTTCATCGTAAGGCCGTCCTTGAGCCGCGCCACCACGCGCAGGAAAGTCGCGGTGCGGTTCGCGGCCGCATCAGGGGGCATGACAAGCGGCGCCCACAGATCGTTTAGCTCGCCGGGAAAATTGAAACCGCGCGGCATCACGCCGATCACGGTGTAAGGCATATCATTCAGCGTGATGGTTTTGCCCAGAACATTGCGATCCTCACCGAACCTGCGCACCCACAGTTTGTTCGTGAGCACGACCACATGGTTGTGGCCCGCCTGCTCTTCCTCCTGCGTGAACATCCGCCCCATCGTCGGCTCCACGCCGAGCAGGTGCATGAAATTGGAAGAAATGCTCCAGGAAATCAGCAACTCGGGCTCGCCCAAACCCGTCAGCGTGTAGCTCTGGTCGGTGGCCGCGGCCATCTCCGAGAAAACGTGGTTCTCGCGGCGCCAGTCTTCATACTTGCCCGGCGTCACCAGATCCTTTGGGTCGTTACGCAGGAGGTTGCGCGGCCACAGCATCACCAAACGGCCGGGGTTTTGCATTCCCAGGGGCTGGAGCAGCACCTGCTTCACCACGCCAAAAATGGCGGTGTTAGCGCCGATGCCGAGCGCCAGGGTGAGCACTGCCACCAGCGCAAAGCCGGGGCTCTTCACCAGCATCCGCAAGCCGAATCGAATGTCTTGCCAGATCGCTCGCATCAAACTGTCCCCGAATCCGCCGAACAGATCTCTAAGACGAAAACTTGGAGGCCAAACAGCGCATCATGCGACTGCCAGCGTCAGCAGCGTCACATCGTCGTTCAGCCGGCCGCCACAATGAGTACGCAAACCATCCATCAGAATGTTCCGGAGCATTTCCGCGCTGCCGGCGCGATTTTGCAAAAGCGTTGCCAGGAATTGTCCATCGCCAAAGGTTTCCCCATGAGAGTTCTCGGCCTCCAGTAAACCGTCGGTGCACAGCACCAAACGGTCTCCGCTTGCCATTTGGACGCATCCTTGTTCGAAATGCCGCCCGTCAAATTCTCCCAGCACCGGCCCGCCTTCCGATAGGCGCATCCACGTGCCGTCGGTCCTCACCAGGATCGGCGCGGGATGTCCGGCGCAGGTATAGGTAAGCAGGCGTTCCTGCGCCGCGAGGTGCGCGTAAAAAAAACTGACAAACCGCCCATGGACAACACGGTCGCAAACCGCCGCATTCACTTTTCCCGTGAGTTCGTGAGGCGGATGATTGGCGGAGGCCAGCGCGCGCACGGTGGCCTGCACGTGAGAGGCGAGCAGCGCAGCGGGCACCCCTTTGCCCACGGCATCGGCGATGCAGAATCCCACGCCTGCGCTCCCGAAAGGCAGAACGTCAAAGGCGTCTCCGCTCACGGCGCCCAGCGGCTGCCACTCGGCGGAGAACTCGTAGCCATCGAGCTGCGGCAGTCCGCGCAGAACCAATTCGCTTTGAATTTCGCGCGCCAGATTCAGCTCGCGGGTCATGGCCGGCTCGTTGATTCGCCACGACCGCCGCTTTTCCAGCGGGCGCTGGAGTTTGGCGAGCAAGCGCGCGTTCTCCCAGGGTTTTTCGATGTAGTCGCATGCGCCGCGCTGCATGGCCTTCACCGCGAGGTCGGTGCTCCCCCACGCCGTCATCACCACGATGGGCAGCGTGTAGTCCATGGCCTGAATCTGGTCGAGCAGATCCAGCCCTTCGTCCCCGGAAGTGGTGTCGCGGGCGTAATTCAGGTCCATCAAAAGCAGATCGAAGGAGCGCTCCCGGAGAGCTTCCAGAACCGCCGCGGGGGAACTTGCCGCTTCGGTCTGATGGCCGTGGGCCTTGAGGAGAAGGCGCAGTGCCTGGACCACGTCCGGCTGATCGTCGGCGATGAGCGTGCGCGGAGCCGCCTTTTCACTGCTGGTCCACGCCGGGTGTTGGACAACTGCGCTCATGCGCGTGCTCTGCCCTTTCTCGCGCTTGCTTACTTCAAACGGATGCGGTCCACGTTATCCCACTGCGACATGTCGGAAAGAATGACTTTGTCGCCGACCTGCAGCCCGGATACCACTTCAATGGTGTTCACCGAGGCGCGGCCCAGCTTGACATTGACGCGCGTCGCTTCGGCTCCGTCAGAGGTCAGCTTGAAGATTCCTATGGTGCTGTCGGCCTGGCCGTGCACCGGGCGTCCCACGTACAAAACATCCTTCAGGTTCTCGAGCACAATGGTGCCGTCCACGCTCAAGTCCGGCCGCGCGCCCGGCGGCAAGGGACCATCGAGACTCACGTCCACAGGAACCGTGCCGTTTACAGGCGCCGCGGCAATGCGCGTCACGTGCCCTTCCACAATGCCGTTTCTCGTGTCAATGGACGCCTTTTGCCCGATAGCCACATCTTTCGCCTGTGTTTCTGCAATTTGGATTTGAGCCTTCAGGAGTTTGGGGTCGGAGACACGCGCCAAGTTGGTGCCAGGAGTTACCTGCTGGCCCACTTCCACGGCCACCGCTTGGAGTACGCCGTTTATTCCCGCGCGCACGTGCAACGCGTCGAGTTGGCTCTTGCGGAGGGCGTAGAGGGCCTTCTGCGTGTCCACGCGGGCCTTTTGTGCATCCAGCCGGGCCTTCGCGGAATCGCTGGCGATCCGCGTGCGCTCTTCTTCCAGCTTGATGCGAATGGCAAGCGAATCCGCCCGGACTTTTGATAGCTTGGATGTCACTTCCGAGGTGAGCCCTTCCTTGCGAAGCTCCTCATCCACCTCATGTTGCAACTTGGCCTGTTCGTAGTCGCTGCGGACCGCGGCCTCATTCGCCTTCTGGCTGGCCAACTCGCTGTCCACCTGAACCTTCAAGTTGGCGTAGTCGGCCTCCGCCGCTTTCAACTGGTATTCGGCATCGAGAGCATCCCGTTGCAGTTGCGGGTCGCTCAGCTCGAGCACGACGGAGTCAGGGCGAACCGTGTCCCCCGAACGCAAAACGATGCGATCCACGCGAGCCTGCGATTGCGCCGGGATCCAGCGAATGTCTTCTGGAACAAGTGTCCCCAGTCCGCGAACGTCGCGGACCATGGGCCCGCGGCGCACCGTGTCTTTCCAGGTAGTGGCGTCGTCCACGCTCGGGGCGGCCGGCCGCAGCCGCGTGAGTCCGTAGGTCACTCCGCCCAGCATCAGGACTACCGCGATGACCGCAATGACCATGCGGCGCGTCTTTTGCGCTTTGACGCTTGCTGGTCTTTGAATGTCCATAAACCTACCCTCGATTCAGCCATCTGTAGCGCAACTGGCAGGCCTCCAGCGGTTCGCCGTAAGGTCTTTTTTGACAGCAGGTTACATGATGGAACTGGTTCGCATTGTACATCGAAATGGCCGCTTGTGGGATTGCTCGTCCCAAAAGCGGACATCAGATTCGCCCGCTGCCTTTATCACCGCTCACCACGCGACGAAAAACACAGACAAGGCGCAACAGTTCCTAGTGCGTAAGAAGATTTGGAACGGCTTTGTCGCGATGATAGAGTCGGCTGCGGCGAACAGGATCTGCAAGCCGTAATGTCTCAAAAAGCTGACTCCAAGAAACAGTCTGAAGGCTCATCGGCGCCGCGCCTAGCGGCAAAGCTGGGGCTGTTCGACGCGACCATGATCGTGATGGGCGGAATGGTCGGCGGCGGAATCTTTATCAATCCTTACGTTGTCGCCGAACGCGTCCACACGCCCGTGCTCATCGTGGGCGTTTGGGCGATAGGAGGAGTCGTGGCGCTGTTCGGCGCGTTTGTGTATGCGGAGTTGGGCGCGCGCCTGCCGCGGGCGGGTGGAGAATATGCGTACCTGCGCGACGCTTTTCATCCCCTGCTGGGATTTCTTTACGGTTGGGTGGCCCTGTTGGTCATCGGTCCCGGCGGAGCGGCCGCCGTGGCGGTCACGTTTGCGCGCTACGCTCAGCAGCTGCTGAAGATTGGCGTCCCGGAGAAGTTGCTGGCCGTCGCGGCCGTCGCGATGCTCACGGTGATCAATTGTTATGGAGTGCGCTCGGGCAGCAATGTGCAAAGTTTGCTGATGATTCTCAAGAGCTTGGCGCTCGCCGGATTGATTGCCTGCGGCGCGTGGTACCTCGCGGGACGGCCGGAGATAGCGGCAGCGACGACGGGGAGTTCCGCGATGGAGGGACACGTTTCTCTGGGGCTATTTGGCGCGTTAGGCGCGGCGATGGTTCCCGTGATGTTTTCCTATGGAGGGTGGCAAACGGGAAATTTCGTCGCCGCGGAAATTCGCAATCCGCGAAAAAACCTTTCGCGAGGATTGCTGCTGGGCGTCGCCGGCGTCGTCGTGCTCTATGTGGCCGCGAACTTTGTGTATGTGGGCGTGCTCGGACCCGCGGGACTCGCGGCATCGCACACTCCGGGATTTGAGGTGATGCAGCGCGTGGCGGGCGCGAGGGGCGCAGCGTTTATCGCCATCGGCATTAGCATCTCCGCGCTCGGATTTCTGAGCCAGACGGTGCTCACCTATCCACGCGTGCTGTTTGCCATGGCGGAGGACGGGTTGATGCCGCGCGGCATGGCGCGGCTGCATCCGCGGTATCGTGTGCCGGTGATCGCCATCGCGCTGCTGGGAGCCATCACCATCGCCGCCATCCTCCTCGGGAATTACGAGCAACTTCTCAACTATGTCGAGGCCATGGATTGCTTGTTTTTCGGAGCGACGGCTGCCTGCTTGTTTCTATTTCGGCGCCGCGATGCGCTTGCCGGTGGAAACTCCTCCGCGCAACACGGGGGTTACCGCCTGCCGGGGCATCCGATCACCACCATCGTGTTCATCGCCGTGTGTTGGGCAGTCGTGGGCGTCACCTTGTACCGTTATCCCTCGAATTCGCTCATCGGCTTTGCCATACTGCTGACGGGGGTTCCTGCTTATTTTCTTTGGAGGAAGCTGGCGCGAAAAGCCGATGCACACTAAAGCTTCCATCAGCGAAATGCGCCGCGACACCCGGTCGGACTACATCCATTGGGCCAAGACTCGGGCATCGGCGCGTTTCAATCTGGCGTCGAGCGGCATCGAGAGTCTGCCGCTGGCGGACCTGCCCGTTCGATGGGAAGACATAGAGCTCTCTCCGCCTGGCGGGTACGGATATGCGCCGCTGCAAGAGCGTCTGGCGAAAAATTGCGGCGTGCCCGAGGAATGGGTCGTTGCGGCGACGGGAACTTCCATGGCCAACCATCTGGCCATGGCCGGCCTCCTCGAGGCCGGAGATGAAGTGCTGATCGAACAACCGGCCTACGACCCACTGCTGGCCGCAGCAAAATATTTCGGGGCTGCCGTCCGCCGCTTCCCGCGCTCGTTTGAAAAGCAGTTCCGCGTCGAACCGCGCGAAGTAGAGCGCGCCATTACGCCGAAGACTCGCCTCATCGTCCTCACCAACTTGCACAACCCCAGCGGCGCGCGCATTTCCGATGAGACGCTTCGCGAGGTGGGTGAAATGGCGCGCGGATGCGGGGCGCACGTCCTTGTGGATGAGGTCTATCTGGATATGCTGTTCGTCGAGCCGGCGCGCTCCGCGATTCATCTGGGCGAGCATTTTGTCATCACCAGCAGCCTGACCAAAGCTTATGGTCTCTCGGGATTGCGCTGCGGCTGGATTCTGGCCGCACCGCCGCTGGCCGAGCGCATGTGGCGCCTGAAGGATATTTTTGAAAATATTCCCGCCCACATCGCTGAGCGTTTGAGCGTCATCGCGCTTGACCGCTTGGCGGAGCCCCAAGCGCGTGCGAAGGCACTCCTCGACAAAAATCGGCCGCTCCTCGACCGTTTCCTGGATTCGCGGCGCGACCTCGAAGCGGTTCGGCCGCCGGCCGGCACGATCGTTTTTCCACGCCTGCGGCGCGGCTCCGCCGATGACTTTTGCCGGCTTCTGCGCGAGAAATACGACACTTCCGTTGTGCCGGGACGCTTCTTCGAAATGCCCGGTCATTTTCGCATCGGCATCGGCGGCGACACCGCGACTCTTGCCGCGGGACTCGAGCGTATCGGCGCCGCTCTCGACGAATTCCATTCGAAATGACAGGCACCGCGGGAAATACGGCTCCGGGGAAGCACACCGTCGCAAACCTGCCGCAACTCATCCTCGAAGCGCACACGAGAATCCGGCCCGCAGTTCTCGAAACACCCCTCGAATCCGTTCCGGACGTGCTCCCCGGCCTTCCGGTGCGCGTTCTCTTCAAGCTCGAGAATCTTCAGCGCACCGGCTCGTTCAAACTTCGCGGCGCCACCAACAAAATCCTTTTGTTGACCCCAAAGCAGGCGGCGGATGGTGTGATCGCCGCCTCCAACGGCAACCACGGATTGGGCGTTGCGGCCGCGGCAAAAAGCATCGGAGTGACTTCCGAGATTTATGTGTCATCGCAAATCTCGCCGTCGAAAGCCAAACACATCGAAGAGTATGGCGCGCGAGTCCGCGTCGTGGGCAAAGACCCGCTCGAGGCGGAACTTGCGGCGCGCGAAGCAGCGAAGAAGTCCGGGAAGGTTTTCATCTCTCCCTATAACGACCTGGACGTTATCGCCGGCCAGGGGACCATCGCCGTCGAGATGCATGTGCAAGCGCCGGACCTCGACGCCGTTTTTGTTGCCGTGGGTGGAGGTGGACTCATCAGCGGAATTGGCTCCTACTTGAAATCGGTTTCGCCGCGCACCGAAATCGTCGGCTGCTGGCCTGAGAATTCCCGAGTGCTTTACGAATCGATCAAAGCGGGGCGTATTCTGAACGTTCCCGAGCAACCCACCCTTTCGGAGAGCACCGCCGGGGGGCTCGAGCCAGAATCCATCACTCTGGATATCGCGAGAAAAGTGATCGACCACTCTGCGCTCGTCTCCGAAGAAGAAATCCTGGCGGCCATGCGCCGCGTGCGATCTCTGAAGGGATGGGTCATCGAAGGAGCCGCGGCCGTAGCGCTGGCCGCGTTCTTAAAGGACGCGCCTCGCTATCGCGGCAAGACCCTCGCCGTCGTCATCTGCGGCGGCAACCTGTCCCCCGAGGTCCTGCGCCAACTCTAATGGAATCGTCACTGCTGAGCGAGCGTTCTTTGCGAGCGAACGAGGGTGAGAGGAGTCACTTCTCTGTTTCTATATCCTCAATCTTCCTTATCTCCTCTATCTCCTCTTCACAAAGATGAGGTATGATGAGATAGATTTTGACCATGAACCGGATTTCCAAACGCGAGGGCGAGTTGCCTAAACAAGTAGCGAACGGAAAGGTTCTTCTCCGTGTGAGGCCGCGCGGGTTTTGCGCCGGCGTAGTGCGCGCGGTGGACATTGTCGAGCTGGCGCTGGAGGCCTACGGCTCGCCGGTGTACGTCCACCACGAGATTGTGCACAACCGCTATGTGGTGGACCAACTGCGCCAGCGCGGCGCCATCTTCGTGGAGACCCTCGAAGAAGTTCCCACGGGCGCGGTGCTGGTTTTCAGCGCCCACGGCGTTCCGCCGACGGTTCGCGACATCGCCAAGGACCGCGAACTCCGCGTGATTGATGCGACGTGCCCACTGGTGACCAAGGTGCATCTGGAAGCGCTGCGATTTGCCCGCGAGAAGCGCACCATCATCCTCATCGGCCATCGCGACCATCAGGAAATCGTCGGCACATCGGGCGAGGCTCCGGAGCAGACCATCGTCGTGGATTCGGTCGAGGCCGTGGACCAACTTCAGGTGGATGACCCCGGCAAGCTGGCGTTTTTGACGCAGACCACCCTGAGCCTCTACGACACCCAGGAGATTGTCGCGCGGCTTCGCCAGAAGTTTCCGGACATTGTCGGGCCGGCCAGCGACGACATCTGCTATGCCACGCAGAACCGCCAGGAAGCGGTCGAGCAGCTTGCCAAGGACGTGGATTTGATCCTGGTGGTGGGCTCTCCGAACAGCTCGAACTCGAATCGCCTGGTGGAAGTGGCCAAGCGCTCCGGCGTGGAAGCGCGGCTGATTGATGAGGCGCGCGACATTGATCCGGCGTGGCTCGCAGGCGTTCAGCGCGTCGGCTTGACCGCGGGGGCGTCAGCCCCGGAAGTGCTCGTCGAACAGGTCAACGAGCGGCTGGCGGCGTTCGGCTACACCGACCAGCGCGATTTGGATTTGATTCGTGAAGACGTGCGCTTCACGTTGCCGCCGGAGCTGGCGACCATCGCGCCGGCCAGACAGGGCTGATCGGGGGCAGGAGAGGCGAGCGTTCCGATCCTGCAAGCCCTGAGCAAAACGCCGCGCGGTGACGCGGTAACGCAAAAAACCGGTCCAGCAAGAAACAAGGAGCAACTTTGGCGGTCAAGATTATCCGTCAGCCGAAGAAGATTGCCTTGATTGGCGCGCCCTCCAGCGCCGCGGCTTTCGCGCCGGGGCACGAACGAGCGCCTGCGGCCTTGCGCGCCGCGGGTCTGGCCGAGCGGCTCGTGGCTGCGGGATTCGAAGTGGCCGACATGGGTGATTGCGCGCCCCAGGCCTTCGCCGACGACGACGAGCATCCTCGCGCGAGGAACCTCCCGGCAATTGTGGCCGGCCTGAACGACCTGCGTCCCCGCGTGGAGCTCGCGGTAAAGTCGGGGGCACTGGTGATTGTGCTGGGCGGAGAATGCGTGCAGGCGCTCGCCACACTTGCGGGCGTGCGCCGCTACTACAAACACGTAGCGTTGATGTGGATGGACCGCCACGCGGATTTGAACACACCGGGGTCGACTCCTTCGGGGCGTCTGGATGGCATGGCGGTTGCGCACATCGTGGGCCGCGGGGCCGCGGAACTCGTGCGTTTCTGGGGCGAGCCGCCTCTGGTTCGCGAGCCGGAAGTCACCCTGTTTGGTCTGGAGGACCTTGACGCGCCCGAGCAGGAATTTCTGAAGCGCTCGCCCATGCGGCGTTACCTGGCGTCGGATGTGCAACGCATGGGCGCGGCAGCCGCTGCGCAGCAGGCGCTCGAGCGCATGCACGCCGGCGCACATGAATTCGTGCTGCACTTTGATGTGGACGTCATCGCGCAGGAAGATTTTCCCGCGGTAGATGTGCCGGGTTCTGGCGGATTGCGGATCGGAGAAGTGGGCGAAGCTCTTAAGGTATTCCTGGGAGCGAAGAATCTTGCCGGGATGGAAATCACGGAATACAACCCGGAGAAAGATCCCGACGGCGCCGCCGCAAAAACCCTGGTGGATTTGCTCGTGAGGGCACTGTCCGCCAGACTCGAAGTGCAAACGGCGCCTCCTGTTGAAACGCAAACTTCTGCTTCAGCGGAAACGCAAACGGCTCCTCCAGCCGAGACGCCGAGCGAGCCTGCCGCGGAGAAACCTTCGGAGCCCGAGACCGCGGAAGGCGCCACTCCTTCCGGTAATTCGTAATTCTCTCCCATTTCCTTCGCAGCTTCGGCGTGGCACACTCATGCCATGGCTGAGCCGTTCCCTCAGACAAATTTCAAAGAAAGAAAAAACCGAGCGGGGCGAAGACTTTCGCGGGCCATGTTCCTCGCGCTCTCCGCTGTGGCGTGCGCGCTGTCCGGCTGCTCGATCCATGTCAATCCGGCCTGGAAGCCGCCGAAACCTTCCGGACCTGCGCAACCCGTCGAGTTGTTCTACGTGACGGATCGCAAAGAGGCCGGCAAATCCCAGGACGCGAAGGCCAAGCGCGCTGCCGGGAAAGCGCAATATGCAACCGACCGATCCTGGGAAGGCGAATTGTCCTTCGGATTGATGACTGCCTGCATTCCCGGCAACCACCAAATCGGAGAGTATCTTCGTGTCACGCCACGATTCGGCTGCGAAGATGTCCCCGGAGTCACTCCGGGAGCCGTTTCGCAGGAGCGCGGCGAATTCTTCCGCTCGATTGCCGCGCGGCTCGAGCCGATGCCGCGAAAACAGATCTTTGTGTTTGTACACGGCTACGATTTCGAGTTCGGCGAGGCCGCGCTCTGGGCCGCGCAGTTGAAGGCGGACCTGGGCTTTTCGGGAGTAGCGGTTTTCTATAGCTGGCCTTCGCTGGCGAGCAGGCTGCGGTATTCCGCAGACGAGAACAACGCGGAATGGAGCACCCTTCACTTGCAGAGGTTTCTCGAAGAGTTGGCCGCGCGCGCGCCGGGGAGCGCCATCCACTTGATTGGGCACAGCCTGGGATGCCGCGCTTTGCTCCGCGCGCTCGACGGCATCGCCAAGGAGAAGTCGGAAGCGCCGGTGCGCATGTTTGCTCAGATCATCTTCGCCGCGCCGGACGTGGATTCGGACGTGTTCCGGCAACTCGCTCCGAGCGCCGTGCGCCTGGGCGAGCGCGTCACGCTGTACACTTCAGCACAGGATCGGGCGCTGGGGACTTCGGGACATCTGCACGGCTATCCGCGCGCGGGCGATTCGGAATATGAACTGGTCCTTCTGCCAGGCGTAGATACGATTGACGCCACAGCGGTGTCCAATAGCCGTATGCACCACGACTATTTCCTGGATCGGCGAGAAATGCTCGCGGACATTTTCCAGTTGCTGGAGAACAGAACGCCGCCGGAGCGGAGATTTGCGCTTCGCCGCGTGCAGGTGAAGGACGGAGTGTACTGGCGGATTGCGCTGTAACGCTTATTGAGGCTGGCGTTTGCGCCAATAGCGGGCCAGACCGAGCCAGCTCAAAGCGAGGCCGCCGGTGTTGGCGTAGCTGGAGATTTCCGCCTCCGGGAGATGGCCTCGCATGTCTTCGGAGGCGCGCGCGACGAACTGCGCCGAACGCGCGGGGTCTTCCTCGTTGTTCTGCAAGGATTCGCGGACAATCTCGGCCCACCATTCCAGACGTGTCATGTGTTCCCGGAGATGATTGAGCGGATCGGGCGCAAAGCCGAAGTGTGTAACAAAGAGCATGGCCGGCTGGACAGAGCGAATGAGCGCGACACTCACGTGCCAGGTCTCCAGGTCGATGTCCGGCGGCGGCGTAACGGGCATTACAAAGGGTTGGCCGGCGATGCGGATCCCGGCCGTGTCACCGACGAAGGCGATGCCACACGCGCTGTCTATGTAGCTGACATGATGGGAGGCGTGGCCTGGGGTGTAAAGAACACCCAGATCGCGGGTGCCGATGGAGACTTTCTCCCCACCCTTGAGCACGCGGAGATTTTCTCGCGGAACCGGAACAAACTCCCCATACAACTTGTGCATGGCATCCCCGTAAAGACGCGCGGCGCTGCTCAAGAGCTTGACGGGATCGGCCATGTGCGGAGCGCCCTTTTCGTGAACGTATACCGCAAGCCGCGGATTCTCGCGCACCAGCGTGCCGGTGGCGCCGGCGTGATCGAAGTGGATGTGCGTAAGGAGAATGGCGTCGAGGTCGCCGACGGAAACTCCTTGAGCAGCAAGGCCTGCGCGCAGCGCCGGCAGCGTCGATTCAGGGCCGGGGTCTACCACGGCGAGAGCGGAAGGGCTGCGAAGCAGACACGCAGCGATGCCCCGAGGGTGGCCAAGGAAATTTACGTCAATGGGGATTGTGTCGGCTGCAAAATCATTCATGGATAATTCACGTACGAGTATCCTAGCGTGCGCCGTCCGCGGAGGTCAATTGCGCAATGGCACAGGCATGAGACTCCGGGGAAAAGGCGTCGCGCGCCGTTCGAAGGGGACAATCGAATGGTGCGGCTGGTCGGAGTCGAACCGACAACGGGGAAAATCCCCAGCGGATTTTAAGCCCGCCGCGTATGCCAATTTCGCCACAGCCGCACCGCGCTACGCGGCAGCAACAGCTTACCATGCCCTCCATCACAGGAAACAGCTCCGATCGGCACTGCAAGCCAAATCTCCGCCAGCGCGGGGGGCAGGATGAAAGTGCTCGAAAAGATTCAGAGTTGCTTTTCCAATGATTCCGCCACCGCGGATTGCAGCGCGGAACTGAGCTTGGCGCCTTGCGCGGTCAGATAGAAAACGTCAATTGCCTTCTGACCTTCGGTATCAATCAGTGCGACCTCGATATTGCAGCCCTGCGCGGCAAGAACTGAGCCAATTCGATGAAGAAGGCCGGGACGATCCTGCGCGATGATTTCGAGCAGCGTGCTGTGGGAGGAGCAAGAGTCGTCGAAGCGGACCTCGGTGGGGACGCGAACCTTGGGCGGACGCTGGCGGGCGTGAGCAATGCGGCCTCGCAGCAACGGTTCGAGGAGTTGTTTCCCGGAAATCACGTCGGCAAGACTCTGCTGGAAACGGGAGGTTTCCGAGGGATTGAGTTCAAGCGTGCGATGGAGATCCTCGAAATGAAACGTGTCGAGAACGATCCCCGCGGAGTTGCTGAAGGCCTCCGCCTTGACGATGTTCATTCCCCACGCGGCCAATGTGCCCGCAATCGTCGCGAAGAGAGCGGGCCGGTCGGAGGTGGTGACGGTGAGTTCGAAGAAGCGGCGATGATGGTGGAGTTGGGTTTGCACGGGGCTTTGCCCCAGCCCGAGAGAAAGCGAATAGTGCGCGGCGATTTTTTCCGGGGTGTGGGTTGCAAGATAGCGCTGGGGAAACCCCTCGAGGAAGGATTCGATGGACCAGCGCGAGGGCTTGCCCGGAACATGAGCGAGGACGCTGTCCACCAGAGAAGTTTGCGCGCCGGCATGCACGCGGTCGCGGTCGAGGCTGCGGTTGAGGTGATTCGACGTCGCCGCGTACAACTGCCAGAGCATTTCGGCCTTCCAGGGGGTCAGGGCTTCGGGATTGACGGCCTGGATGTCCGCAAAAGTGAGAAGGGTGAGCAGGGCCAGGCGGCCGGGTGAACTCATTTTTTCGGCGAAAGTTTGAATCGTCTCGGAGTCGAAAATATCGCGGCGAAGGAGCGTGGCGGACATATCGAGATGGCGGGAGATGAGGAAGCGAACGTCTTCGCGCTCCTCGTCATCGAGTCCGAGGCGCGCGAAAACTTGCTCCACGGCATGGAGGCTTCCTTCGATGTGGTTGTCGAAGGGAAGACCCTTGCCAACGTCATGGTAGAGGAGGGCGAGAAGCAAAAGTTCGGGGCGTTCGAGTTGGGAAAGAATTTCGGCAAAGCGCCGCTCCCATTCGTTCTCGGGGCGGCGCAGCCGCTCCAGATTTTCAATGGTGCGAAGGGAGTGCTCGTCCACGGTATAGCGGTGGTAAAAATCGCGGACCACCAGCGCGTCAATCGCGCGAAACTCAGGAAAAATGCGCACGAGAAGCCCGAGCTGGTGCATGGCGCGCAACACCGCGACGGGAAAGGGGGCGGCGAGGATGTCCGACAGCGCAGGCCACAGCGAGGGGGATTGCCAATCGGCGTCGGCTTGCGTGCGAAGAATCTCCGTGATCCGGCGTTCGGCCTCGCGGCTCAAGCGCAGACCCTCGCGAGCCAGAAACAGGAACAAGTCCAGCAGCGAGGCAGGATCGCGTAACCTGGCGGGATTGCGCACATCAACGCGCCCGCGAAGAACCGTGCAGCCGGGGTGCGCAAAATGCGATCTCCACTGCAAGAACCTTTCCACGAAAGAAACGCGGGGGGCGAGCGACTCGTCAAGCAAGCGAAGGACCAGGCGGTTCAGGGTACGTGCATGGCGGAAATAGACGCGCATCCACCCCGCAGGGTCTTGCCGGGCCGCGGGGGAATGGCCGAGGCCGCGAGCGGCGGCCGCGTCCTGGAGTTCGTAGGTGAGGACGTTGTCATCGCGGCCATGATGAAAGTGCAGGAAGCAACGAATGGCGGCGAGGAAATCGAGGGCGGCGTCGCAGGCGGCGCGAAGTTCCGGCGGCGTGAGTTGCTCGAGGGGATTCGCGGCGCCGCCCAGACGCAGCAGCCAGCAGGCGGCATCGAAGTCGCGGAGGCCCCCGGGGGCCTCTTTGACATTGGGTTCGAGATGAAAAATGGTGTTGCCGTGTTTGGCGTGGCGCTGAGCGGTCAGGTCAGCAAGCGTTTCAATGAGGTGGCGGCGCGAGCGGTGAAGGGCTTGGGGAAGACTCCCGGCTTGCAGGCGGGTTAACAATTCTTCATCGCCGCACAGAAAGCGGCTGTCGAGCAGTGAGAAATGGAACTCGACATTATCGGGCTGAACCACAGCGCATTCCTCGAGGGTCCGGGCAGTGGGGCTGACCCGGAAATGCAAATCCCACAGGATGCGGGCAAGCTCGGCAACGGCGGGCTTGCTCTCCGCCTCGGCGGCTTCACTTTCGAAGAGGAAGAGAAGGTCAATATCGGAACAGGGGAACAGCATCCGCCGGCCATACCCGCCGATGGCGACCATGCAGCGCTTCGCGGGCGGAGCGGCGGAAAAACAATGCCGGGCGAGCTGCGCGATGAGGGTGTCGGCGAGCCGGCAGCGCTGGGCCAACGCGGCCCGGCCGTCTCCAGAGGATTCAAACGCCCGGCGGATCTTCGCGGTTTCTTCGGCGCAGAATGCAGCGAGGTCAGGAAGCGAAGAGATGGCAGGCATGCGAAATCGTTCCGGATACCCAGCGCGCAAACCCTAGAGCGCGCTCTCGCCGCGGTCGTCGTTGCGGATGCGGATGGCTTCCTCCACGCGCGACAGGAAAATTTTGCCGTCGCCAATCTTTCCCGTTTTCGCGGATTTCAGAATGGTATCGACGGCGGATTGCACGAGATGGTCGGGCAAAACCATTTCCAGTTTGATCTTGGGGAGCAGGTCCACGGTGTATTCGCGGCCGCGATACACTTCCGTGTGGCCCTTTTGGCGGCCGTGGCCGCGCACTTCGGAAACGGTCATGCCCTCAACGCCGATTTCCCGCAGGGCGTCCTTTACGGATTCAAACCGCGACGGCTGAATGATGGCTTCAAGTCTGGTCATGGCAGATTATCCTTCGCCCAAACAGCGGGAGCGGAAGAGTTGGTCCCGGCAGCGCCGGTCAGCTCTCCAGATTGTAGCCCTCCTCGCCGTGCTGGGTGACGTCGAGCCCCTGGATTTCGTGCTCTTCGGGAACACGCAAACCGATGACCGCGTCCACAAGCTTCAGAATAATGAGTGTTCCAACAACGGCCAGTCCCCATGCGATGGCCACGCCAACCAATTGATTGAGAAGCTGGCCGGCATTGCCGTCCACCGCTCCGACAGCGAGCGCGTTTCCCTGAGCATCCTTGAAAATGGGATTGACGGCGCGCACGGCAAAGACTCCCGTGAGCAGGGCGCCAATCGTTCCGCCGGCCCCGTGAACGCCGAAGGCGTCGAGCGAATCATCGTAACCAAAACGCGCTTTCACGCGCGTGACCATCCAATAGCAACACACCCCGGCAATCCCTCCGATGACCAGCGCGGACATCGGGCTGACAAATCCTGCGGCGGGAGTAATGGCCACGAGACCTGCGACCGCTCCCGAAATCGCGCCCAGGGCGCTGGGTTTTCCCGAGCGCAGCCATTCTGCGGCCAGCCAGCCGATCACCGCAGCGGCGGCGGCAAAGTGCGTCGCGACAAAGGCACTGGTCGCAAGACTTCCGGCGGCCAACGCGCTTCCCGCGTTGAAGCCGAACCATCCGACCCACAGCAAGCAGGCGCCGATGAAGCTGAGTACCACGCTGTGCGGCGGCATGGGAACTTTCGGGTAGCCCAGACGCTTGCCGAGATACAGCGCGCAGACCAGCGCGGAAACTCCGGAACTGATATGCACGACTGTCCCGCCCGCAAAATCCAGCGTGGGGAAGGCGCCGCCGAGTGAGGCGTTGAGCATACCTCCCTTGCCCCACACCATGTGCGCGAGCGGCGCATACACCACCACGAACCACAGCGTCATAAAGGCCACGGCGGCGCTGAACTTCAAGCGCTCGGCAAACGCGCCGGTGATCAGCGCGGGCGTGATGATGGCAAACATCAACTGATACACCATGAAGGTCAGTTGAGGAATCGTCGGGGCATAGTCGGCATTGGGAGATGCGCCGACGCCGCGCAAAAAGGCGTGACCCAAGCCGCCGAGAAAGCGGCTGCCTTCACCGAAACACAGGCTATACCCGAACAGTCCCCAAAGAACGGTGATGAGCGCCATCAGCGCGAAGCTCTGCATCATGGTGGCGAGAACATTTTTTCTGCGGACGAGGCCACCGTAGAACAGCGCCAGGCCGGGGCCGGTCATGAGCAGAACGAGGGCTGCGCTGACCAGCATCCACGCGTTATCCGCGGAAGACTGCGCGGCGGCAACTTGCTGCTGAAGAGCGCTAATCTGTCCGGAGCTGGAAGACTGGGCGAATGCGACGGAACACGCGGGGAGGCTTACCCCCAGATATACAAGAACTGCGGCGGCGCGCGGAAGGCGCATCGTCAAATTCCCTCTTGTGCTTCCATTAAGGACGGAATCGGCGAATCGTAGCCTGTATTATACAAAGAGCGGCCAAGGACGCTACAAGAAAGTGCGGAAGAATCTGGGAGCGGAAGGGCGGTTTACAGCGGCACTGAGGGATGATATGAGAACTGCGCGATTGTTGGCTGCTCGGAACGGGGCAAAGACTTGGGCTCCGGCTTGCGGGACTCATGGAGGACGACATGTTTGGTGAAGGGAAACTGGGAAAAAGCTTTCGCGCTGCGCTGCTCATTTTCGGATTGATGACTGCAGTCGGCGGCCCGTGCCGCGCAGGAGATACCCCGCCGGGCCGCGATCCGAAGCAGCCGGTCAATGAGGAATATACGAAAAAGATCCGCGAATATACGACCCAGCCCAACTTTAAGTCGCCCCTGGTGGATTACCTGCCCGCTTCGAAGACGGTGCCCGCTCCGGATGCGGTGCTGGGGGACGTGGCCGGCGCGCCGAACATTCTGCCTTACTCGCAGCAGGTGTATCAGTACATGCGCATGCTCGAAAAGGCCAGCCCGCGCGTGAAGGTCTTTTCGATCGGGCGCACCGAGGAGGGCCGCGAGATGATCGCGGTGGCCGTGTCGTCGGAGGGGAACCTGGCCAAGCTGGAAGAAAACCGCGCGCGCTTGGCGAAGCTGGCCGACCCGCGCACAATCCAACTCAATGACGCAGACGCCGATCGGCTCGTCGCAGCTTCCGTGCCGGTGTACTACGTCACCGGGACGATCCATTCGCCGGAAACGGGCGCGCCGACCGCGCTCATGGAGATGGCTTACCGGCTCGCGGTGGACGAAAGCGCCTACATCCGCGAGATTCGCAACGGTGTCATTACGCTCATCACGCCAATCGTCGAAGTGGATGGGCGCGACCGCATGGTGGATGTCTATCGCTGGCACCTCGCACACCCAAAGCAGAATTATCCGCCGCTCATCTATTGGGGGAAGTATGTGGCCCACGACAACAACCGCGATGCCATGGGCATGACACTCAAGCTGACGGAAAACGTCCTGAACACGTTTGTAGGGTGGAAAGCACAGGTGCTGCATGACCTCCACGAATCGGTCCCCTATCTTTACGACAATACCGCGGGCGACGGGCCATTCAACGCGTGGGTGGATCCGATCCTTACCAACGAGTGGGAGATCCTGGGCTGGCGCAACGTGGCGGACATGACCGAGATGGGCATGCCGGGCGTTTTCACGCACGGGCAGTTTGACACGTGGTCGCCGGGCTATCTGATGTTCATCGCAGCGATGCACAACGGCATCAGCCGGCTGTATGAAACTTTCGGGAACGGCGGCGCAGACACCGTCGAGCGAACGCTTACCCCGAACGAATATCAGCGAGCGTGGTGGCGGCAGAACCCGCCGCAGCCCAAGACACTGTGGTCGCAGCGGGACAACAACAACTACGAAGAGACTGGGTTGCTGACTTCCCTGCACTATTTTTCCGAAAACGGCAGGTTGTTCCTGAAGAATTTTTATCTCAAGGCGAAACGTTCGGTGAGCAAGCCTGCGAACGAAGGGCCCGCGGCCTACGTATTCCCGGCGGACGACCCGCGCCTGGGAGCGCAGGCCGAATTGCTGCGGGTGTTGCAGAAACAAGGCGTCGAGATTTCACGGGCGACAGCGGCATTTTCCGTGACCATTCCGCCGAAGAAGCCCCTACGGCGTCCCCCGGCGGGACAATCGCAAGGCGCCGCCCCGGTACCAACTCCAGGTACGGACAAGAGCACCGCCGGGCCGGCGACGCTGCAATTTCCGGCGGGAAGCTACCTCGTCCGGATGGACCAGCCGTATTCGAGGATTGCGGACGCACTTCTCGATTATCAATACTGGAGTCCGGAAGACCCGCAGAAGACTCCTTACGACGACACGGGCTGGACATTCGGCGAGCTGTTCCATGTGCGCGTGGTTCGCGTGACCGACGTGAAAGTTCTTGACGTGCCGATAGAGAAGGCCACGAAGATCGCGCCGCCCTCGGGCGTTGCGGGAAACGGGACGATTTACGCGTTCAACCACAATGGGGACACAGCACTGGCGACGCTGCGCTACCGCATGAAAAACGCCTCGATTGAGGCTGCGGAAGAGCCATTTGAAACAGGTGGACGCAAATTCAACCGCGGATCGTTCCTGGTGAAGGATGCCAGCGCAACGGAACTCGAGCGCGCCGCTTCCGAACTGGGATTGCAGGGGTACGCGGTCAACGCGGCGCCCGCAGTGAAAACGCATCCGGTGCGAGCGGCACGCGTAGCCCTGCTACACACCTGGCTGAGCACGCAGACCGAAGGGTGGTGGCGGCAAGCGCTCGACAGCATGCAGATTCCATTCGACTACATCAGCACGCAAACGGCAGGGGGAATGGACGACCTGCGCGCGAAATACGACGTGATCCTATTTCCGCCGGTAGGGCGCGGCGACCCAAGCCAGATTGTCAATGGGCTGCCTACAGCGTGGGGGAATCCGCTGCCGTGGAAGGCGACAGTGGAGACACCCAATATCGGGAAGGAAGATTCGACTGACGACATGCGGCCGGGGTTGGGGTGGAGCGGCGTGGCTCACCTGAAGGATTTTGTCGAGAAAGGAGGCGTGCTCCTGACGGTGATGGACACGGCGAACTTTGCAGCAACCGAGGGAATGACGCCGGGCGTAACGATTGTGCGGCCGCAGCGAATGAAGATCGCCGGTGCGGTTGTGCGCGCCAAGCTCTTGGACGATGCGAGCCCCATGGCCTATGGGTACGGCGATGACTTGTCGGTGTACTGTGCGAATGGACCGATCTTCAACCTGAGCAATCTTTCGAGTGGCGGAGGATTCCGCCGGCTGGGTCCCGAGCAAACGATACGGGCGACCGGGCGCGGGGCTGCAGACGATCCGGACTACGTCCCCGGGCGCGCGGCCACCGAAACTCCGGAGGAGCCGCACGCCGAGCCGTGGGAAGCGCTGCCGGTGACCGACGAACAACTGCGCAACCCGATCAACGTGATTCCGCCGGTTGATCGGCCGCGCGTGATCTTCCGGTACGCCGATGCCAAGGACCTGCTGGTGTCGGGCCTGGTGGATGGAGGCAACGAAATCGCCCAGCACCCCGCGGTGATTGACGTCCCCTCCGGCGCGGGGCATATCGTGCTGTTTTCCAATAATCCGATTTACCGCGGCGAGACGCAGGGAAGTTATTTCCTGGTGCTGAACGTGATCCTGAATTTCGACAATTTGAACGCGGGCAGGAAGCTGGCGGAAAAATAGGCCGCTTCACCCCCAGGCATCGCCCAACAATAGTGCGGCGTTTCTTGGTGCCCTGCGCGGGAGCTCTTACTGCTTGTAACGGCTCTTATAAAAGTCAATCTGCTGCTGAATCTGCTCCGGCGTCAGCCCTGATGTCCACTTGTGGAAGTCGGTCTTCATCACGTCGGCGGTGACGCCGGGCAGAAGCGCTTCCGCCTCGGGAATGAATTCCGTATAGAAATGCTTCGCCACCTCGTAGAATCCATGCCACTGCGTGTAGTCGGGCCCCATCATGGCCGTCCCCATGCGCGCGCGGCGGCCTTCGTGGTGCCACAGCTCATAATAGGTCCATTCGATCTTTTCATCGAAGGGCGTGCGCGTCAGCTTGCCCGAGGCGTAGAGCTTGTCCATGATGCTCTTTGCCGGCTTGGCGAATTTTTCGTTGTACAGCTCGATGGAACCCTCGTATTGCTTGTAGAAATTCTCCACCCACCCCGTAGCGTGGCAGTTGAAGCAGACATCCTGCATGGCAGCGCGGCGGTTCTCCCAATTTTCAAGGTGCGTAGTCACCACGGGGCGCAGGGTGAAGCTGATGCGGTCGCCGACGTCATGGGTGATGGCTTGGTTCGTGGTTGCGCTCATGTGGCAGGTTGCGCACGTGGGGGCCGCGGAATAGTCCTTACCCACAATCCACGATTTCGAGTCCAGGTTCATCTTCGCGATGTTGGCCCGGAACTGAATCCCGTGCTTTGACTCCGTGTAGATTTCAATCTGCGGATGGTCGGGGCCCATGTGGCACTTGCCGCAGTTTTCGGGCTGGCGCGCTTGCGCCGAGCTGAAACTGTGCCTGCCGTGGCAAGCCGCGCAGGTCCCCTTGCTGCCGTCGGGATTCACCCGCCCGATTCCGCTGTTCGGCCATGTGGCGGCGTCAAATTTCCCTTTGCCGATGTATTTCACTTCGCTGCCGTGGCACTGGCGACAGCCGTTGACGGCGGCGGGGCCTCCCTCGACGATCTCCCCAAGCATGTTGTCCAGCGAGCCGATGAATTGCGCCGCCCCGGCGTGGTGGCTCTTTTCGAACTGCTGCACTTCTTTCGCATGGCATCGCCCGCAGTAGTTCGGCGTAACGATTACAGCAATCTGGGCGCCGTAGTGTTCAAACGCCGCGGGGTCCTTCGGTTCGGCCTTGTGACACGAGTAGCAGTCCACATCCTTTTTCGCGTGCGCGCTGACACGCCATTGTTCGACCACGCCCGGGGTCGTGGTTGCGTGGCACGCCAGACATTCCTCTCCCTCGGGCGACACCTTCGCCTTCTGTGCGTGCGCCGGCGCCGAACAGAGAACGCCAATGGCGCAGATAACGACGACATGAGCTCGCATGGAAGAGTCCTCCTCACCGGTGTCGGGAGGGGCAAGAGACACCGGAAACCCGCTGCGCTGATTCTACTTTTTCCGCGGTGATTTTCAATCACGAAACTACGGGTTCAATCCTGCAAGAATGCGGTAGTCTCGTTTAGAAAAAGGTCCAACTGGTCGTGGTGCACCCAGTGTCCCGAGTTGGGCACTTTGACCAGGCGGCAATTGCGGATGGCCTTCAGGCGGGGATCGGCTTCCGGAGCCGGCGAAAAACTCTCCAGGCCCCAGAACATCAGCGTCGGGGAAGCAATCTGGCCGTATAACTCGGCCACATCGGCGACGTGGTGGCCGTAGGGCGAAAACACGCGGACATAATTATCGAACTTCCAGACCAGGGAGCCATCCGCGTCCCAGTTGGTGCCGTGCAGCGTCAAGTGGCGCGCGACCTCATCGGAGAGGTGCGGATTCTTTTCCTTCATGCGCGCCATGGCCGCGTCTATATCCGGATAGCTGCGCTGCTGGCGCTTTTCGAGGCCGCGGATGTCTTCAATCCAGCGCCGCATCCGTTCCGAAGCGGGGCCGTGAACGCGGTGCTTCTGCGGAAACCCCAACCCTTCGATGGAAACCGCCTTGCGGACACGATCCGGATACACTCCTGCGTAATGCAGGACGATCACACCGCCAAGAGAGTGACCCACCAGGCGAATCGGAAAGTCGTCAATGATGTCGAGCAGCGCGGATAAGTCGAGCACGTGCTCGACGATGCTGTACGCCGCGCCGGGCGCCCACGCGCTGTTGCCGTGCCCGCGCAAATCGAGCGCGTACACGTGGTAGTGCTCGCGGAGCGACCGGGCGACCCAGTCCCAATTGCGAGCATGGTCCAGACCGCCGTGAACGAGCACCAGCGAGGGCCGGCCATCCTGGCCGTAGTCCCAGAACTGCAGCTTCAGGCGGTCCGAATAGAAGAAGTGGGAAATGGGCTCCATAGAAGGCCGGCAAATTATAGCAATGATTGGCCCGGGAAACTTGCCGCTTGCCGTTTTCCGCCGACGGCCGCTTGAGAAGCGACAGCTTAGTGATACTATTCGCCGCATCATGAGCGATTCAGAGGGTCTTCTCTCCGGAATCCGCGTGATTGACTGCGGAACCTACATTGCCGGGCCGGCGGCTGCGGCGGTCATGTCGGATTTTGGCGCAGAGGTGATCAAGATCGAGCGCCCGCCTTACGGAGATCCCGGCCGTTTTCTTTCGCTCCTGCCCGGAGCGCCCGTATCGAAGCATCTCTATTGCTGGATTCTTGACGGCCGGAACAAGAAGAGTGTGGCGCTGAATCTGGAGCACCCCGCGGCGCGCGAAGCGCTGTTGAAGCTGGTGGCGGCCGCGGACGTTTTCATCACCAACTACCAGGCACCGCTGCTGAGAAAGTTCGCGCTGGAGTACGAAGACTTGCGGCGTGTAAACGACCGCCTGATTTATGCGCTGATCACCGGATTCGGGGAGGTGGGCGCCGATGCGGAAAAGCCCGCCTACGATCAGACGGCGTACTGGGGGCGCTCCGGCTTGATGTCCACCATGCACAACGCCGACGCGGAGCCTTGCCGGTCGACCACCGGCTTCGGCGACCATCCCACGGCCATGACCGTTTTTGGAGGCATCATGTTGGGCCTCTACCGCCGGGGAATCACCGGGAAGGGCATGCGGATTTCCACGTCGCTGATGGCCAACGGCGCGTGGTCGAACGCCAGCATGATTCAGGCAGCGATGGTGGGCGCGCAATTCCAGCCGAGGACAACGCGCAAGACCGTGGCCAACCCGCTGGTGAATCACTACCTGACCCGCGATGCCAAGCGAATCATGGTTTGCGGACTCGATCCGAAAAAGGATTGGAGCAACTTCTGCTGCGCGCTCGGGCATCCGGAATGGATCGAGGACCCGCGCTTCCGCACCCCGGAACTGCGCCGAACGAACTCGGCGGCGCTGGTAACCGCTATTGACGAAACGCTCGGGGCGAGGGACCTGACGGATTGGGCGGAGATCCTTCGCCAGCACGAAGTGATCTGGGCGCCGGTGCTCAGCCTCGCGGAGGCGGCCAACGATCCGCAGATGGAAGAGAACGGCGTGTATGCCGAGATCGCCCCGGGAATGCGCACGGTAAATAATCCGTTGGTCGTTTCCGGCACAGAAAAGGTAAAGCCGCGAATGGCGCCGGAAGTGGGCGAGCACACTCTGGAGGTGCTGCGCGATGCCGGCTACAGCGAGGAAGCGCTTGCGGATATGGTGCGGCGAGGCGCGGCAGTTGCCGGGCAGCCTCAGGGAAAGAAGTAATCTCATGAGAGGGGCGGGAGGAACTCTAGTGACGGGTTTCCTTGCAATCCTGGCGGGCACATCCCTGGCGACAGGACAACAAGGGGGATCCGGCGGCAGAATGAAGAGAATGCGAGCGCCTCCGGTGTCTTTCTTGGGGTTCGACAGAAATGTCTACCCCGGTGATGCAGCACTCCCAGCGCTCAAAAAGACATTCGCTTTTTCCGGGTATTGGCTCAGCCCGCCTCCAGGACAAACGGCCAGCACTTGGGAAGGAAAGCGCAGGGCCTTGCGCGCTCAAGGGTTCGGTTTCCTGGTCCTATACAGGGGAAGAAGCTACCCGGAACTCGATGCCGCCGCTGACACAAGCACCCTGGGAGACCAGGATGCGAGAGATGCCGTAAGAGCGGCACAAAGGGAAGGGTTCAACCGCGGCACCGTAGTTTTCCTCGACTTCGAAGAGGGCGGGCGGCTGCTTCCGAAGCAGCGGGCGTACCTGCATGCCTGGATTGATCGCGTTGACCGGGAGAAGTATCAAGCTGGCGTCTACTGTTCCGGAATCGTCGTGAAGGACCGCAGCGGCCAAGAAGTGAGGACGGATGCAGACATAGCCATACACGCAGGGCAGCGAAAAATTGTCTATTGGATCTATAACGATGCCTGTCCTCCATCTCCAGGCTGCGATTTCTCAACCCCTCTTCGAGAACCGCGACAAAGCGGGTCACCCTTTGCATCAGTCTGGCAATTTGCTCAGTCTCCGCGAAGGGCTGCTTTCACGAAAGGTTGCCCGGCGAACTATCATGCAGATGGAAACTGTTACGCGCCAGCGACAGCAGCGGTAGGCCCCCTCTTTGTGGATTTGAACGTGGCGGATTCGCCGGACCCGTCTCATGGGCGCCGGTGAGCAGGCTACGCCCATGCATCGTCGACCGCGCACACTCTTTCGCACCGAATCCTGAGTTTGGTGTCTCTACGTGTGGGCTAATCGGCTCAGCTCGGTATGGATTTGAATGACTCGAAGGATGGAGTCGCGCGTCACCATACCTATGATGTGCTTACCCCCAGGGTCATCCGAGGACCCGCCAATGACCGGCACTTGATTGACGTCCGTCGCCAGCATGCGCTCGAGCAGCGGCAGCAGCGCTTCATCGGGTGCGGCCCAGAATACTTTCTCCGGGGGCATCATGGCCGCCTGAACGGAAGTCACCGGCCATTCTTCGCGCGGCACGCGATTGAGCGCGTGGACGTTCATCATCCCGAGGAGGTGCCCGTCGGAAACGACCAGGTGACACCGGCGCCCGGTGCGCAGAACTTCGTGGCCGTAGGCTTCCAGGGAGATCTCGCGGCCTATCGTGGGGATCTCCTGGCTCATCACATCGGCGGCGCGCAACCCGGCGAGGGCTCCGCGAATGGCCACCTGCGCGACGCTTTCTTGCGCGGCCGTCAAAAGGAACCAGCCGATGAAGGCCAGCCAGATCCCGTTGATCAAACTTCCACCGAGGGCAATCACCGCACCCAGGACGATCATTCCGTAGGCAATCAACTGCCCGCTGCGCGCGGCAATCCGCGTGGCGCGCTCGAAGTTGTGCGTCGCCCCCCACACGATTGCCCGAAAAATGCGCCCGCCATCCAGCGGAAATCCGGGAACGAGGTTGAAAGTTGCCAGGCCGAAGTTTACCCAGGCGAGCCAGAAGGCCAGCGCGCCAAGCATCTCCAAAGAAGGAAAAGAACTCTTCACCAGCCAGAAGGCAGCCGCAAGGAAATAGCTTGATAACGGCCCGGCAATGGCGATGTTGAATTCCTGCTTGGCGCTGCTTGGTTCGCGGCCGATACGAGCCACACCGCCAAACACGAACAGCGTGATCGAGACCACGGGAATGCGGTAGTGGAGTGCGACCACGCTGTGGGAAAGCTCGTGGAACAGCACGGACGCAAAAAAGAACAAGCTGGTCAGAATCCCCAAGCCCCAATGTTGTGTGCGAGACCAGTGCGGATGCTGCTGCGAGAATTGCGTGGCCAGCGACAGCGTGATCAGCGCAAAGATGAGCAGCCAGGTTGGGTGGAGGTAAATTGGAATTCCAAAGACCCGCGCAATCCGCAATCCCGAACCCTGAATCATCTCCAAGCCGCTCCTTTCCGGAAGCCTATCACAGCGCCGCCAAGTTGTCCGTGCTCCAAGAACATCGAACCGGGAATGCGTCCAAATCTCCACTAAAGCATGTGATATAGCGCAACGCTGTGTCAGGAATCACACGCCTCACGTGAACCGTGCCTCGCTGTAAGCCTATTGTTTTCATCATCTTAAGTCTTGGCCATCGCTTTGCCACTTGCTCAGCGAACGGCAACGAAAGAGGAGACGATGATGCGGCGAAGCGCTCTCGGAAATTGGGTTCGGCACTCGTTCATAAATCGCGGCGGGATCTATCTCAGGACATCCGGTTGTCCCGCGCGCCCGGCGTCGAGCATTACAACGAAAGGCAAGCTTGCGGGTGTGATGGCAGCGCTGCTGATAGCGGTCGCCGAGTCAAAGGCGCAGGGCGACACGCCCGCAACCTCTCCGCGCCAGCCTGAGGCCAGGACAGCGGTCGTGCGGCGCATCGTCGTGAGCATTCCGGACCGGAAATTGGCGGTGATCGAAAACGGGAAGGTCGTCAAGATTTATCGCGTGGGTGTCGGAGCGAAAGACAGTCCCAGCCCGTCGGGCGAATTCAAAATTATCAATCGCATTCAGAAGCCTACGTACTACGCGCCGGGAGTGGAGATTCCCGCCGGCGAGGACAATCCGCTGGGGCCGCGCTGGATTGGGCTGAGCCTCAGCCATTTCGGGATTCACGGGACCAATCAGCCGCGCTCGATCGGACGTTACGCCTCGCACGGGTGCATCCGCATGCGCAACGCCGATGTGGAGGAACTTTTCGAGCGCGTGCGCGTGGGCGACGCCATTGTGCTGGCTGGCGAGCGCACGGAAGAGATTGCGCAGATTTTTGGCGGCGCGCCGGTTGTGGTGCTGACAGCGGCTGAGCGCAGCGAGGATCCCAAGCAGCCCGGTGCAACTGCGAGCACAGAAGGCGCCGCGGAGCAGAAAGCCCTTGCGACTGGACAGGAGCAGTAGCGGCAGTTTGACCCCAGCCGGGCACCGAACAGGAGGAAGACATGGACGACGTGCTGGTAGCAGTGATGGTGACCGTTGGAATGCTGACGATTTCCGTCTTCTTGGCGCTGGTGGCTGAGTGGGTGTGCCTGGAGGGGGCGTTCCGCCTGATGGCCCTTGCGCCATCGCGCAACACGGCGCGGGCGAATGCTGAGAAGCCGCGGCCCGCAAGTACGCAAGCGCCTGCGTTTTGGCGCTGAACTGCGCGCGAAACCCGGATTAGCCGGCAAGAAACTCAAGCCGGCCAAAAAGGAGAACGTGCAATGCTGTTCTTGAGGTTCTTGCTGATTGCAGTGGGCGTCGCATTGTTCGGCGGCGCATCGGGAGTGGTGGCGTACGACATTTACCTCGCGGCACAGCTACGCCGGCTGCTGGGTCGCAAGTCACAAGAAGGCGGAACCGACGCCGGGGAGAAGCCGCTTCGCCCTTTATCGCCGGTCCGGTGGAAACTGGCGCGGCAACTGGCCGCGCTGGGAGTCGCGCCGTTTCTGCTGGGATCGAGCATCGTGGTAGTGCCCGACGCATCGGCGGGAGTGCGCGTCAGCCAAATTTCCGGAACTCGTCCGGGAACGCTCTATCCCGGCGTCCACCTGGTTGTGCCCCTGGTGGACCGCGTCGTCATTTATGACTTGCGCGAGCACGTGTTCAGCACGCGCACGGACGAGGCGGAGTCGAAGGAAGCGCGCGAAAAGGGGGCCGGCATGCTTCGCGTACAGGCGCGCGAAGGGCTTTCCATTGGACTGGCGGTCACGGTGCGGTATCGGCTCGATCCGCGCCGCCTCGACACCATCCACTCGACCCTCGCCCAGCCATTTGACGAGGAAGTGGTTGCACCGACGGTGTCGGCCGTCTTCCGGCAGCTCGCGCCCAACTATATCGTGAGAGAAGTCTTCGCCACGAAACGCGATGAGCTCCGGCAGAAGGCCGCCGACACAATCACCGCGCGTTTGGCCGGCGACGGTATCCTGGTGAAGGAAGTGATGCTGCGCGACATCCAGCTTCCCCCCGAGTACGCCAAGGGGCTCGAAGGCTTGTTGCTCAAGGAGCAGGAGAACGAGCAGCTCGGCACGGAAGCGGAGATCAAGCAGAAGGAAGTCCACATCGCCGAACTCGAAGCCGAAGCGCAGAAGACGCGGCAAATCAAACAGGCCGAGGCCGCCGCGCAAGTGCGCGTGCTCCAGGCCAAGGCGGAATCCGATTCCATGCAGTACACCCTGCCGCTCAAACAGAAACAGATCGAGCAGAGCAAGCTCGAAGCGGCCGCGCGCAAAGAGGCGACGCTGCAGAACGCCGAAGCCGCCGCCCAGGCCAAAGTGATTGACAGCAAGGCCGAGCTCGAGCGGCAAAGACTCCTCGCCGATGGCGAAGCCAATCGCATCCGCGTGACTGCCGCGGCCGACTCCGAACGAATGAAACTGGAAGCGCTGGTGCTGAAACAGAATCCGATGCTGATTCAGAAGATCATCGCCGAGCGGCTCTCGGACAAGCTGCAAATCATGATGGTGCCGACTGACGGGAAGTATTTCTTCGCGAGCGACGTCATGCGCTCGGCCTTCAGCGGAGGTGCTGCGCAAACCGACGGCACCGACGATCCCAACGATCCGCCGGCGAGCACTGCGGGGCGAAGATCGAACCGGAGGCGTTAACGAGTTCCGCTAGCCGAAAACCCTGCGGGTGGCCCGCCGGGGAATCGAACCGACGAGGAGACCGCCGCCTCCGGAATCCCGTTCGAATCCCAGGCGCAGCCACCCGGCTAGCGGTTTTTTCTGAACAGAGAGCCAATCCTCAGACCACGATTGGCCGCGGTTTGCCGACTAATTATTCTTCGGGTACTTCGGCCGCGGGGGAATGCCCGGATACTTCTTCAAGGCTTCCTTTGCAAGCTCGATGGCCTTTTCGAGTTGCGGGTCATGTCCGGAGACGACGAGGTCAGGACGCTGATCGACATCGTAATCCGGATCCACGCCGTGGTTTTCGACGATCCATTCTCCGCCGTTGTCCGTGGACCAGAAGGCAAACTCCGGCGCAGTCACGGCTCCGCCGTCGCGCAGCGGGATGATGCGTGCGATGCCAACCAGCCCGCCCCAGGTGCGCTTGCCGACAATCGGGCCAATCTTCTCGCGGCGGAAGAACCACGGAAAGGCGTCGCCGCCCGAGCCGGCCAGTTCGTTGACGATCATCACCTTCGGACCGAAAATTGCTATCGGCGGCCAGGGCGTATCTTTGCCTTCGCGCCCGGCGAGCAGGGAAAGGAGTTGGCGGCGAAGTTTCTCGGTGTAAAAGTCGGGGATTTGTCCGCCCTGATTGTAGCGCTCGTCCACGATGAGTCCGTCCTTGTCGAGTTGCGCGTTAAATTGTTTGTCGAACTGGATGATGCCGGGGATGGTGGTGTCGGGGACATAAATGTACCCGATGCGGCCACCGGTTGCTTCGGAGACGATGCGGCGGTTGTCTTCCATCCACGCAAGCCAGCGCACGCCCGCTTCACTGGCCGTGGGTTTCACGACAATCTCCCACGCGCCTTCGGGACTCGGTTTGCTGTTGACCTTGAGAGTGACCACTTGTCCCGCGAGATTCTGGAAATAGGAATACGGGCTGGCGTTTGCCCGGGCTGGCTCCCCGTTGACGGCGATCAAGTAATCGCCCTGCTTGACCTTCAGCCCCGGCTCCGTGAGGGGTGAGCGGGTCTGCTCGTCCCAATTCTCGCCGGGGTAGATTTTCTTGAAGCGGTAGTAGCCGCCATCGGATTCGAAATCCACACCCAGCAGGCCCACGCCAATGCGCCTGCGGTCAGGCTGATCGCCGCCGCCGACGTAGGTGTGCGACGTGCTCAGTTCGGCGATCATTTCGCCGATGATGTAATTCAAATCGCTGCGATGCGCCACCCAGGGAAGCAGCGCCTCGTAGCGCTTGCCGATCTTGTTCCAATCATGTCCGGTCATGTCCGGATCCCAGTAGAAATCGCGCTCGATGCGCCATGCCTCGTGGAAAATCTGCTTCCACTCCTCGCGAAAGTCCACAAGCACCTGAAGGCTTTGGACGTTCAGTTTGCCTTCGCCCACTTTTGCCTTTCCGGGCACGGCCTCCACGATTCCAAACGTATCGGGACCCGCGCGATAAATCAGCTTGCCGCCGTCCTTGTCGAGCTCGTAGCCGCCGATTCCCTCGAGGAGAGCTTTGTCCTCGCGCTTGGTGACATCGAAAACATGCAGCACGCCGCGCGGCCTCGGAGGGCCGGGCAGAGCCGCCTGCGTCGCTTCCATGGGAATCGAGATGTAGAAGAACTTGTCCTTGCGCGCCTCCAACCTCCGGTAGATTCCCGCAGCAATCGGCGCGGCAACCACGCGGCTCTG
This sequence comes from Candidatus Acidiferrales bacterium, assembly GCA_035631855.1. Lineage (GTDB taxonomy): Bacteria > Acidobacteriota > Terriglobia > Acidiferrales > UBA7541 > DASQHY01. Next base: position 49,725 of record DASQHY010000107.1, read on the forward strand.
GATGCCGTCGGTGTCAACCTGGATGGGCTTGACGGCCTTGTCGTCCGCCTTCTTTTCCTCGCCCTTTTTCTCCTCACCCTTTTTCTCTTCATTCTTGCCGTTGGCCGCGGGCTTCGCCTCGCCACCCTCTTTCTTCTCGTCTTTCTTTTCCTCCGCGGCCTTCTCTTCATCGCTTTGCGGGCCGAAGGGGGAGGCTTCGTCCGCCTTGAGTGTGACGCCGAAGACCCCGTCGGTGCTGTAGTAATTGAACCGTTGATCGAGTTGGCCGGAGCTCGGATAGAAATACCGTTGCGAAAGGAAGTAGAGATACTTCCCGTTGGAATCGAACGCCGGCTCGAAATCGTTGTAGAACCCGTCGGACACCTGGAATTTCTTTTTCTGTTCGAGGGAATAGAGGAACACCAGGCTGGAGCCGCGCCGGTCGGGATTCGCGTAAGCGACCCAGCGGCTGTCGGGCGACCACGAGCCTCCGGGAATTTGTCCCCAGTCGCTCTGGTCAATCAGGACAGGCTTCTTTTCCTCGATGTCCACGTACCAGAGGCGCTGCTTCTTGTCCCAGAAGAGCAGTTTCTTGTTGTCGGGAGACCACACCGGGCCGTACCGGTACATTCCACCATCGGTGGTGACGCGCTTTTCGTCGCCCCCCATTTGCGGACGGATATAGAGCTCGTACTCGCCGGTGCGGTCGGCGAGGTACGCAATCCATTTTCCGTCGGGTGACCAGGCTGGATTCAGTTCGTGAACGCTGGAACTGTCGGCGAGATTGCGCGCGCTGCCGTGTTCGGTGGGAACTGTGAAAATGTTTCCGCGCGCTTCGAACACCGCGCGCACACCCGTGGGAGAAATCGAATAGCTTCCGATGTTGCCGGCAACGGTCTTGATTTCCGGGCGCGCGATGACGTCGTCGCTGTTGACCGTAATCGGCATGCCGCTGGTCTTCCCACTCGCAAGGTCATAGGAATAAAGAAGCCCGCCGTTTTCAAAAACGATGGCGTCCGGACCGAGGCTCGGCCACTTGACGTCATATTCCGCGTAATTGGTGAGTTTCTTGGTCTGCTTCGAACCGAGGTCATAGCTGTAGAGGTTCATCACTTTGTCGCGGTCGGAAATAAAATAAATGGTGTTCCCATGCCACATGGGGAAGAGGTCCATGCCATTGGTCTTTGGGAGTTCCTCGTACTTGTTGTTTTTCAGATCGTAGATGCCGATGGCCGGGCTCCAGCCGCCGCGATACCGCTTCCACGTGCGAAATTCCTGGGAAGTGGAAAGGAATGCAATGCGGTTTCCGTCGGGAGAAAAGCTGGTGAGGCTGGCGCGGGGCACCGGAAGCATTTTTTCCTCGCCCCCTTCGGGCGACACAAGAAATAGGCGCGTGTAGCGCCCCGGCGGCGCGCTGAAGCGGTCGGAGCGGAACAAAATGTATTTCCCGTCGGGAGTCCATCCCAGCACGATGTCGTTCGAAGGATGGAACGTCAGACGGCGCGGTTCGCCGCCTTGCGATGGAATCACATACACGTCTTGATTCCCGTCGTATTCCCCCGTGAAGGCGATCCACTTCCCGTCAGGAGAGAACTTCGGAAAGAGCTCGTCCCCCGGATAGGAAGTCAGACGGCGCGCCGAGCCGCCGGAGCGCGGCGAAATCCACAGATCGCCCGCGTAGGCAAACACCACGTTGTCTTTGGAAATGTCCGCGTAGCGAAGCAGGTGCGTGGGTCCTTGCGGAGCAGCCTCTGCGCACACCGAGCCCAAAAACAAAACTGCACACACCACGAGCCACGTTCTCTTCAGCATTTTGCCAATCCTCCCGTCGTTCCTGTCCAAGGCGAGACCTTTTCCAGCAAGGACGCCCACATGGGTGCCGCTCGACAGGCACACATTCCCCGAGTTGTTATACGCACGAGAGCAGAAAAGGTTTCGTCGGTATCTGTGGATTGCCGGGTCTCATCCACCGCTGTGCTAAGATACATTTCTGTCCCCGTGCGTTGCGAACACAAAGAATCCGGACACCACTCGCCGGCATGTTCTTCGTTGTTTTTTCTCCTGGCGGTTCTTCTTTCCTTCGTTCCCGCCGCAAAAGCAGATGCCCTGGAAGACGCCGCGCGGCAACTGGCGCAGAAAATCACGGGAGCGCTGCCTCCCTATGTGCCTGCGTTCCTGACCGTCCAAAACACTTCGTCTCTCAGCGACGTACAGGTGTCGGCCGTGCGCAGCGCGCTGCAAGCGGCTTTGGAGAAAGCAGGGTTCAAGTTTTCGTCGGATAGTCACAGCCAGGGACAAATCCGCATTACGTTGTCAGAATCTTTGGCGGGATATCTTTGGATTACGGAAGTTCGCCGCGGCGAGCTGTCCACCGTCCTGATGACGTCAATTGACGGCGGAAAGCTGCAAGGGATTCAGGCCGCTGCTTCCTTGGTCATTCGGCGCGAACTTCTATGGGAGCAGGAAACGGTGATCCTCGATGTCGCCTTTGGCGCAAAGGGAAGTGAAGCGGGCGAAATGAGGGTGCTCGCACGCGGGGAATTCTCCTCGTATTCTTCGAGGGGCGGGGCCTGGGTTCGTACAGGCGTCACTCCCATTCCCAGGTTATCGGCGTGGCCGCGCGAAGCGCGCGGCCTCTTGTACTCCGCGCCGGACATGCAAGGCGTGTCTTTTCAAGGTGAAGACTGCAGGTTTAATGCACAGAAGACAACTGGTGGATGGGCGTGCCAACCTACAAAAGCGCAGCAACCCTTGCCTCCCGGTCTCGAGTACGTTGTCACCGGGAAAAAAGGACCGCCGTGGCTTTCTGCGGCGACTCTTCAGGTAGATGGGAAACCTGCCGTGGTTATTTCCGGGATCGATGGCAAGTCCCGCCTCTACATGGAAGGCGCTGAGCCATTGGCGGACTTTGCAGGATGGGGAAGCGAGGTCGCAAGCGTACGGAGCGGGTGCGGAAGCGGATGGCAGCTCCTGGTGACGGGCAAGGGCGATTGGACGGTCCCCGATACGATTCAGGCTTTTGAGATTCGTGGACCGCAGGCGGCCTCGGTGAGCCCGGCCGTGGAGTTCTCCGGTCCAGTGACGGCGCTGCACACCTCCGAAGATTCGAAGACAGCGATCGCTGTGGTAAAGAACTTGGTGACGAATCATTATGAGGCTTATCGCCTTTCGGTTGCTTGCGAGAGGTAGTTTGCTGCTTGCACTGACGGCGCTTGGCAGTGCGCACGCGGCGACGCGCCCGCACTACGGTGGGACGCTGCACGTCGAGATGCGCGAACGCGTCGCCTCGCTCGACCCCCGGCAGTGGCCGGCGGATTCGGAAGCGAGCGCCGCCGCGGAGAGACTTGCGTCCCTCATCTTTGAACGGCTGGTTGCGCTTGATGAGAACGGGCGTCCGCAGCCGCAACTCGCTGCCTGGTGGGAACATGATGCGGAGATGAAGAGCTGGAAATTCACGCTGAGAAGCGGAGTCAAATTCCAAGATGGGTCGCCGCTGACCCCGAAAGATGCCGGCGCGTCACTGGCGCTGATGGCCTCGGACAGCCGGAAAATCATAACCAACGGTTCCTCCATTACATTTGTTTCCGCAGCGCCGGCGCCAAATCTTCCGGAAGAACTTGCGAGTGGGCGCACGTTTATTTTCCACGAGCAAGCCGACGGCTCGCTTTCAGGGACCGGCCCGTTCCGGATCGGCGATTGGCCCCGAGCAAAGACCGACGCTGCCGGTGCGCTGCGTGCCGTTTTCACAGCGAGCGAGGGCGCGTGGAGCGGCCGCCCTTTTGTGGACAGCATCGAAGTCATCATGGGCGTGCCCGCTTCGCGGCAGCTTGTGGATTTGCAACTCCGAAGAGCCGACGTCGTTCTCCTTGCGCCGGACCAGGTGCGCCAGGCGGCGCAAGCGGGGCTGCGAACCTGGTCGTCTGCTCCAGTTGATTTGTTGGCGCTTGTTTTCGAGCATAAGCTGGCGGCTCCTGATCCACGGCTCGGCCAGGCGCTTTCTCTTTCGATCGACCGGGCAGCCATTGTGAACGTCTTGCTGCAAAAGCAGGGCGAGTCCGCTGGAGGGCTTTTGCCGCAGTGGCTCTCCGGGTATGCTTTCCTATTCCCCCCCGCGGGGGATGCGGAGCGCGCCAAGCAACTGCGCGGGGAACTCGGCGCCGCAGCAGTACAACAACTGCGGCTTCAAGTGGAAGCGGGGAATGAAACATCGAAGCTCGTGGCGGAGCGCGTTGCGGTGAATGCCAGACAAGCAGGATTCTCCGTGCAGGTGAGCGGAAGAAGCGATGCGGCGGCCCAAGTGCCTCCTCCAAGTTCTCAGCCGGTCCTGACGGTGAGGCTGGTCCGTTACCGTCTGGGTTCGGTCATGCCGAGCGCAGCCCTCACCGCGATGGCCGCTTCGTTGGGACTGAGTGACGATTCGGCGGCGGCGCTGAAGAAAATTGGCGGGAACGACCCGGAACAGTCGTACGCTGCTGAACGCTTGCTCTTGGAGAGTGGTCAGGTGATTCCTTTGGTGTATCTGCCGGAGACGGTGGGCCTTGGACCTGCGGTGCGCGATTGGATGCCGCGGCGCTGGGGGACTTGGCGTCTTGAAGATGTATGGCTCGACCGCGGGGAAGCCGCGACGGCAGGGGTGTCCAATTCTTCGAATGAGGCAGCGGCAGGAGCGCGCCCGTGAGTTTTCGCACCAAGCTGCTGATAATTTTTCTTCTGTCCATCGGCACGTCCGTCAGCGTGGTGACCTGGGGCGTGACGCGCTACACCCGGGAGAGGTTTGAGCAGCTCGACGCGCAGCGCACTGAAGCGCTGGTGGCACAATTCAACAAGGAGTTCCAGCAGCGCGGCGAAGAGGTGGTCCATCGCGTCCAGGGGATGGCCGATTCCGAAGGCACGCTGCGCATGGCCATTGCGCTCGCCCAGCCCAACGCCGATCTCTCGCTCTACGTCAATGACGCGACAGGGCTCGCTCAGGAGAGCCACCTCGACTACGTCGAGCTCGCCGGAAACGACGGCACGGTCATCTCTTCGGCGCAGCGGCGCGCGTTTATCGGCTACAAAAACGATTGGGTCACGCAGGAGAAAGATTGGAAGTCGCAGGGCGCGTTTCTGAGGCGCGAGGAACTTCCCGACGGTGTGGCGCTTTCCCTGTCGGCGGTGCGTACCGTCACGGTGGCCGACAAGAACTTTTACATTATCGGCGGTGTTCGTCTCGACCAGGATTTTCTTGCTTCTCTGGTGCTGCCGGCGGGAATGCGCGCGCTGCTGTACCGCAACCTCGAGCCGGGCTTCATTGCTTCTGCGCTGGCCGACCCGTCCGGCCATCCCGGCCAGCCGGAGCGCTTCGCGCCCCTCATCGAGCAGGTGCAGAAGCAGTTGAAGCCCGCGGTCCAGACCATCGGGTGGACGCTTGACCCAGCGAGCGCGGAAACATTTCATGCGCTGCCCTTGCTGGGAAGAAGGAACGAGCTTCTGGGGGTGCTGCTGGTAGGTAGCTCGCGAAGCGACTTGGTCACACTGGCGAATTTCATCCGTCTGATTGCGCTGGTGGTCGGAGCGGCGGGCCTCGTTCTGGGTTTCCTGCTCAGCTGGTGGGTCTCGGCGCGCGTAACTCGCCCGGTTGTAAAGTTGGCCGCGGGGGCGCGCGAAGTGGCCGCGGGAAACTGGCAGACTCGCGTGGACGTGAGCACCTCGGACGAAATCGGCCAGCTCGCAACGGCGTTCAACGATATGACGCGCCAACTCGACGGCCAGCGCGAACGGTTGTTGCAGGCCGAACGCGTGGCCGCATGGCGTGAACTGGCGCGGCGCCTGGCGCATGAACTGCGCAATCCGCTCTTTCCGTTGCAGATCACCGTGGAGAACCTGCAGCGCGCGCGCGGACTCTCGCAGCCGCAGTTCGAAGAGATCTTCCAGGAGTCCACGGCCACGCTGCGTGCCGAGCTAGAAAACTTACATTCCATCGTGGGACGCTTCAGTGATTTCTCGAAAATGCCCGCGCCGCACTGGCAATCGGTGAACCTGAACGAAACGGTCCGCGATGCGCTGCGGGTTTTCGAGGCGCAGTTCAATGCCGTCGGCAAACCGCCTATCACGCCCGAGTTGTATCTCGCGGAGCCGCTTCCCGAGGTGCAAGCCGACCCCGATTTGCTGCATCGCGCCTTGCAGAACCTGATGCTCAACGCGATGGACGCGATGCCCGCGGGAGGCACGCTCACACTCCGGACTTTGGCGCGCGAGGGAGGAGTTCGACTGGAGGTCTCCGACACGGGCACAGGGCTCACGCAAGAAGAGTGCGCGCGGTTGTTTACGCCGTACTACACGACGAAGCATCACGGCACCGGGCTCGGACTTGCCATCGTGCAGTCCGTCGTGAGCGACCATGGCGGCACCATCGCCGTTTCGAGCGAGCCCGGACGCGGCACCACCTTTCACATTGACCTGCCGCTGCGGCCTGCGGTGATGTCGGCTTCAGCGCCGCCCGCCGCGAAAGCCGTGCGTGCCGCGAGTTGAGCACCCCAGAAGGGAATTCCGTGCCTGCCAAAGCTCACCTGCTGCTCGTTGATGACGACCCCAACACCCTGGCGTCGCTTTCGCGTGCTTTCCGGCTGGCGGGGCATGAAGCCACCGTGTGCGACTCCGCCACGCGGGCTCTCGAACTGGTGCGCACGGAGAAATTTGACGTAATTTTTTCCGACGTGGTGATGCCGGGAAAAGACGGCCTCACGTTGCTCAAAGACTTGCAAGCTGCCGGCGTGAAGGTCCCCGTGATCATGATTTCCGGCCAGGCCAACGTCGAGATGGCGGTGCGCGCCACGCGGTTGGGCGCGCTCGATTTTCTCGAGAAGCCTCTCTCCACCGAAAAGTTGCTGGTGACCGTCGAAAACGCACTGCGCATTTCACGGCTCGAGCAGGAAAACCGCGAACTGCGCCAGCGCATCGGCAAACACGAAATCATCTGGACGGGGCCGGCTATGCAGCGGGTCATGACGCAAATCGAGCGCGTGGCGGCCAGCGAGACGCGCGTCTGCATCCTGGGCGAGACCGGCACAGGGAAAGAATTGGTGACGCGGGCTATTCACGAGAAGAGCCCGCGGCACGACGGACCTTTCATCACGCTCAATTGCGCCGCGGTGCCCGCGGAATTGATCGAGTCGGAGTTGTTCGGCCACGAAAAGGGCGCATTCACCGGAGCCGCCGCCAGACACCTCGGCAAATTCGAACAGGCTCACGGCGGAACGCTCTTCCTCGACGAAATCGGCGACATGCCGCTGGCCATGCAGGCAAAACTCCTCCGCGTTCTCGAAGAAGGCGAAGTCGAGCGGGTGGGCGGGGACAAGCCGGTCGGCGTCGATGTCCGCGTGATTGTTGCCACGCACCACAACCTCGACGACCTCGTGAAGCAGGGCGCTTTTCGCCGCGACCTGTTTCACCGAATCTACGTCTTTCCTCTTGCGCTTCCCCCGCTGCGCGAGCGCCCCGAGGATTTTCCAGCGCTGGCGAAGCACTTTGCTGCTCAGGTGGCTGCTCAGAACGGCTGGAAGGAAAAGGAGTTTGCCCCGGAAGCCATCGAGGAATTGAAGCGCTACTCCTGGCCGGGAAATTTGCGCGAACTGCGAAACGTAGTCGAACGTATCGTCCTTCTTTCCAGCGACGATGCCGTGAGCGCCGCAGATGTGCGGCTGGCATTGCCGCAAAGCGAAGGCGCCGGAGTGGCGAGCTATGCCAGCCAGTCGGCGAATGGAACGCTGGCGCAACGCGTGGAAGGCTTCGAAAGGGAAGTGCTTTTGGCGGAGTTGAAGCGCCAGAATCATCACATGACCAACGTGGCGCGGGCGCTGGGCCTCGAGCGCAGCCACCTGTACAAGAAATGCCAGCAACTGGGGATCGACTTGCAAACTCTCCGGAAGCACGATTAGCGAAAAGTGTATGGGAAACATTCCTCTGATTCCTTGCCTCGCTGCCTAATCCGCCGAAGCCCGCCCCCATTCTGAGCGCCGCCCAAAAACAATTCGCCCTTCCCTCCCCGACCGCGGCTTCGCCGCAGTCACGGACAATTGGCCTTACAGTGCTGTTTGTTGCTTGCCGGGCCGGCTAGTCCGGTGAGTTTTTCGCAGCGCCGCGGGCGTCTTTGGCGTGAAGGGCGAACAGGATGGCATCCATGCCCATAATGGTGTCTCGCCGCACGGTTTGGAAGTTCAATTTTTGCAGCAATCGAATCGAAGCGATGTTTTGCGGATGAACAAACGCATTGATTTGGCCGAAGTGAAACTCGCCGAACCCGGCGCGCACCCACGCAGACGCAGCTTCCGTCGCCAATCCCTTGCCCCAATGGGATGGCGCGAATCGATATCCAAGGTCAATCCATCTATAGTCCTTGAGATCGATCAGCCCCGCATCCCCTATCGGAGTCTCTGACTCGCGGTCCAAGATCATCCACTTGCTGAAGCCGTGGGCCTGCTGGTGCTCCCGATACCTTGCCAGCCGCGCCTGCGTCTCTTCGAGGGACTTGTCGGGACCCGTCGACGTGAAGCGCATCACTAGCGGGCTGCCGAACCATCCGAACGCCGCCTCGGCGTCGTTGGATTCGAACGGGCGCAGGATCAGCCGCGGAGTTTCCAGGACCTTCAGCACGGCCGGCATTATACGGGGCGCCAGAATCGGCCGCCAAGTTCTCGGCGCCTCTACCTGCTGGTTTCTAAGTTGGATTCTTGGCGGGAGTGGATTCGAGTCCCTGGCGTTTCATGGGCCGCCAGACCACGTCGCCGCGCATGTACTGCCAAAGGCCTTGAAGCCGCCAAATCATGTGGAGCTGGCGGTAGGGGAAGTGTTCGAAGAAGCAGTAGCTCACCAGGCGCGCCACATCCTTCCAGTCGTTATAACGTTTGTAGGTCATCTCTTCTTGCAGGACCGAGCCAATCGAAATCACCGTAGCGAACGCATATCCAAAAATCAGAAACTGTATAAAGAACCCGCGGCTCAGCACACCGAACCAGGCGGCCAAAGCGATGGTCACGATGCCGCCCAACTCGATCACGGGCGCGAGCAACTCGTACACCCACAGGTAAGGAAGCGCCAGGCAACCGATTCGTCCATAGCGCGGCCGGAACAGCATGTCGCGGTTCGGCCAGAGAACGTCGAGCAGCCCCTTTTGCCAGCGGGAGCGCTGCCGGGCAAGCGAGCGCAGGTCGGCAGGGACCTCGGTCCAGCAAACCGGGTCGGGGACAAAACTGATGTGGTAGTCGGCGCCCTGCTCGAGAAGGCGGCGGTGCATTCGCGCCACTAAGTCGAAGTCTTCGCCGATGGCGGACGGGCGATAACCGCCCACAGCGCGTACCAACTCCGTGCGGAACACCCCGAATGCCCCGGAAATGATCATCAGCATGTTGGCGTGCGCCCAAGCCTCCCTCCCGATCAAGAACGCGCGCAGGTATTCCACCACCTGAATGACCTCGATGCTTTTCCTCGGCAAGCGAACCCGGCGCATATGCCCTTCTTCGATCTCCGAACCGTTCAAGACGCGCACAATTCCGCCCACGCACACGACGCGCTTGGGGTCAGCCAGGATCGGGATCATGATTCGCAGAAGGGCATCCTTTTCCAAGATTGAATCGGCATCTACAACGCAGACATAGGGAGACGTCACCGCATTCAGCCCGGCGTTCACTGCGTCCGCTTTGCTTCCTCCCGGCTCCTTATCTATCACCAGAAGCCGAGGGTCCGCTTCACAACGGTACAACGCCTTTACCTGGGCGCTCTGCACCTGCGGAATATAGACGACGCGGATCAGGCGCAATCGAAATTCCTTGTTTAGCTCTTCGAGTGTGCCGTCCACCGAACCGTCATTGATGACGATGACTTCGATTTCCGGATAGTCCAATTCGAGGAGATTCCGCACGGCCACACGGATGGATTTTTCTTCGTTATGAGCGGGCGCGAGAATGGTGATGGGAGGTGCCAGCGGGGTGTCCTTGATCCATCCCAAGCGGTGGCTCTGCAGGTCCCTCTGGTGCGCGGCCGTCGTCTTCAAGGCTGTGAGCAGCATCAGCAGGTAGGCCAGATTGCAGACCAGGTAGTAGTAGAACAGAGCTTGGTTGGCAATCTCCAGAAAGTGAATCATGGTGCATGCGCCCTTCCAGCCGCCGAAATTTCGGCGGAATCGGGCTGCGGCGAAGGGAGCTTTCCCGTGAGAAGCACTTCGAGCAATTGGTGCTTTTCTTCCTCTTTGATGTGCGTGCAAGAGGCAATCTCGGATTCGATCTTGTGCCGCAAGTCTGCATTCTCCACTGCGGTCAGGAACGCATGAAGGCCGTAGCGGTCCCGCGTGGCGACCGCCTGCTCGAAAACCTGAACCATGTCGGTGTGAAACTCCACCAATCCCTCGGCGGCGCGCAGGCGCACCAACCGGTTCGAATCGGAAAGGCCGCGCAGCAGCGCCGGGATGGCTCCGCGCTGATGCAGTTTGCCAAGGCTGATGATGGCGCGCAGGCGCACGAACCACACTTTGTCTTGGGCGAGCTCGCTCAGGGCCACGAGTGCCAGTCCGCTTTGCGCGTGCGACAATCCGCGGGCTGCCGCGGCTCGCAATTCATCGAGGTTGTCGTCGGCAAACTGCAAGAGCTCCATCCCCATCGCGGGAGAGGCCACTTCCCCGAGCACGCGGCCGAGCACCTCCCGCACAGGACCTTCGGCATGCTGCAGATACGGAATCAGCAGTTGCGGGCGCTCTGCGGCACATTGGATGAGGGCGTTTTGCAGCGGAAGTGGCGGCACCTTGAGTCCGGCTTCCCCGACCCAGGCCAGGATTTCCGCGGCCGCCTCGGGACATGCCATGCGCCCGAGCCCACGCAACGCGGCAAGCTGTATTTCGGAGTCGCGATCGCGCAACCCCTCCGCGAGCGCGGGGATGCCCTCCGGCGCGCGCGTCCGGCCCAGCGCGACCAGGGCCCGGTGGCGCCGCCAGCCGCGATGCCGCCGCGCTTCGAAGATGCGTTTCTCGATCAAGCCGCTGGCGCGGAGGAATTTCAGCAAGCGGGCTGATTCGTCCGGACCTGCCGATTCAAATGCGTCCAGAGCAATCTCTTCGACCACGCGGCGACGGAAGGGCTTCTGGCGCCAATGCTCGAAGGGAATCTTCCCGGAAATCAGCGCATCCCAATCTTGCCGGAACTCGAACACGCAAGCGTCGCGCTTCGCAAAATAGCGTTTGCGGTACGCCCGGCGCAGCAAAATGAATCCGAGCAGCAAAGCGTCGGCCGCGATCGCGGCCACGATAGCCTTCAGGACAAAGGCTGCCGGACCTAGTCTCCGAAATGTCTCAAAAGCGGATGCCATAGCTGAATCCAAACACCGTGTCGGTGCGCCCCTGGGTGCGTTTCTGATAGCCGGCGGAGGCCGCCACGTCCTGCGCCGCCGTGAATCGAAGCCGGAATCCGCCGCCGTAGGTGTGCGAAGAGAAGCGGCCGAGTTGGTCCACGTTGGCAAAACTCTCTGTGCCCGCTGCGAAGAAAACATTTCCCGTGAAACGCCGCTCACCCGAGCCTGCCAGCGGGAAGTTCAGGCGTGTGGCGCCGGAGGGCCGCCATTCCGCGGGGACGCCGGAAAAACGGCTGCGGGCGCCCGTCAACGCGACCGACCAGGAAAATTCGCGTGGGAGGTAAACCAAAGTGGCGCCGGAAACGGTCAAGATGCGCGCCGTCGAATACCAGAACCAGTGCGGGCCGCCGCTCGCTTCCACGCCACGAAGAAAGCCTCTCTCGGAGACTCGCCAGCCTCGGCCATATTCAAAAAAGCCTTCCCGGCGCGGAACGATCCCTTCGTCATGTGCGGCGGCTCCTCCGAAGGTGAGCGCTCCCCAGTGCATGGAACGCCCGGTCAGGGTGAAGGCGCCTTTGTCCGCTGAGAAGCCTGCGCGTTGAAAAAATGTGCCGGCCAGACTCGTGCTCCAATGCGGGGACCAGCGTGAAGCAAGACTCACCGACTGTCCCTGATTCGCGTCCGCATAATTGAACCAGTCGGTATCCGAGCCGATGCGCAATTCATGGCGTGGCTCGGGCCGAAGGGAGGTGAGGCCGGCGCGTGCCTCGCGGCTCGATGGATCGAGATAAATCGCCGCGGCGAAATCTTCGCGGGCTTCCCGGCGGCGGCCGAGTGTGCGCAGGACGCGGCCGCGGGCCAGCACCACGTCGCTTCGCCGAGGGTCTACCTGGATCGCGCGGCTCAGCAGCGGCAACGCTTCCTCGAACCGTTGTTGCCGCGCAAGCACTCCGGCGAGACCTTCCAGCAGGTCGGTGTCATCCGCCGCCGTGTCGAGTGCCTGGCGATACTCCGCCTCGGCTTCCGGCAGCCGGCCCATCCAGGTGAGCAGGCGCGCGCGCCATCCCTCGGCTTCCACATCGCCGGGCGCCGCCAGGAGACGGTCGTCCACGACCTTGATGGCGGTTTCCAACTGTTGCGCCTTCACAAGCTCGCGAACGCGATCTTGCCAGTCCGGGACTTGCTGCTTGGCAGAAAGCACGCCGCAGCACACAAACAGTACCGCCCAACCGGCAACCAGAATCGCAATGACCTGCGATCGCGAGATTGCGATGTTTGCGCCCTCCGTTTTCCTGCGTCTGCTCACACGAACCCCCGGCAAGAAAACAGATTCCGTGCAAGACCGAGGCCTTTCGAGATTGTGGAGTTGCCATTACGCCCCTGAAAACAGAGCAGTTACATAGGCGGTTTGGAGATGGGAATCTGACTCACCCGGAGATTGTTCCGGAACGGAACAGTCGTTTCTAATTGGCATTGGCTTTTCAGGAGTGACGTCGCGTGCGACAATGCCCGCGTGAATCCTTGGGTGATCGCTGTACCAGCGGCAACCGCGGCCGCAGGGCTAACCGCGGCGTGGGGCGCGGTGTATCCGCAATCGCAACTGTTTGGTCCGACGGTTCGTCATACGCGGAAGGCAAACCAATTCGCTCTTACCTTTGACGATGGGCCAAACCCGGCCATTACACCGCGCCTGCTTGACTTGCTCGATCGGCATCGTGTCCGCGCAACATTCTTTCTCGTCGGCAAGTTTGTGCGCGCCTGTCCCGGGCTGGCTCGCGAAGTCGCCGCGCGCGGCCATTGCATCGGGAACCACACGGAGACTCATCCCAATCTGTTCTGGCTTGGCCGCGCCCGCTTGCGGGAAGAGCTTTCGAATTGCCAGCAAGCGATTGGCGAAGCGCTCGGCCAATCCGCGCGCTGGATGCGCCCGCCGTACGGAATTCGCAGCCCGTTTCTCGACTCGCTCGTCACCGAAATGAAGTTTCACGGCGTTGTGATGTGGACTTTGATTCCCGGGGATTGGCTTGAGAAACCTGCGGAGTGGCTGATCCGGCGAATGCGGCCCATCGTCGGGCATATCGAACGCCGCGGCGGCCAGAAGCGTGGGGGAGATATTCTGGTCTTGCACGACGGCAATCATCACGCGCTGAACGGAGACCGCCAGCGCACGCTCACCGCGCTGGAGTACTGGCTGCCGCGATGGAAGGATGCCGGGCTTGAGTTTGCTACAATGGACCAGGTTGCGGAAAGCGGAGTCGGCTGAGCTTATGGACGACCGCGCATTCTATACGGAAAAAGAAGAAACCAAGAGCATTTCCCTGATCTGTCCGAGCTGCCGCGGGGAGAGCAGCTATCCGGTTCGCTGGCGCGTGCGTACCAAAAAGAGGGAAATGCCCCGCGGGATGAACGACGAGGCCAAGAAGAGCTTCGCCAACGCGCGGTCCTACATGGTGCGCGTGGACGATTTGGTGGCCTGCCGCAAGTGCCGCAAGCGTATCGAACTTACCGGCCAATCCACCGTTTTGATTTCGGATGCTCTCGGCGACCCCAATGCCGATCCCGAGAATTTTGGCAACCGCTGACCGCACAAGCCTGAGAACCTGGATGGGAGATAGAAAACAGGTTGGAGCCCGCTCCCCTAAATCTCGGGATACATCTCAAAGAACGCTTCCATCGACTGCTGCAATGTTGCCTCGATCTCCTCTTTGCTCCCCTCAATCAGATGCAAGGTGATGCGCGACGTTCGCCCGCCCTTTAATGTGACGACCGCTTCTTGAACCTCCGCCAATTCGTCCGCGGGAAACAACCTCATGCCATAGACCAACGCCAGCTTCGCCATGGGAGCTCCTGTCGCGTGCCTTGGACTCCAGACTAAGCGCACGCCGCGCCGCCGTCAATTGCGCTGTCAACCGGGCGAGAAAGCCATGCGCGCGAAGGCCGAGAAGTAGTCCCGGCGTTGGCCACAGGTTCCGCCGGGGTTATACTAAGGCATCCGCAGGGCGCGTTGGCGCATCGCAAATGTGTGCGAAGGAGTGGACCGCCATGAACCAGCCAAAAGGCATCATTCGCCGTGTTCTTCTCGAACTAGCCGTTCTGGCGCTCGCGGGTACATGCCTTGCCCAGGAACAGCCGGGCCCGCAGACCGAGGCCCCGCCTCCGCTGAAGCCCGCCGCGCCCGCTCAGACGGGGACGGTCAAGGTCTCCTCGCGCGCAGACAAAATCGTTGTTCCGTCGGGGACCCGTCTTCCGCTGATTCTCCACAACAGCATCAGCACCCGGAACGCCAAGCCCGGCGATCCCGTGTATCTGGAGACGCTGTTCCCCATCACGCAGGAAAACCGCATCGTGATCCCTGCGGGTTCCTATGTGCAGGGAGAGATCCTGGAAGCCAAGCGGGCCGGACGCGTCAAGGGCCGCGGCGAAATTCGCGTCCGCCTGAACCGCATGATCCTGCCGAATGGCTATACGGTGGACCTCAACGCCGTGCCCACCAACACCGGCGGCGGCGGAAATGAATCCGTGGACAACGAGGGCAAGGTCAAAGGCGACTCCGACAAGACGTCTGATGTCGGAACGGTCATTGGAACTACGCTCGCCGGCGCGGGCATTGGAGGAGCGATCGGGAGCGCCGCGGGCAACGGAGGAAAGGGTTTAGGAATTGGCGCGGGCGTCGGCGCCGCCGCCGGGCTTGCCACCGTGCTCTTGACGCGCGGGCCGGAACTCGAATTGCCGCGCGGCACGACGGTTGATGTCGTGCTCAACCGCGCGCTTTACCTCGATTCGGATAAGGTACAGTTCAGCGATCCGGGTCACGCAACCGCGCTTCCCGGGGCGAATAGCCGCGAACCGGTTCGTACCCGCCGCGCCGTCCCTTACTGATTCTTGGAAGGTCTTACCACTGAGGTCCCTTAGCGGCCTTGGTGTCCTCGAGTGTGTTCCGCGGCAACCCGCTGCGCTTCCTGGAAGCGCAGCGGACTGAACGCTTCCCAGTTTACGGACACGTTTTTCTCTGTAATCCATTCGCGGATGAGTTTGGCCGTGATGGGAGCAAGCAGGATGCCGCTGCGAAAGTGGCCCGTGGCCACAAGGAAACCCTCCAGATCCGTCGTGCCGAGAATGGGGAGATGGTCGGGCGAATCAGGCCGCAGCCCCGACCAGGTTTCTTCAATCGCGGCATCCTTCAGGGCCGGCGCAATCTCGATCGCAGCGCTGAGGATTTCCTCGAGACCCGCGGCCGTGAGGCCTTTTTCGAACCCGGCGTACTCCACCGTGCTGCCGGCCACCAGACGCCCATCATCGCGCGGCACAATATAAACGCGCTCGGACCACAGCACGCGCTCGATGGGTACCTTGGGCGCACGCAGCGCCACCATTTGCCCGCGCGCCGGGCGCACCGGCGCGTAGGAGGCCCCTCCGGCAATCTCTCCCGAAAAACAACCTGCGGCGAGCACCACCGTGCCGGCGGCAATGCGCTCTCCTGAAGTGGCGACACCGCTGCAGCGGTTCTCCTCACGAAGAAGACCATTCACTCGCAGGGGTGCGCGAAATTCCACTCCGGCGCGCTGCGCCGCGAGGATCGTGGCGCGGGTCAGTGCGCGATTGTCCACCGAAGCTTCCTCCGGCCGCAACGCCGTGGCCAGAACCTCTGCGCTCAACGACGGCTCGAGTTCGCGCGCTTCCTCGGTGCGCAACGCTTCGGCAGCGAGTCCCAGCCCATGGTGCAGCGCGATGAGCGTGCTCAACTCCTGCTCGGCGTCCCTCGCGAAGAACGCTTGCAGCGTGCCTTTCGGCCGGAACCCCACTCTTTCTCTGGACTCTTCTTCAATCGCGGCGACAAACTCCGGGTAGAGCCCGAGGCTTGCTCGCCCCAGCGACACCATCGGAAATGCTCCCGGGCTCTCCGGCGCCGCAGAGAGTATTCCCGCCGCGGCCCAGGAAGCTTCCAGGCCCGGCTGCTGACGATCCAGCACCACGACGCGGAGCTTGTTGCGCGCGAGTTCCCACGCGATCGAACTACCGATGATTCCTCCGCCGATGATGGCGACGTCGTAGGCGGGCATGCGCTCATCTTAGCGCACTGAGGGTTCGGAAGGGCATTTCGCAAACTGGAAAAAAGAATCCCATCTCGCGCCCCGGCGACCGGGTGCTTTTCCAGAATTTCCGGGGAATCTCTACAGAGAATTGGCGAGCTCAGCGGAGAGGACTTGTGCCTTTTGCGCGAGGGTCCTGGCGCGGAGCCAGTCGCCGTCGCGAATGGCCTCGCGGGCCTGCCCTAGAAATCCGCGGATCTTTTCCACGAGGTCAGACTGCGTCGGAGTGAGCTGGCGGCCCAGCGCCGATTGCAGGTGGTGCTCCGCGGCACCGATGCTTTCATTGGTCTGCTTTTGTGCGGCGGCTTGCTCCTGCGGAGACATGCTTGGCGAGAGCTGGGGAGGAGCGGGGCGCGAGTCAACCGGCTCGGGGTCGGTCGTCGTGGGCGCCAGGCCTGTGCCGTTGTGCGGCCGGGGTGGCGCTGTCCGCACTACAGGCAGCGTGATGACTTGAAGAGTAACGATTTGCAGATCCGGAGGTGCGTCGAGGACCGCACCCGCCGGGTGAGGCCGCTTTGCAGGGAGACGCGGGCGCGAAGCCGATGCGGCCGCCGAAAGGTTCGGCGCGGCATGAACCGTCTTTTTCACGCAGCCGGTGCCGGCCAATACCGCACCGGCGCATACCGCAAACACCGCCCATTGCCAGGCTTGCGCACTGGTTCCGGCACGCGGCAGAGCATTGGCGCGTGCCGGATCACTGTTGTGGCTGGGGATCATCATCAGTGTGCCAGCGGAAGCTCAATCCGGAAGGTGGTGCCCCGCCCGACCTCCGAAGTAAAGTCTATCGAACCGTTATGCAATTGTACAAACCGAAAGGTATCCGCAAGACCGATGCCGCTGCCTCCGGGACGCGTTGTAAAAAAAAGCTGGAAGATTTTCACCCGGTGCTCCGGGGGAATGCCTGTCCCAGTGTCACCGATGGAAATCTCCGCCATGTCGCCCCGCCGGCTGAGGACCACGGAGAGGTTTCCTCCGTTGGGCATGGCTTCCACAGCGTTTAAGACAAGGTTCTGGATGGCTTGTTTGATGAGCTGCCGGTCTACGTTCACCGACGGAACGTCAATGGGCAGCAGCACCGCGGGGTGAACCTTGGCGCGCTCGAGCTGCGGCCGGGCGACTCGGAGCACCTCTTTCAGAATGTCCGCAAGCTGTACTTCCTCCAGATGAATCTCGACGGGGCGCGTAAAATTCAGGAAACGCTTGACCACATTGTCCAGCCTGTCGATTTCGCTGTCGAGCACCTGCACTGCCTGTTTCGGAAGTTCCCCGTCTTCAGGTAAAGCTTCCTTCAGCGTCTCCAGCCAGAGCCGCATGGAATTCAGAGGATTCTTGAACTCGTGGGCCACGCCGGCAGTCACGCGCGTCAGCAAGGAGAGCCGCTCTGCAATCTGGAGCTGTGTGTCAATGCTCTCCAGTGAATCGAGGTCGCGCAGCCTCACCATGGCCATGCGCGTTCCCTTTTCCGCGATCAATTGCACGCTGACTCCCACGCGCTTGGGGCCCTCCGGTGTGGTGATTTCGGCCTCGGCTCCAGCCACCGGATGCAAACCGTCCCCATCGAGTTGCAACGCGCCGCGCAGCGGATGGCCGGGTGGAAAAATATCGGGTGCGCGGCGTCCCAGGAAGTGATCGGAAGGAGCTCCGAGAAACTTCTGCGCCGCAGGGCTCACCATTACGGCGCGCGCGTCGCTGGTAAACAGCAGCAGCCCGTCTTCGAGACCCGCCATCACCTGATTTAAGTTCTCGCGCATCGAGCTGAAGATCTCGTGAACGCCGCGCAATTGCTGCCCCACCTGGGAGATTTTCTGGCTCACATGGGCCAGCTCGTCTCCGCCCTCCTTCACCGGCCCGGGCGAGGGGTCATATTGTCCCGCGGAAATGCGGTCGAGCTGGGCGGAGATGGTAGTCAGCGGCGCGAGCATGAAGCCGCTGACGGCCGCGGCAAGGAGCGTCGAACCAATCAGCGCGCCCAGCACCACCAGTCCCGCGGAACGCAGCGCGGGAGAGACTTCGGCGCGCAACAGGACCGAACTCACCCCGACACGAAACTCGCCGAAGGGCTCGCCGTCAAGATCGAATGGGAATAAGACTTCATACACGCGTGGCGGGCCGTACAGCACTCCCATCTGCCGGAGAAATCCGCTGCGCGCCAAACTGTCCAGCGGGGTGCGCCGCAGAACCGTACGGCCAGAAAGAGAAGTGTCGCTGGACACTAAAGTCACGCCGTCCCGGTCCACGATTGTGACTTCATAAATCGACGTGGAATAGCCTACTGCGGCCTCGATCACCGAAGACAGCCCAGCGTTCCGGTCAAAAGTGCGCTGAACGTACTCACGCATGTCCGCCGCGCTGTCGGACTCAGGCCGGAGCCCGCGAGTGCCGGCGTCGATCAGCGCTTGCCGCGCCTGAGAGAAGACTTGTTTGCTGATAAAACCGGCGCGGTCGTTGGCCTGGCGGATCACCTGCGAGGTTAGCCGCGCGACATACACCGCGGACAGCGACGCCACCACCACCAGCGTAAGTAGCGCCGTGCTCAGCGTCAGTTTGGTTCGCAGGCGGAGTCGTATCATCCACTACTCCGCTTCGGCGCGGTCTCCGCCGTACTCCTTCAGCTTGTTGTGGAGTGTTTTGAGGCTGATGCCGAGCAACTCGGCGGCCCGCGTCTTGTTGTTGCTGGTGGCCGAAAGAGTTTGCAGGATGAGCTCGCGCTCGGCCGCGTCCACCGTGGTGCCGATGGGAAAGCGAATGCCGGACAGCTCCGACGCCGAGCCGGCCTGGGTGCGGCCGAAGTCGGTGGGGAGATGCGCGCGGCCGATCATGTCGCGGTCACACACAATGGCCGCGCGCTCGAGGACATTGCGAAGCTCGCGGACATTGCCGGGCCAGGTGTAGCTCAAGAAGACATCCATCACCTCGGCGCCGACGTTGCGGACCTGCTTGCCGTGCTTGCTGTTGATATCGCGGAGCATGTGTTCGACCAGCAGCGGCAAATCTTCTTTGTGTTCCCGCAGCGGTGGCAGATGAATGTGGAAGACGTTCAGCCGGAAGTACAGATCCTGGCGCAAGAATCCTTTCGCCACGGCCAGCTCCGGGTCTTTGTTGGTGGCCGCGAGCACGCGCACATCCACCGGTGTCTCGCTCTTGCTTCCCAGGCGGCGCACTTTGCGGTCTTCCAGCACGCGCAGCAGCTTGGTCTGCGTGGGCGCCGGCATTTCACCGATTTCGTCGAGCAGCAGCGTTCCCCCATCCGCCAGCTCGAAGCAGCCGATGCGGCGCTCCGCTGCGCCGGTAAAGGCGCCGCGCTCGTGTCCGAAGATCTCGCTTTCCATCAGCGTTTCCGGAATCGCCGAGCAGTTGATGGCCACAAAAGTTCGCTCGGCGCGCGGAGAGAGTTTGTGAATCGTGCGCGCGAGGATTTCTTTGCCGGACCCGGTTTCGCCGGTGATCAACACCGAAGCCGAAGACGGCGCGGCCAATTCCACCAGCCGCATCACCTCCTGCATGGGTTTTGACGCGCCCACCAGTTCGCCCAGGCGTCCCGCTTCGCGCAACTGTTTCGTCAGTGCGGCGATGTGGCGCTGGTCGCGCGCGCGGCTCAGCGCCCGGTCCAGGAGCGCTCGCAGGACGGTGGCCTTGAGCGGCTTCTTGATGAACCAGAAGGCTCCCGCTTGCACGGACTCGACTTCGCGCTCCTCGCTCCCGTCTCCGGTAATGATAATCGCAGGAACCGATTTCAGCTCATCGCCCAGCTTGCCCAGAAGCTCGATGCCGTTGATGCCCGGCAGGCCGATGTCGGCCAGCAACGCCGCGGGCCGAAATTCGCCGTAGTGCTCCAGCACCTCTTCCGCGCTGGGGCACCCCAGCACTTCATAGCCCCATCCGCGCAGCATGAGTTCGTACCCGCGCCTGGCATTGTCCTCGTCTTCGACCACCAGGATGCGGTCTTTTGGTTTTTGCTCCGTCGCGGAAGCCGCGCGGGCAGCGGTCTTGGTTTCGCTAGCCATCCTTCGCGTCCTTTAGGCGGCTGGGGGTCCACTCTGAATCTATCAGCAGCGGTCGGGATTGCCAAGCGAAGGACACATCCCGCGGCCAATGCTTTTTGGCGCGAGGAAGCCTCCGGCCCCAGCCTGGTTGGAGCCGAAGAATCAGGCGAGCCTGGAAGAGACGGAAGTCTTTTCTACTTCGTCTTCAGGTTGAGAGGACGCAGCAATTCCAATTCGAGCTTTGTGCCTTTGGGAAGATCCAGCTCCTGTCCCATGCCGGAAGAAACCAAGAACCCCGCAGCGGCCCCTTCAGCAGCTCCGATCGCTGCACCTTTGCCGCCACCGCGCGCTGCGCCGGCTGCCGCTCCCATCGCCGCGCCAGCCGCGGCGGACTCCGCTTCGCGGCGTCCCTTGCTGGTGCGCGCTTCGATCTCTCCTTCCTTGGCGTCACCCGGTTTCACGCTGTGTTCGCCGGGAACACTTGCGACGTTGGCCACGAGGGGCAATTTGCCGGAAGGGGCATGGATCTCGTCAAACGTCAGCCACAACCGCGCGCGGCCGGTCAGCCCGCCCGGCTCGACGCCGCTGACATGACCACGGACTTCGGCGCCGGCTGGAACGGCCATCCCGTTTCCGGCCTCCAGCGGCTCAAGCGTGTGCATCTTGAAGCGTTTGTTCTTTTGAATTCTTGCAGTAGTCAGTTCATCTTCCAGACGCACCAGGAAGCGCGTGCCGGCGGGCACAGTGGTCAAGGACGGCGAAGGTGAAGGTTGCGGTTCTTGTGCGTCGGCTCTACGGGCGGAGACTCCGAGTAAGATCGCGGCCAGTGGCACCATCCAGGAAACGATGCGACGCGAGACATTCATTCCAGTCCTCCTCGGGCAGTTTTGCAGAGGCCCTGCACGACCGCCGCGCCGTTGCCCTCAAGGGTCCGGCGGTCACAGGTGCCCCTGCGACAATCCTTGCAGGATCGCTGCCGCTGCGAACTGACCTCGGTTGCGGATGCTATCTCCCCTTTCTACTTGTATTTGGGAGCCGATGAGTTTTCCATCCGCGTACGTTGGGAGGCGGGCCTTTCCGACGCTGTCATAGATTTCTGCCAGCGCTCGGCTGCACTTACAGGGAGAATTAGGAGTTGGCTCTGAGCGGGATGCGAGTGCTCAACTGGTAGAAGTTACACACCCGCCAGGAACCGTCCGACGCATAACAGTATGATTTTTCCGTATTTAACGTGAAGAAGGCTTTGGCGAACTACATGCTATCGGATTATGATGGGATATCAGCGTGGAGGTGTGAAATGTCAACGTCCCTTGTCTATCGAAAGGTCTGGCTGACCACTGCTGTGTCGGCCCTGCTTGCGCTGGGTGGATGCGCGCATCAGGCGTCCGATGCCGCAAAGGACGACACCACCAAAAAGGATGAGAGCGAAAAGTCCGGCGGTCTGTTGAGCAGAGTGATTGAACCGAAGCCGGTCACGGTTCCTGAGGGAACGCATCTCAGCGTGACCATTGATGAGACCCTCGTCAGCAACAAGAACAGTGTGGGAGATTCATTCGCCGCGAGCATCTCTGAGCCCGTCGTGGTCGGAGACAAGACGGTAATTCCCAAGGGCGCCCACGTCGTTGGCCGGGTCATTGATGCCAAGGAGTCAGGGCGTTTGCACGCCCCGGCGCGGCTGGCTATCACGCTCACCTCGGTCGAAGTGGGTGGAAAGACCTATGAGGTGGAGACCAATTCCTTTGGCGAGTCCGGTAAGGGCCACGCCAAACATAATGCCGAGTTCATCGGTGGCGGCGCCGCAGCAGGAGCGCTCCTGGGCGGAATCCTCGGCGGAGGGAAAGGCGCCGCGATTGGAGCAGCCGCCGGAGCAGGCGCGGGAGCAGGTGGCGCTGCAGCAACCGGCAAGAAAGAAATCACCATCCCTGCCGAGGCGCACATCAAGTTCCAGTTGCTGAAGCCCGTGGAGATCAAAGTAAAGGGCTGATTCACATCCGCAAAGAATCTGGGCCCCGCCGGTTTACGCTGGCGGGGCTCAGACTTTTTTACCGGCACAAATTCTTCTCCCGCAGTTTCGCCGAAGCTACCCATGAGGTGTCGCCCACGACGGTCTGTGACCCCGGCCGTGCAGGAATGTAGGATACCGGCTGGAGCAACCAACTGTTCCAATCTGGAACTTGCCGTATTCCCCTTATTGCATCGCACCATCTCTAAAAGGGTTCCTGTCTGATCTTCACGATAGTGCTTGACGTATTTCCGGAAAAGGTAC
>DASQHY010000108.1:0-21355 GCA_035631855.1 Candidatus Acidiferrales bacterium
GACCAACCGGCGCTACTGGCCCGCAAGGCGCAGTAGGACCCGCCGGACCGCAAGGCCTCAAGGGCGACACTGGCGCAACTGGAGCTACCGGTCCTCAAGGTCTCACAGGTGCAACCGGCGCTACCGGACCGCAAGGCCTTAAGGGCGACACGGGCGCAACGGGGGCAACTGGCGCGACCGGTCCTCAAGGCCTCAAGGGCGACACAGGCGCAACTGGAGCTACCGGTCCTCAAGGCCTGAAAGGCGACACGGGCGCAACAGGGGCAACTGGCGCGACCGGTCCTCAAGGCCTCAAGGGCGATACAGGCGCAACTGGCGCAACCGGCCCGGCAGGACCACAAGGGACCGCTGGACCCACTGGCGCAACAGGATCCGTTGGGCCGCAAGGCCCGGCGGGACCCATTGGGGCCACAGGACAAACAGGTCCTCAAGGCCCGTCAGGTCCGCAGGGACCACAAGGCCCAACCGGTCCGGAAGGGCCCGTGGGGCCGAACCGCATGCAGATCGCCACGCTCCGCTGGTATCCTGCGAACCAGACTGGTGCAGCCTTCGGGGTAGGGCTCCAACCATTCGGAGTAACTTTCGATGGCGGAAGCATTTGGGTGACCAATTCCGGTAGTGGCACTGTCACCAAGCTGCGCGCCAGCGACGGCGCAGTGTTGGGCAGTTTTACCGTAGGAGGCTCACCGCAAGGCATCGCGTTTGATGGTGCCAACGTCTGGGTTGCAGACAACAGCGGCAATGCAGTCAGTAAGCTGCGCGCCAGCGATGGCCAGGCGATGTGTACGTTCAACGCTGCTCTGAACCGCCCCACTGGTGTGGCCTTCGATGGCACTAACGTGTGGGTGGCCAACAGCGGCGACAACACCGTGACCGTCGTATCGGCCTCGAACTGTGCACTCAGGAATAAATACGCTGTTGGAGCATCGCCCTCAGCCATTGCTTTTGACGGCTTCAATATGTGGGTGGCCAACAGCGGCGACAACACCATCACCGAGTTAGGCGGCATCAGCGGCAACGCCTTAGGCACGTTCAACGTCGGCTCTTCCCCAACTGCCATTGCCTTCGACGGCACCAACGTGTGGGTGGCCAATGGCGGCACCAACACCGTCACAGAACTCCGAGGCAACGACGGCTCCTTGGTGGGGACGTTCAATGTTGGGAATTTCCCGGCAGGCGTGGCCTTCGACGGTGCCAACATTTGGGTGACCAACAGCGGCGCGAGCACCGTTACCCAGTTGCGCGCCAGCGACGGCAGTCTTGTGGGCAGCTTCGCCGTGGGATCTACTCCGCAAGGACTGGCCTTCGACGGGGTGTGCATCTGGGTGGCCAACAAATCCGGCGCTACCGTGTCCAAGCTGTAAGCCTGTAGACCATCGCCGCTTTAGCTCAGGTCTCTCCGACACGTCGGAGAGACCTGACCCTTTTCTCCGGCACAGTCACTCCCTGACTCGGAGGAGTGCAGACCTCGCCGACTTGCCGCTGGCAATAGCGGCAGTTGTTGCAATCTTCACCCAACTATTCTTTAGCTCCTATAACTGCTTCTTCCTCGTTTCATCTAACCGAGAGTACACTTAGTTGTAACGCGGGCCGCTGGGCGGGATGAATGCGCAGCGGGCAGGGAAGGAGAATGGCATGATTCTGGTGACGGGAGCGGGCGGAACCGTCGGCACGGAAATCGTCAAGCGGCTGCAGGCGCTGGGGGCAAAATTCCGCGCGGCCTACTACACGCAGTTGAAAGCGGAAGAGGCGCGGCGCAACGGCATTGACGGCGTAGCACTCGATTTCGCCAAGCCGGACACCATCGCGTGCGCGCTTGAAGGACCGGGCGGCCGTGGCGTGGACCGGGTCTTCCTGATTTCCGGCAACGTTCCGCATCAAACCGAGCTCGAGCTCAACGTGGTCCGCGAAGCCAAGCGCGCCGGCGTCGTTCAGATTGTCAAGAGTTCGGTCTGGGGAGTGGAGAGCGAGGCGTTTAGCTTCGCGAAGATTCACCGTCCGGTGGAAAAGGCAATCGCCGCATCGGGAATCCCCTACACGCTTCTACGTCCCAATGGCTATATGCAGAACCTTTCCACATTTTATGCCGAGACCATTCGCGTCCAGGCCGCCTTCTACCTTCCCGCGGGAGACGCCCGCATCAGCCACATTGACGTCCGCGACCTCGCCCGCGTCGCCGTCGCGGTGCTCACCGAGACCAGCCACGCCGGCCAGGCCTACGATCTTTCTGGTCCTGAAGCGCTCACCTACGAAGAAATCGCGCAGAAGCTTTCCGACGCCGCCGGCCGCGAGATTTCCTTCGTGGACATTTCCGAGGCGGATTTCCGCAAGGCGGCCCTCTCCGCCGGAATGTCTCCGGCAGCCGCCGACGCCCTGCTCGAGCTCTTCCAGTATTACCGTACCGGCGCCGCCGGCCGCGTTTCACACAACGTCGAGCTGCTTACCGGTCGTCCGGCCATTTCCTTTGACCAATACGCGCGCGACTACCGCTCGTATTTTCTGCCCACTGCCAAGGCCGCCGGGTGAATCTACTCCCGGCCGATCTTAAACACCACGCCGGCTCCCACTCGGAAATCGTGGAACCACGTTCCAGCCAGCCGGCTCGGAATGTAGTCCACTTGAAACCCGCGGATGGCAATGTTGCGCGTCGCGTTGTAGTCCACTCCGCCGCCCATGCCAAACGCAAATCCGCTCGTCGAGCCCCCGCCGGCCCGCAGAGAATTGCCGCCCAGCAGGAAGTGGCCGAACAGGGTGGCTCGCTCTTTGCGCCAGGAGTAACGCGGCCCAAACAGGTAGTGCCACTGCGAGATGCCGACCCCCGCGATGCTGCGGTGTTCCCAGCTCAGGTCCGCCGTGGCCCCCAGGTGTTCGAGAAAATTGTAGCTGCCTTCAAACTGCAGCCCGCCGTAAAGCGTGTTCCCGGAGGTGGCGCCGTCTCTCATCAGCCCGCCGCCTGCAAAGACCTCCACGGCCGGCTGGTCGCTTGACTTGGCCTGCCTGCCCCCGGAAGGACTTTCCGGCGCAACGGCGTCAACCGACTGAGCGTGCATCAATCCGGCTGCTGACAGTACGAGCCCCAAGAGGAAAACGAACTTGCGCATGAGATTTCTCCTTTTCGGTTGTGCGTGGTGATCGAACTCCCTGGCTGGGTCGCCTCTACTAGGATACCAATGCGCGCGTGAAGGTTGTTCCCGCTGTGTTCAGCTTGGCAATATCTGCCGCGTACGACGCGGCCGCATGGCGGCCCTGCGGCCGAGCGACCTTTGCTATGCGCGAGGATTGCGACGCTACGGCTTCGGCTTGTTGTCGTTCTTCGATTTGATCTTGCTGATCACCTGCAGGAAATCCATTCCCACACCAATGCGGTAGTGGTCGCGATTAAGCTGCGGCGTGGAGATCAGCAAGATCGTGGGATCGGGAATCGCCGGGTTGTTCGTCGCGGGTTGTAGGATGACGGCGTTATTGATATGCGCGCGGCTCAGGATCAAATCAGCCGTGCCAAATAGGTACATGAAATTGGTCTCGCTATAAGGCAGCGGATAAAATCCCTCGATTCTCATTACCATACGATGCAGCCGCCCTCCGGTGACCGCTTCGTTCTGGCCGAACACCACATCGAGTGTCGCGGGGAAGCGGCGCTGCGGCTCGTCCGTGTCCCGGTCGTAGTAAAACGTCTTCAGCCGAATTCCGGCGTAATACTGGCGGAAGAATTTGTCGCGGTCCTGTGAGGCAAAGGCAACGAACCTTTTTCCCGCGAGCTGGCTGGTAAGCCCCAGCGCGGCGATCTGCTGGTCGAATACGGGCTCCACGCCCGGCGCGGGGTTGTTGAATACCTGCACGGTGTCCCGCGGATTGAACGGCGTGATCGTCCCAAACCCCGCGGTGAAGTACAGCCCAAAGCGCTCGCGCGTGGTCTGGTCGAAACTCAGCAGGCGGCTTTGCGTTACGCCCCAGTCCAGCAGGCGCGTTTCCACCCCGGCCAGGAATTCGGAAGCCTGCGCAACTTCGTTCACCTTCAGCGCCCCGAACTGGTTGGCGAAGCCGATGGCGAACTCGCCGATCGAGCTTTGCACCTGCTGCGGCGTGCTGGTCACGCGGATGTCTCCCCAAAGCTGCGTGCGCGGCCCAAAATTCGGATCTTTCCACGCGTGCGGCAAAAAGGGAGCGGGGATGCTCAGCCACAGGTCCGTGAAGTACTTCTGCACGCTGGGCGCCGAGCTCGCCCCGCTCTGTTCGAAGCCGATAATCGCCCGGGCAAACTCGCCGACCCCTGCCGCGCGCTCCGGCAGACGCAGGTCGCTTGCATTCGCCGTGCTTCCGTCGCCCGGGACGGGGATGCTGTTGAGCGTACGCGTTTCGTATGCCTTCCATTGCGGATCCAGGCTCTCCAGCGCCCTCTGAAAGGAGAAATTCTTTACGCGTTTGTCCGTGGTCTTCGCCTTTTCGTCCGTGGGATGCAGCGCTTTGAAATCCGCCAGCGCCGACTCCTGTTGCTGAGCGGTCGCGATCTTTTTTCGCGCTTCCAGTTTGGCATCCGCATTTTCCTGGGTCGAGAGATACTTCGCCGCGTGCACCAGGCAGTTGGTGTCGTTCGCAGGAATGTTTTTGAACTCGTACATGCCGTCGCGGTCCGTGCGGGTAATAAGCTCGTGTTCCCCATTCGTGCCGCAGCGCGCGATGACAACCGCGCCGGGAATCGGCTTTCCGTCTTTGTCCGCGATGATTTTCCCCTCGAGTTTCCCCGGTTTTCTCGCGGGAGCCCCGCCCGGGGGCGCTTGCGCAGCAGCCACGCCCGCGCTTCCTAGCGCGCCAGCCAGAATTACGATAACCGCAAGCATTCTCGTTCCCGCGTACACCCGAGCCCATGCGTTCTTCATCGGATCACCTCAGACTTCTGCCGGCCAAGCCTGCAGGCCCCAGCGCCGGGGCGCAAGAGGAAGACACACAACTTACCTGCAAGTGCCGGTGTCTTGCCGGGGCGTACACATATATTTAATTTAAGTGATGATGTCAAGGAGTAACCGCGCGAGGGCCAAGGCCGGCGTGGATGCGTCACCTTCGTAGGATGGTTTGGGAACTACCGATGGAGAGTACCGCCAATCCCGTCCCGCGTGTTTACTTGGTTCGGAATTTCACGGTGACCACGACCTGCGCGGTCGTGGGCGAGCCGTCGAGTTGCGCCGGGGAGTACTTGAACTGGCGCACGGCATCCAACGCCGCCTGCCGCAGCAGTTCCGACCCGGAGATGGCTTTCACCGAAACGACTCTCCCAGTGACATCCACGTCCGCCTGCACGACGACGTCGCCCTCGATGTGCCGTTGCCGCGCCAGGGTTGGATATTCGGCCGCCGCTGATTTCACCAGGTGCGGCGGCACCGCATGTCCGCCCGTTGGCGGAGCGGCCGGAGCACTCGGGCTGCTCACCGCGCCGAGTGCACCTCCCAGCGGAGACGCGGCGGTCCCACTCAGGGGATCCGCCCCGATATCCGGGGCGGAGACATCTGCAGAGGAAGCACGGTGCTTCACCATCACCGGCGCGCTGAGTTTAGCCTTCAATGCGGGTTTACCTTGGGTGTCGGCGGGCTTTGCAGTATCTGCAGCGGCATCCTTGGCAAGTTTGCTCGCGGCGGCTGCTTCTAGAGTTGCGTTGTCCTTTGTGTTGGCTGCCTTTCGGTTGTCAACTTTCTTGCTCTCGGCCGGAGGCTGTGGCGGCTGCGGCCGTACAGGCGCGCCTGTTGGGCCCGCGCTGGTCGACGAACTTGCAACGCTGACGTTCGCGTTGCTTGCAAGACTTGCTGGAGCCGACACGCTGGCCGTACTGGAGGGCAGGGAACTCGGCGCCCCCGTGTGTGTCGCGTCCCCTTTGTTGTGCAGGTACCACCAGCCGCCCGCCCCCAGAATCGCGAATACCGCCCCTGCCACTGCCCCCAACAAATATGGGTGACTGCCCTTGCCCTTGAAGGTCTTCAGCGCTGCGCGGTCTCGCTGGATCTCTTCTTCGAGCGTTCCATACGCGGTTCCGCCAAGTCCCGTTCCCACGGAGGTTCGTCCGGAAACCCCGGAGACCGCACGTGCGTGAACCTCCAAGTGTGCCGCAGCGGGCTCGGTGTGCTTTACATCATGGCTCGGCGTGACCTCCACGTCATCGGTCGTCTCCCGCGCCGCAATTTCGGCTGCGAGCCGCTCGGCTTCCTGCTTTCTCTGTTTTTCAGCGAGGATCCGGGTGCGTTCCGCGGCGGCAATTCGTTCGGCAGCGCGGCGTTCCGCTTCCTTGCGTTCCTGTTCGAGTTTCGCGGCCACCTGTCGCTCCGCCGCGGCTTTCTCGGCCGCCGCCTTTTCTGCGGCTGCCTTCTCGGCGGCGGCTTTTTCTGCCGTAGCTTTCTCGGCTGCTTCTTTGGCCGCCTTGGCTTCCGCCGCGGCTCGCTCGGCCGCCTCTTTGGCCGCCTTGGCCTCCGCCGCCTTGCGTTCCGCTTCGGCGCGCTTCTCAGCTTCAATGCGCTCAAACTGCGCGTGCGCCGCTGCCAGGCGTTCCGCCGCAGTGCGCTCCGCTACTTGCCGTTCGCTCTCGGCTTTTTCGCGCGCAGCCTTTTCCTCGATGGCTCTGGCGATGGCTGCGTGTTCCGCCGCCGCGTCGGCTTGGGTGGATTCCCGGGCGCCTTCCTCCACCGGCGAAAAATCCAGGGGGATCGGCTGCGGCGTTGCCGGAGCAAAAATATCGGCTTTTTCCTGGTGAGTGGACGGACCGGGGAAAGAGATGATGTTCGTCTGGGCCTCACCTTGCTGTTGGCGGAGCGCGTCTTCCGCGCTCTTGCTCAGGCCGCTGAACCCCGGCGCATCCACCGGCGCTTCCTTCGCCAGTTCGTTCTTGGCCAGGCCTGAAAAGGCGGCGCTTCCCCGGTCCGGACCGATCTTCACTTCGGCCTTCACCTCTGCCGGGGCGGCGCCAAGCGTGGACGGGGGAACGCTGACGTTCCCGCGCTCGGTGTGCCCCCCGCCGAAGATCACCCGCTCCGCTTCCACTTCGCCCGGCGTGGGCGCGGCCTCCACCACCGGCGGCTCGCTCATCGGATCGTTGGGGAAACGAATCCCCCAGAACCCTGTGGCGCGTTGCGTGAATTCCACCTCCACGTAATCCTCGGGCGTCCCCGAGCTGCGCACGTTGATCACGCGGCAAGAGACTTCCTGCTCGGTGCGCAAGTGGCGGAGCCCCAGCAATTGCCCCTTCTTCACCCGCGTGGCCAGGCGCACCACGGCGCCGGTGGCCATCACGATGAGCGTGCGCGTGTCTTCGCTGAAGTCCTGCCCGATCTCGTTGGTTCCGGCAATTGGAAGGCCGCCGATTCCCCGCACCCGCACCGGCATCTCGATGCACACCGGATCGGCCGACTTCTTATTGCGCGCGCGTTCCGCCACCGTGCTTCCGGCGGCGCCGGGGGTTTTTGCCGTTAATGTGGTTTGGGAGACTTTGCTGACGCCGATTCTGTCCTTCAACTCAAAAGCCATGTAACTCCCCCACCTTCCTCTTGTTGGTCACCGCTGCACTTCCACGCTGAAGGGAAGCGATGAGGCTTTTTCACTAGGGAACCGCGCTCACCTGTCCTTATTTAGTGTCCCTTTGCCCACAGGGCCGGGCAATAGTACTTTCGGCTGAAGTTGAGTAGGTGTCACCCTGTACTGCCGTACAGTACCCATGGGCATTGCACTGCCCTCGCGGCCTTTACGGTGCAACCCGTGCCGCGGCACGCGAATCTGAGCTCCTATCAAGTCGCTTTGCACTTCCATCGGGCAGTGAGGAGGGGCAATGACTGAGTTGAGAACCTGCGCGGCGCCCTCGCGGCTGGCGAAAGGCAGATCCCGAGACTCGATTCCCCGATTTCTGGTCTCCAGGCGCGCGGCGATTGCTTTTCTTTGCCTCGGCGTGGCCTGGCTCACAAGCTCGGCGGCCCCGCGCCTTCAAGCGCCACAGAATAAGCCCGACCCCGTGCGCGACGCGCCTCCGCAAAAGCCCGAGCCGCGCGACTTTGCCGGCACGTGGAAAGCCTCTTTTGAAGGGAAAACCTTCACGGTTGTGACACTGAAAATCGTGGATGGCAAGCTGGCCGGGACCCTCGCCAGTGGCGAGGTGGATCTCTCAGAGGATGGGGAAGTGTCCCACGTCAACCAGGAGGCCGGCGAACCACGCTCCATTTTCGATGCCCAGCTAACCGGTCAGATCCTTTCCTTCAAAGAAAAAGACGGCGAGGACGTCAATTCGCTGGAGATGAAGCTCACCGGGGCGAACGCCGCGGAGCTGAAATACATTCTGCCCGACCCGCTCCCCGAAGGCATGCCCATGCCCAAACCGTTCCGCATGACGCGCGCCGAGAAGCCCCCGGCCATTTCAGGCATCGTCGCAGATCGAACGCGCACTTGAAGCAGCTCGCTCTGAGCCTCGGCCCCGCGCCTGAGCTTGAGTCAGCTTGACTCCGTGGAGCTTCTTGCCTTCCAATAGAGCCATGAAGAGGCCCGCGAATCCGAAGCCTTGGAAGGCAAGACTGATCCTCGTCTTCTTAGGGGGCGCCATTGTCTTCATGAGTTTTTACACCATCTCCCTGGACCGTTGGGCCATCATCAGCTTCAACCCTCCGCCCGGAGCCATGGGAATCGAGCCGACGCTGTGGCTCACCCTCATGGGTTTAGTTCTGATTCTCATTGGCGTGTATCCGTGGGAGCCGGTCCATGCTCGACGGAAGCGAGCCAAGCGAAAACAAAAACTTCAAGCTTCGAAGAGCCTCGCGCCGCGCCTCCGCCGCCCGGTGACTCGCCGCAAGTTATTGACATAACTGGTACTTAATTTTTGTTA
This sequence comes from Candidatus Acidiferrales bacterium, assembly GCA_035631855.1. Lineage (GTDB taxonomy): Bacteria > Acidobacteriota > Terriglobia > Acidiferrales > UBA7541 > DASQHY01. Next base: position 8,843 of record DASQHY010000108.1, read on the forward strand.
AAATTTTTCTTGACACGCGGCGGAGAATTTTGCTATAATACGTGGTGTAGAATTATGGCCAGACCCTTCCAGGGAACCTGACCGCTCCCCGAAAGGGAACTGACAAGCCCCCGGTAGGGGCTCAAAGAACCACTGTCGCAGGCCCGAACCTCTCGAGTTCGGGCTTTTTTATTTTCGGCCCGCTTCTGTGATTCGTCGCTTTCGATTTACATCCCATTCCAGGAGTCTCCATGCCCAACTACTCGAATACCACACCGCCCTTTTCGCTCTTTCCCGGCGACGTGGGCTTCAGCTTCAACAACGAAGCCTTTCCCGGAGCCGCGCAGGCGGGCGCGCAATTCGCTCTGCCCGAGCCCGCCGGCATCGTGGACCAGTCGCACGCCGTCCGCTGGCAAACCATCTTCGGCACCGCGCCCACCGCGGTGAACCTCGTGCTCCAGGGCGCCATGGCCGACGTGGACAGTGAATACCAGACCATCGACACCACCACTGCCACGGCCGGCGAAGCGCGCACCGTCACCGGTGTCCGCGCCCGCTTCCTGCGCATCAAGTTCACCAGCTCCACCGGCGGCTCCGGCCTCACCGCCAAGATCCTGCCGTAGCGGCGTAGGACAGGCTCCGGGCCTGCCCCGTCTGCGCCCTGCTTTCCTTATGCACCCTTGTACGCCCAGCGCACGGAAAGAAAATCGGACAGGCGTGGACGCCCGTCCTACATCCCTGCGGCACGCGTCACTTCTGCGCGTAATGTGTGATGCGCGCCAGCATGTCGCGAGTACTATCGGGCACGCTCGCACTGCTTAGCCCGTCCTGCCAAGCCTTGCGCTCATCGGCGCTCATGCCAGCAAGCCGCGCGGTCACGGCCGCCACCGCCTTATCCAGCGCCTCTGCGCTCGGGTAGAACGTGACGAAGTGCCGCAGAGAGCCGGGGGCGGTTAGGACGTACTGTTCATCCGCGGCGTAATACGTCACATTGCCCTTCTTGAGCTGGTCCTCCAGGACCGGCCAGATGTACTTCTGGATGTGCGCAACCATGTCGCCGCCCTTGCCAGGTTGCGTCAGCGTGGTGCGAACCCGCAAGTAGCCACTCGCTCCCGATTGCGGCGCAGCATGCCGCTCAATCGTCCGCAGCAGAAAATCCTCGTGCCTGGTGGATGCAACTTGCGGCGGCCGCGGACCGGCCTTGCGCAGCTCGTCCAACACGCGCGTAATTCCGTTCAGGCTGGTCGCCTGCCACCACGAACCATTCGTATATCCGTCGGGGGTGTGAACAATCGATTCGAAGTCTCCCCAGCTTATGATCACACCGTCGGCCAACGCCTTCTGAAGAATGGGGTTGGTCGTCTTCTCCGTGTCGTCCGCGAACTGCGCCCAATTGGCGCGCGGCACTTGGAACTGGCTCACGTAGGTGTAAACGGTTTGTCCACGCTCCATCTGCGGCAGCGCCGCCGGAACGCAGAAAATCAACAAAACTGCTGCAACCAGACCTGCTGTTCGCTTGAACATCGCTTCCTCCTCAGTTGGTCTTGGGAACTCCGGGAGTTCCGCACCGCGTCGCGCGAAACTCGAGCTTCACCATTTCGCCTTTCGGCTTTCGGGATTTCCGAATGAAGGGTTTCTATCCCGGAGGTCGGACCAAGGTGAAGCGACCCTACGCTGGTCGCGCCCGCATGTCAAGTTACAACTCAGCAGTCGCAGTCGCGCGCCGTGAATCAAAGAGCTCTGACCTCCAGCCTCTAACCTCGATGAAACGAGTCTGCACCACCCCCCGCCGCCCGCGTTGTCGCTCCGGCGTAGCAGAGGTTTGCCCTGAGGCCGCCGCAGGCAGCCTCAGGGCTTCCCCGGCTCCGGACGCCGCAGCGAAGCGCCTGCCCGAATCGCCCTCCCCGGGCCAGTCCCGGGCGCGCCGGGCGAAACCCCGGCCCGCCCCGCAAGCTTCCGCTTCGCCGGGAAAACGCGCGGCGGCTCGGCCGCGCGCGAGCGACAGTGTCGCGGCGGCGGCCCATCACGCTCCGCACCTCGCTCACCGCCGCCGGGCGTCCGGGGAGTCCGCCGGACGAAAGGCGCGCGCCAATTCCGGCGAAGCCGGAAGTTCCGTTTCTCCTGAGACGGCCGCGGGCGGCCGCAGCGCCCGCTCCGCATATCGGAAGGCTTCCCCCCGGAAGCGCGCCCCTGCTCTCAAACCGCCGCCTGGCGCGACGTACCTGCCGCCGGGCCCCGCACCCGCCGACGGTCGCGCCTTTGTCGAAGCGGTCTCCTCGCACAAGAGTCTCGTGGCTGTAAGCCTGGAGATTCTCGATTCCGAAGACATTCGCCTGAAAGAAAAACATCTCGATCGTCTGCTTGATCTGGCCTACGTCAAGACTCTGCCGCTCGCCGACGAGCCGCCCACCATCTATGTGGATCTCCCGCGCCCCGATCGCAGCGAACTGGATAAAGAACCCTCGCACTGAAAATTGGAAATCACTTCACCGGAAGGGAAAGAGGAAACATGACTGCCAATCCCCATCTGTATTCCATCGGAGCCATCCTGCAGCTCGCGGGAATCGCCGCGTTTGCCGCCGGAGCGGTGCTGTCGTTTCATCACACGGCTATCGCCATCGCCTTCGTCGGCGGAGCCGTGTCGTTTTTTCTCGGCAAGAAGCTTCGCGCGGTGCAATAAAGGCAAAAAAAAACCGGCAGCGCCGCAAAGCACCGCCGGGAAGGGAAGACTGCCCGCGCGGTCTAATCTTTGTGCCCGAGCGGTTTTCCTCGTACAGACGGCAGATCTTCTGGAGGCTGATCCGGGCTCCAGCCCGGATCCGGCGCCACGGGAAGAGGCTGGTCGCCTCCAAGGTTGCTGGCGTGAATTGCCGCGCGAATAAAATTCTCCGGAGGCACCGGAGAACCTGCCAGGCGGCGCAGCATGGCAAGCTGCCCCGCGTGAGTCATGGCGTCGGCCAGCGGGCCTTGCAGCATTTGCGCCTCGGAGACGCCGCGCAAGGGAACGTTCTCCTCGAACAGCCGGCCCAGGTCTTCGAGGGTCTGGTGAAATCGCGCGATTTCTTCGGCCAAGGTCGGAAGCGGCTCCGGGCGCCACACCCCGCCAAGGAGAAATGTCCGCCCGTATCCCAGCACGCCGGTCATGTGTCGGACCAGTTCCTGCGGAGTCCGTACGTTGGCCCCCGCGCGAAAATCGGCAAACGATGCGGAAGCGCCACGCAGCGCCTTCTGCGTGCGATAGGCGATGGCGGCGAGAAAATGTTTGAGCAAGGCGCGCTGTGGATCCATTCGCAGATTATCGCCCGCCGCCGGCAGAAAAGTCACCCCTCAACCTGAAGCACTCGCGGTTCGGCAATCTCATCTCCGAGCCACGAGAAGCGGCATCACCGCAAAAACTCCCAGCGCCAGGAAGTACACCGTTCCCGCCACGGGGTCGAGAGTGGCGAAATACTGGCCAATCGTGACGCCCCGAAGCCGAAGCGCAACGCCGAATTCCGCGAGAAGCAACAACCCCAGCGCCAGCACACCGGCGCCAAGCCGCACCGCCGCTGCGCGCGGCAACCCGAGGCGCCGAACCATCCAGCGCGCCGCGAGCAGGCTTGCCCCGAGCATGACGGGCGTCTCCATCAGCTCGGCGGTCCTCGCTCCCAATCGCGGAGCGATCCAGAGCACGCGGATCGTCCCCAGCGCGAACCCGGCGGCAAACACCACGGCGAAGTAGAGTGCGCCTGCTTTCAGAATCTGCATGACCATTTTCCGCTTCGCCCCGTGCCCAGCGTGATGCTCGCCGCAGATTGCACCGCGCGGCTCAACCTTTCCTTACGGAAGCTCACTGGCTCGCGCTTGGCTTGGCCTCTTTTTGTGCGGCAAGCCAGGAATCCACGCGCGCTTCGAGCACGTCGAGCGGCAGCGCGCCGCCGTTGAGAATTTCGTCGTGGAAGGCGCGGAGGTCAAACCGCTTGCCCAGTTCACTCTTCGCGTGTTCGCGCAGCTTGAGAATCTCGAGCTGCCCGAGCTTGTACGCCAAGGCCTGCCCGGGGAACGCGATGTAGCGGTCGGTTTCCGCTTGCACGTCAGGCTCGGCTTCGGACGAGTGCTCATGGAAGTACGCGACCATCTGCTCGCGGCTCCAGTGTTTGTAGTGCACCCCGGTGTCCACTACCAACCGGATGGCGCGCAGCATTTCATCCCCCAGCCGCCCGAAGTCCGAATAGGGATCCTTGTAAAACCCAATCTCTTTGCCGAGCCGCTCCGAGTAGAGCGCCCAGCCCTCAACGTACGCGGTGTAGCTGGCCTGCTGGCGGAAGGGCGGAAGGTCGGGCAGCGTCTGCGCAATGGCAATCTGCATGTGGTGTCCCGGAACGCCTTCGTGATAGGCCGTGGATTCCACATTGAGCAGCGTGCGGTGCGCGAAGTCGTAGGTGTTCACATAAACGATTCCCGGCCGCGCGCCGTCGGGAGTGCCTTGATTGTATTCCGCGGAGGCCGCCTCTTTCTCCCGGAATTTCTGCGTCGGCCGGACTTCCACCTGGGTCTTGGGCAGCAACCCGAATAGCTTCGGCAATTCGGGCTGCATGTGCGCGATGTAAGAACGGTAGCGTTCCACGAGCTGTTCGCCCGACGCCGGAATCACCTTGCGATTGGTTTTCAGCGAAGCCCGGAAGCGCTTCAAATCGGAGAAGCCGAGCTTCTTGGCGATGGCCCGTTGCTCGCCTTCGATGCGCGCCACCTCTTTTAACCCGAGCTGATGGATGGCTTCCGGGTCCATCGTCGTGGTGGTCTGCTGGCGGATCGCAAAGCGGTAGCGCGCGTCGCCGTCGGGCAGCGCCCACAAGCCGGGTTGGGTGCGCCCCTTGGGCGCGTACTCGGTGGCGATGAAATCGCCAAGCCTGCGGTACGCCGGACGCACTTCCTTGTCCACCGCGGTAATGATGGCGGTGCGCAGGCGCTGGCGGTCCGCCTCCGCCACGGCATCGGGAAAGTGCGTGACCGGCTGGCCAAACACGTTGGCCTCTCCCGCAGGCTCGGCGATGGACCTGCACTGCTCCACAGTTTTCTGCAGCAGATAGCGCGGCGGCAAAAGATTGTCTTTCAAGCCCTGCTGCAGGAGCTCGAGGACCTCGTCCACCACGCGCGGCACCTGGTGCAGCCGCGCCAGGTAGTCCTCGTAATGCTTCGTGGAATCGAAGGGCACCAGCGCGACAAACTGTGCCAGCAGAAGATGCAGGCCGTTGAACTGGTCAATCGGCATCTCGTAGTTCTTTAGGTCAATGCCTTCGAGGCGCTCCTTCAGGTTCCGCACCATCAGCGATTGGTTGAGCTTTTCCTGCTCGGGGAAGCCCGTGGTATCCACGGCCTCGAAGCGCGTCAGCCACTTCTGCAGGTCCTCTTTTTGCCGCGCCACGTGCGCCAGCGAAGCGTCGCTCCATCGGTCGTTGTAACGGTAGTCGCCGATGATCGTGGCGAACTCCGGCGCCTCGCGCATTTCGTATTCCCATTCATCCGCGAGGAGGCTCCGAAGCTCCCGCCAGCGCGCTTCTGTGGCCTTGGCGTCCTGCGCCTGAGTGTCCCGGCTGCGCAAAGAATGGCTCATCAGGAAAAATAGACCGGCAAACAAAAGCCCCATCGCAAATCGCATCGGCCGCATCTGGTCTCCAATCGTGTGTGAGTCTTCATCGCTTCTGCCAACTTTTTAGTCGCGGGATCGCAAAGCAGACGGCATTGTACGCCGGAACGTCCGCATATCTTAGAAAAGGCAAACGGGGTGGGGTAGAATCCCACGAGGAGGCTCCCCATGCATCGCTCCCCATTGGTTCTTCTCGCTCTTCTGCTTGTCGCAACGCCTGCTCTCGGACAAACTTCCTCGCCCGACTCGCAAACACTGCGAGCCCTTCTGGAGGAAGTTCGCCAATTGCGGCAGGACTTGCAGAACATTACCGTTGCCGCGCAAAGAGCGCAAATCCTGGTGTACCGCTTGCAAGTCCAGCAGGGGGCGGTCACACGCGCATCCCAGCGTCTCGACGACGCCCGCGCAAAGCTGGAGGCTGTGCAGGCGCAACGCAAGAGGGACGCAGCTCAAATCAAACGATACGAAGAGTTTCTGCGGGAGAATACGGGGAATTCCGCTGACAGCAAACAGATTGAAGATTGGCTCCCCCGAGGCAAGGCGGACCTCGAGGCTTTGGCGAACCAGGAACAAGAAAGACAAGCAAAAGAAAGCGAATGCGAAGACCAACTGAAGATCGAAGAGGCCAAGCTCAACGAACTCCAGGGACTGCTCGACGAACTGGATGCGTCCCTGGAAAAATCTCGGCATCAACCGGTCAGCCGCCCGCACCAATGATTCCGGATGCGTCGTCCGCCCCTTCCTGCTAGAATTGCGGCCCATGCGACGCCTTATCGTATTGCTGCTGTTGGTTTCCTCCGTGGCTCTGGCGGCCGTGGATCCCGCGGGCAAATACGCCGGCACGTGGACCGGCACCAGCGCCGACGGCACCATCAAAATCGCCTTGGCCCACGCGGAAAAGAAGGGTGACTGGACCGCCGACGTCTCCTTCACCTTCGGCGCCGAAGAAGTCCAGTGCAAGACCGCCTCTGTAAAGGTGGATGGTGCGAAGCTCGACCTGGTTTATGACTTCTCTTTGACCGGCGCGCAACTCCGCTCCACCGTCACCGGACAAATCGAAGACCCCAAAATCGAAGGCAAGTACAGCACCACGGCCCCGGACGGCTCCAGCATCGACGAAGGAACCTTCAAAGTCTCCCGCGAAAAATGATCTCGTCGTCGAGGCGACGGCGGCGCTGAGCGCCGCGCCTCAGGCTTCAGAGGGGCCGTGTGCAGGTCCCCGCACTCCTGTGCCAGACCCTCCAGGCCCTTTTGAATTCTTGCCGCGGTAAAACAGTGCCGAGGGGACTACAATAAGGTGTGGCATGGGCTCTGCTATGAAGACTCTTCCTCGGGCTGCCTTCCTTGGTTTGCTGGCGATGCTGGCGCTCACCGTGGCGGGCGTGATCTTGACCGGCAACTGGTTCGCCGAGCAGCCTCGAGTAACCGCGCCCGCGCTGGCATCGTCCGGCGCGTTGAAGCTGGTGGACGAACAGCCGCTCGTGACCGCGCAGCGTCTTGCCGTGCTGGCCGCAGCCCCCGGCGCAACCAATGACGAGCGCCAGTTTTCCGAAGAAGCTCTGCGCATCGCCGACCACGAGCTGGATCTGACCTTCGCATCGGCACTGCGTAACGCCAAGCTCCATCCACCTCCGTTGACTCCGGCGGCGCGCGCGCTGTTGGCCCACGTCAACGAAATTCAGGGACGTGTCGACGCAGAGCAAGGCGACACCGCGCGCCTCAAGCTGTTGATTTCCAAAGCCGAAGGGAGCCGCAAGCAGGACCTCGAACAGGAACTTCAACTGGAAGAGGCAAGCCTCGAGGCCGACCAAGAAGAACTGGAGAGCGCCCGGCAGGAACTGATCCGCGCTGGCGGCGACACCAAGAGCATTATCGAGCGCCTCCAGGAACAGCACGAAGCACTGACCCATTCCGAGAGCAGCAGCGCCCCCTCTCGCGATGCTGTCTCAGGAAATTCCCAGCCGCCGTCCCTGGCCTTGTCCCAAAGTCCGCCACCCGTCACCGTGCGATTCCGTGCCTGGCGGGCGCTTGGCACCGAAGCAAAAGAACTCTCCAGCGCGCGCGAAGAAGTCACCCGCCGCGCGGCCGACCTCCTTGCCAGGCATCAGTCGCTCCAGAAGGAGGCCGACGCTCCGGCCGGCAATGCCGCGGCCCAAGAATCGGACTCGTCGCCGCTCCTTTCCACTTTCCGCATCGCTGCCGAGGAGCAAAGGGAGCTGGCGGAACTCGACAAACGCGTACAGGATTTGCAACAGCTCGATGGCCTCTACGCCAACTGGGGCGCGTTGGTCCAATCGCGTCAGCGTGCAGCCCTCCATGCGCTCTTGCAGTCCGCCTCCTGGATTCTCGCCATCATTCTTATGGTGCTGGTTGCCGACCCGCTGTTGCAACGTCTCTTTTCGCGCATCGCTCCGGGACGCACGCGGCTGCGCACGCTGCACTCCGTGGCACGCTTCGCCACGCAAGCGGCGGGCACCGCCCTGATCTTAATCGTGGTCTTCGGGCCGCCCAGCCAGTTGGCCACGGTTGTCGCCTTGGCCGGCGCCGGCCTGACCGTGGCCCTGAAAGATTTCATCGTAGGTTTCTTCGGCTGGTTCGTGCTGATGGGGCGCAACGGCATTCGCCCGGGCGACTGGGTGGAGATCAACGGCATCGCCGGCGAAGTTCTTGAGGTCGGCCTGCTGCATACGGTTCTCCTCGAGACGGGGAGTTGGTCCGACGCTGCGCACCCCACCGGACGCAAGGTGACTTTCGTAAACAGTTTTGCCATCGAAGGCCACTATTTCAATTTCTCCACTGCCGGCCAGTGGTTGTGGGATGAGATCACCGTGCCGGTTCCGCTTGGGACCGATCCCTATCCCATCGCCGAAGCGATTCAAAAAGCGGTCACCGCGGAGACGCACGCCAACGCCCGTTTGGCCGAACAGGAGTGGCAACGCGCCGTTCCTGGCTACGTGGAGCGCCCGCTGACGGCAGCTCCGGCGCTGACCATACGCCCCACCAGCACCGGCATGGACGTCATCGTCCGTTACATCACCCGAGCCCAGGAACGCTACCAAACACGCTCGCGCATCTATCACGAAATTGTCGAGTTGCTCCGCGTGAAGCCGCCTCGGCCGTCGCCGTCGGAACCTGCGCCAAGCGAGCCTTCCACCGCGGAAGGTGCGCCTCCGAAAACTCTTCGCGCCTCCGGCTGACGAACTTCACCTCGCCACGGCCTTCAGATGCGGGCAGGAAACAAGAAGCGCGTTGGGATGAAACTTTCCGTCTCACGCCCCACCCGAGGTGAACGCAGTTAGGATATTCATGCCTGCGCGTCGCTTTGGCCAGCGGCTACGAAGATAATCGGTGTTTGGGTCCTATGCGGTAAGGAGCTAGGGAAGCACGACCCGGTACAGATTGCGCTGCACATACTTCTTATCAAACGCGTAGACCGAAGAGGTAACTCCCGGGAAGATGAACCCGCGGTTGATGACTGGTCTAATCACGCGGACCCCGTGCAATTTCTGAACGTCCACTTCGGTCTTGATTCCGCCGGGCGGCAGGCTTGGGAACGTCTTCCCCGGAGGCAGGGCAATGACAAACGTTTTCGCTTCGCCCATGACATTTCCCGCGCCGAATGAAAGGAAGAGCGATCTGCCGTCGCGCGTCCACTTCGCGGAACACCTCTGGCAGAGGGTAATGGGCGCGCCGCCGTTCTTCGGGTACGCCTTGACGATGGCCGGGCTGTCCTGACCCGCGAGGGGTGTCGTGGAAACGATCCATTGCCCGTCCGGCGAGAGGATGGGCGAGTTGATGGCTGGCTCGGACACAAGTCTCCGCGCCTGGCCGGAGCTCACTTTCAATTCATGGATATACGAAACGCTGCCTTCCACCGCGCGAAAATATACCTCGTCGTCGCTTCCAAATACCGGGCCGAGGGCTTCTTCCGGCCGCAGTTGCTCTGGTGAAGAGCGCCGGTCCAGGCGGGCCAGCCAGATGCGCGACTTTCCATCCACGCCCACGGCCGAGAAAACCACGCGCTGGCCGTCGGAAGAGATGTCAAAGCTAGTGACGTTCAACCCGGGCAGCACTACTTCGTTCGAATTCGACACCAAGTCTTTGACCCACAATTCGCCGCTTCCAAAACCAGCGCGCACGCCCGATTCGACAAGGTAGTACAGCTTCTTGCCATCGGGCGAGAAGACCGACCCGGGGAAGCCGTCGCCCCAGGCCGGGAGCAGCGCATTGCCTTCTGCCGAAATCTGACGCTCGGAGCCATTTTCGTGGATCCACACCGACATTTGGACCATTCCCATCGAAGTAATGAGTGAGCGCCCGTCCGCAGAGACCGCAATCCCTTCCGCCACGGTCGGGCCGAAGGTCAACTCTTCAGGAGCCCCTCCGGGGAATCGCTGCCGCCAAATTTGAAAACTGCCGCTGGCGTTCGAGGTGAAATACATCCAGGAGCCGTCGGGCGCCCAAGCAGCTTCCGTGCATTGCCCCTTCGCAGGGCCTACGACTCTCCCTGCGGAATTTCCCTCATACGGAACAACCCGGCAGGGCAGCCAGCCGGAGCGGTCCATTTCCGAAAGCAGAACCCACTTGCCATCGGGCGACAGGTAGGAGTGATGCGCCATCCCGCGCGTATCTTCGGGGACATAGATGTCGCGGGCGCCCGTTCGCCCTTCGTCGGCCGCGACAATGGCCATGTGAATCCCAGTCTTGATTTCGGAAAACAGCAGGCGATGCGGCCCAATCCAGCTGACACTGCTCGCGTTCGGCAGCCACAGCCGCGCTTCCCCGCCAAGCACGGGCACGGTCCACGTGTCCCACGACTGATTGTCGGGCAGCACGGTGTACGCGACCCGCGCGCCATCGGGAGAGAATGCCGGACTCATCTTGTGCGTCGCATCGCGCGTCAATGGAACCGGCTCGCCGTTGGGAAGCAGCTTTACGTAAATCTGGCCCGACGTAATAAATGTCCCCGCGCCGCGAATAAACGCCAGCATTCTTCCGTCCGCGGATAATGCCGGTGCCGTCGCTGAATCCGTGAACGCGGTGATTTGTTCGATGCGCGCCGCCTTGCCGGGCGCGGTGGAAGTTCTGTTCGTCAGCGTTTTCCAGGCCCAGAACGCCGCCCCGATCGCCGCAACGCTGAGGCCCGCATACAGCGCGAGCGTCCGTCGGCGCAGCGGAGCCCGCGCTCTGCTGAGGGAAGCCGTCGTGACGGCCGCGGCCCCCGAAGTGGAGGACCCCAGCCGCCGCAGATCCACCTGCAATTCTTTGGCGGACTGATAGCGATTCTCCGGCTCCTTTTCCAGGCACTTCAAGATGACCCATTCGAGTTCCGCAGAGATCTGCGGGTTCAGCTCGCGCGGTTTCCTCGGTTGCTTGTGCAGAATCTCCCCGGCCAGTGCCGCAGCGGTCCGTTCTTGAAAGGGGCGGCGGCCCGTCGCCATTTCATAGAGCACGCCACCCAGAGCATGGATGTCCGTTCTTGAATCCGCGGGGTTCCCGAGCAATTGTTCGGGCGCCATGTAGGGGAGCGTGCCCGCATCGGATTCCATTTCCGTCCGCGTCATCGTGGCGTTGGCGTCGCCCGCGTGCCGGAGCAGCTTGGCCAAGCCAAAATCGAGAACCTTCGCCTGGCCTTTGGCGGTGAGCATCACGTTGCCCGGCTTCAGGTCGCGATGCACCACGCCGTGGTCGTGCGCCTCCTCCAGGGCCGAAGCAATCTGCGCGCCCAAAGCAATCGTTTCTTTTTCCGGCAGCGCACCGCCCGCCAATCGCTCGGCGAGCGTGTTGCCGGGGATATATTCCATCACCAGAAAGTCGGCGCCGTCCTGCGTATCGAAATCATGCACCACGCCGATATGGGGATGGCTTAGCTTGGCAAGGGTCAGGGCTTCTTTGCGGAATCGGCGCCGCGCGGACTCATCGGCCAGCGCGCCCAGCGGCAGGACCTTCAGCGCGACGTCGCGGTCCAAGCGCTCATCGTGGGCGCGGTAGACCACACCCATGCCGCCGGCGCCAATTTGTTCCACGATGCGGTAATGCCCGAGTGTTTGGCCAATCATGTGGCCCGTCGTGCCGCCCATCATGCGGCCCATCAACTGGAAGGACGCGGTTCGCCCGCATCTTAGGCTGCGCTCGCAGGCAAGTCAACGCGAGTCAAACGAACTGTCATTCGCCCATCGCAGAATCATCAGTGGAATTGAGAAGCCCAATGCCGGGTGTGAAACTGCTCGCCAATCCCGCTTGAAAGGTTTCTTTCACGGGCTCGCAGCGGCGGTCTTGCCTCGAATGATCTCGGAAAGTTCCCGCGTGACCCGCACGTCTATGCTGCGTTCTTGCGCGCCGCGAAGGATCGGCCCAGCAATCGCATCGAGCTCCGGAGTCCTTCCGGCGGCCACATCCTTTTGCATGGAGCTGCGCATCCCCGGCGGAAGACCCCCGATTGTTTTCATCACTTGAGCCGCGTCCACGCGCGCTCCGCTGGCCGCCGCCACCGAACATGCCTCGGAAACGCACCGTTCGAGGCGAGTTCGCCACTCCGGTTGGCTCACGATTTCGCCGAGGGCTGTGCCTGCGGCGGTGGTGGTCAGCGCAATCGGCGCCAGAAAAACCAGTTTGCCCCAGAGCAGCGTGGCTTCATTCTCGACAAATTGGCACACGAAGCCGAATTGCCGCAATTTCTCGATCGTCTGCGCTAGCCGTTTCTCGCCGCTGGACGACACGCTGAGGCGCGCGAAGGGAGAACGGTGCACGATCTTTCCCGGAGCGATACGTTCGGACTCGACGGCAATGGTTGCTGGAACCACGCGGTCATGCCCGAACCGCAGGCGCAATCGCTCCACGTGGTCAATTCCATTCAGCAGAGGAACAATCGCGCCCAGTCTGTCGCCGCTCCGCACCGAGCCCAGCGC
>DASQHY010000109.1:0-3588 GCA_035631855.1 Candidatus Acidiferrales bacterium
AATCGGAGAGGAATGTCTGCGTGGCCAATGGGGTTCGCTTTGAACAGATCGATCCGCTGGACCAGGATGAGATTTCCAAGTACCTCTTCTGGGAGATTGCACCGCGTCACGGCAAGCTGCTGCGCCTGACACACACCACCCAGAGCTTCGGGCAGGAGATTGAACCGGCGAGCCGTCCGAAGATTCCTGCATACCTCCCGATGATCCTCGCGGCGACGCTGGGGTTTGCGGCGAACGTAAAAGCACAACAGCGACCTGTTCTCGAACCGGGGCAAGCAGCCGCCAACGACAACCGCTTTGCGCAGGCGGAGGAAAACTACCGCCGCGCGTTGCAGAGCGATCCCAACAACGCCGAGGCGCTCGGGGGATTGGCCGATGCGCTCGAAGCGGAGGGACACTGGCGAGAAGCCGTGCCGTTTCTCTCGCGCCTGGTCGAGCTGCAGCCGGACAATTCCGCGCGTCTATTTCAGCTTGCGAAGATGAAAAGCTGGCGCGAGGAAAGCCGGCCGGAGGCGATGCAACTGTTCGCACGCGCCCTCCACTTGGACCCGGAGAATGATGAAATCCTGGTGAGCTACGCGGAAGTCCTTTCCTGGAGCCGAGCGACGCGGCCGCAGGCCAAGATTTATTACGAACGGGCATTGGAGAAGAATCCGCGGAACCTGCGAGCTCTGGACGGAAAAGCGCAGCTCCTGGCGTGGAGCGGAGAATCCGACCGCGCCTTATCTCTTTATGACCAGGTCCTGGCGGCCGACCCCAACAATGTTGCGGCATTGCGAGGCAAGGCAGAAATCCTGAATTGGAAGGGGCGTCACCAGGAGGCGCGCGACTTGCTTCACCGCGCACAAAGAGCCGCGCCCCAAGATGAAGGGACCATCGTCGAGTTGGCGCGGGCAGACTATGGGCTGCACCACTACGAAGAAGCGCGGCGAGAATTCCTGCAGATCGGAGCGCCCGGACCCGAGACGCAGGACCTGCAACGCGGCATCAGCCAAGCCTTGGGAACGTTCCTGGAAACCGGTTATGGATTGAGGCGCAACCGGAGACACTTGGATTACGACCAATTCGAAGCGCTGGTTTCCACGCGCGTAGGTGCCTCCAACCGGCTTGGCATACTCTACCAGCCGACCCTTTTTCGTTCGCAGCAGCCGGATTTCAATTCCAACTACTACGGAATCATGCTGGATTCGCAGCCCTCGGAGAGAGTGACCACGCACGCGGAGTTTGACGGCGAACAGTACTTTGGCGCGCCGGCACAGGCGGACGGAACATTCGATGTGAGATATCGCGCGCGGCCGTCGTTCCAACTGGAGGCGCAATTCCAACGGCAAATCGTGGATGATTCGCCGCTGTCGTTGCGCGGCCAGCAGACGGGCGTAGTTTTTCAGGGACAGGTTCGGTCGAACCTGGGAATGGTAAGCGGAAGCTACTCCAACCGGGAACACAATTACGATTTTTCAGCGGCGTATAGCGATGGAGTCTATACCGGGAGCAATCTGGACTCCAACCGGCGGTGGAACGTGGAGGCGAGCCTCGGGAAATCGGTACACAGCTACCACCCGTACGTGCGGATCGCTTACAACTTGACGTATCTAAGCTTCGCTCACGACGCCGACTTCCAGCCGGGAACCGCTCCTGCGAACATCACCGGGGGCTATTTCAGCCCGACGCGGTACCTGCTGAACTCGGGACAAATCTCGGTGTCCCACGATTTCAGTAAGCACGTGAAATGGGATGGCGCGGCAACGCTGGGAGTACAGAACGCGCAAACGACATTTTCGCGGTTCTCTGCGGCGCAATTCGCCTCAACTTATTCCACGCATCTGGTTTGGGCGATGAACGCGAAGAACGAGCTCCGCGCCGGATATGACTTTCTCGATGTGTTCAATGCATTTCGCCGGCACCTGGTGCGAGTATCCTGGCGATACTATCTCTAGTGCCAGAGCCTAGTCTTCCCCCGAAAGAGCCAATCACCCGAGAAGCGGGCCAATCCAGGCCATCCTCCGGAAGTGCGGAACCGCTGGATCGCCAGGCCCAATTTACACAGGCCTTCCTGAAATATGGCTGGATACTGCTGTTGATCCTCGCGGGAGCATGGTTCCTGCGCGGGCACGACCCGAACTATTCGTCGGCGTTCATGGACGAATCGGTTTACGTGGTGTACGGGCGAATGTTTCTTTCCGGACACTTCGAAGCACCGCTCGACCAGCCGCTGCGCTTCAGCTTCGGCTGGTACCTGTGGCCCGCGCTGGCCGCGACGGCGGATCGAATCGGAGGAATCGCCGGAGTTCGTGAGCTGGCCGCGATTCTCGGAACGCTGACGGTGCTGGCTGTTTTTGGGATGGCCCGGCGTGTTTTCTCACCTGCAACCGGACTGGCCGCGGCGGCGATTTTCGCGCTTCTGGGCCCGGCAGTGCTGGCGTGCCGGATTGCGACGCGCGATTCCGGGGCGATCTGCTTTTTTGCGGTGGGACTGTGGCTCTATGTCCGCGCGTGGCAGAAACAAGAACGCAGCACGTGGCTGGCGGCGGGGGCCTGTCTTTTTGCGGCGTTCCTCTGCAAATACCTGGTGGCAATCTTCTTTCCATTTCTCGCGGTGCTAACACTGGTGAAAGGGCGGCGCGCGGTTGCCTTCTGCGCCGTGCCCTTGACGCTGCTTTGCGGGGGCTACTACCTGTGGCACGCGAGTGACCTTGCTGCGCTGCTGAACTACGCAAGAGCTTATGGGTCCCTGAAGGCCCCCGGCGATGAAGCCTGGAAGATTTATTTCACCGGGCGCGCAGATTTCTGGACCCTCTTCCTGCTTTCCGTGGGAGCGTGGAGGAGAGGGCCGGGAAGTCCGAAGCGCGCGGTCCTCCTGATGTGGCTTGGAGGAGCGCTGCTGCCATTGTTCCAATGGTATTCGCGCGCGGACTACGACTACTGGAAACACGTGAACTACTCGCTGGTGTTCTTTACACCGCTCGCAGCGGAAGGACTCTTGCGGATGGTTCGCGGACTTGCGGGCAGGAGTTTCAAGGCCGGAGGTTGCGCGGCGGTTGGCATGCTGGCCCTCGCGCTGGGGTGGAACGGAAAGGCCTGGCAGATGGACCGGTTTGTGTTCTGGCCCAACGTGGAGCCAATCGCAGCGTTTTTCGACGGGCGTTTGACGGGCGAAAACCGCGTTTTAATTGATGATTCGGTGCTCCGCTACTATCTTCATCCGGCGCTGAGACAGGAGAGAATGACCGACCCTTTCTATTTTCGTTATCGAGACGCGACAGGAGAAGCGGCGTATGGGGCAGCGGTGGGCGACGGCTATTTCGATTATGTGGCCTTAGACGGAGGAATGGGTGAGGAGGCACGCCAAATGCGTGCGGCGATTCTTCCGAATCTGCCCCGCCACTACAGGCTCACGGTGAAAATGCCGGAGGCGAATCTGGGGCAAGAAATTGAGATTTACGAGCGGAGGGATCCACCGCCCGCGAGACCAACTGCTGCGGGACCCACCGTCGAGATCCTTGCGCCGATCAACAATGCCGTGGTGAAAACAAGCGACAAAAGGACTCTCCTGCGAGGCGCGGTAAAGGGCGCCGGGGCCGGTTGGTA
>DASQHY010000110.1:0-14782 GCA_035631855.1 Candidatus Acidiferrales bacterium
CCGGAATTGCACCTTGGGGTTGTTCTTCGCCAACACCTTGGTGATGGCCGCCGTCAGCGTGGTCTTGCCGTGGTCAATGTGACCGATCGTCCCGATGTTGACGTGCGGCTTGCTCCGTTCAAATTTTTCCTTCGCCATCGCTCACTCTGCTCCTCTGCTCGTGCGTATTCCGAACTGGTTGTTGACCCCCTATCGCGCTACCCGGCCCGTCGCCTTGGCAATCACATCGTCGGCGATGGATGCCGGCGCCTCGGCGTAGTGCGAAAAATGGATGGTAAAGCTGGCGCGGCCCTGCGTGCGGCTGCGCAGGTCGGTGGCGTAGCCGAACATTTCGGCCAGCGGCACCTCCACGCGGATCACGTTGCTGCCCGCGCGCGATTCATTTCCCTGGATGTGCGACCTCCGCGAATTCAGGTCGCCAAACACCTGAGCCATGTACTCGTCCGGGGTGACCACTTCCACTTTCATGATGGGCTCGAGCAGCACGGGCGAAGCCTTGCCGCAGGCTTCCTTGAAGCCCATGGAGCCGGCAATCTTGAAGGCCATTTCCGAGCTGTCCACTTCGTGGAAGCTGCCGTCCACCAGGGCCACGGCGATGTCCACCATTTCGTAGCCGGCCAGGATTCCGGTATCCATGGCTTCGCGAATGCCCGCTTCGATGGGCGGAATAAATTCCTTGGGAATTGCTCCGCCGACAATCTTGTCAATAAAGAGGAAGCGGTGCTCCTTGTCGAAGCGCCATTTGCCGCCCGAGCCGACCACCTTCTTGGCCAGCGCGTCGAGTTCGTCCGTGGACATTTCGTGCATGTCTTCGTGGCCGGAACTCGGCAGCGGATGCACTTCGATCTCGCAATGGCCGTACTGCCCGCGGCCGCCGGTCTGGCGAATGTATTTGCCCTCCGCGCCGGCCTTCTTGCGAATGGTTTCGCGATAGGCCACTTGCGGGCGGCCCACGGTGGCCTGCACGCTGAACTCGCGCAACATGCGGTCCACAATGATTTCCAGGTGGAGTTCGCCCATGCCGGAAATAATGGTCTGGCCGGAATCCGGATCGGAATGCACGCGGAAGGTGGGATCTTCCTGCGCCAGTTTCTGGAGCGCGTTGCCCAGCTTGTCCTGATCGGCCTTGGTCTTGGGTTCGATGGCCACGGAAATCACCGGAGCGGGAAATTCGATGGACTCGAGAACCGCAGGCTTATCTTCGTCGCACAGCGTGTCTCCGGTGGTGACGCTCTTCAGCCCGACGCAGGCGGCAATGTCTCCGGCGTGCACGGAGTCAATCTCTTCGCGCTTGTTGGCATGCATCTGGAGCAGGCGGCCGATGCGCTCGCGCGTGCGCTTCGAGGAGTTGTACACGTAGCTTCCCGCCTTCAGGACCCCGGAATACACACGGATGTAGGTGACGTGTCCCACGAACGGGTCGGACATGATCTTGAAGGCCAGCGCGGAAAACGGCTGGTCGTCGCTCGCCCGGCGCAAAACGGCCTCGTCGTTATCGGGGTTGATTCCTTCCACGGGAGGGACATCCACAGGCGAGGGCAGGTAATCCACGACGGCATCGAGCAAGGGCTGGACGCCCTTATTCTTGAACGCCGAACCCGCCAGCACCGGCACCAGCTTCAGGGCGATGGTCGAGCGGCGAATCGAAGCGCGCAGCTCTTCGGGTGAAAGGGTGTGCTCGGAAAGGAATTTCTCCAGCACCGTGTCATCGTGCTCGGCAATATACTCGACCACCTTCTCGCGGTGTTCCTTGTAAAACGCCTGGTCAATCGCCGAGGCTTTCAGCGCCGCCTTGACGTCCGGTCGCGAATTCACAAACGCGGCGTCCCAGAGCTTCTCGACTTCGAAGACTTCGAACTTGGCACCGAGAGTTTCCTCGAGCCACACAATCACTTTCTGCTCGATGAAATCAATGCAGCCGATAAAGGTGTCTTCCTTGCCGAGGGGAAACTGCACGGGGACGGGGTGGGCACTGAGGCGCTGGCGCATGGAGCGAATACAGTGGTCGAAGTCCGCGCCTACGCGGTCCATCTTGTTCACAAAGGCGATGCGCGGGACGCGATACTTATCCGCCTGGCGCCACACGGTTTCCGTCTGCGGCTGCACTCCGGCAACGGAATCAAAAATGGCCACGGCGCCATCGAGCACGCGCAAGGAGCGCTCGACTTCGACGGTGAAATCCACATGCCCCGGCGTGTCAATAATGTTGATGCGGTATTTCTTGCCGGCCCGCTCCCAGGAAGCGGTGGTCGCCGCGGAAGTGATGGTGATGCCGCGCTCGCGCTCCTGCTCCATCCAGTCCATGGTGGCGGTGCCTTCGTCCACTTCGCCGATCTTGTAAGTCACACCCGTGTAAAACAGGATGCGCTCGGTGGACGTGGTCTTTCCCGCGTCAATATGCGCCATGATCCCGATGTTGCGCGTTTCTTCGAGTTTGAACTGCCGTGCCATTTCCGTTTGGTCTTCCGTCCCAGTTTCCGACCAGCAATGCGTCTTACCAGCGATAATGCGCAAAGGCCTTGTTGGCTTCGGCCATGCGGTGGACGTCCTGCTTCTTCTTCATGGCCCCGCCCTTGGCATTCGCCGCGTCCATCAATTCATCGGCGAGCTTGTCCGTCATGGTCTTTCCGGCGCGGTCCCGCGCGTACAGAATCAGCCAGCGAATGGCCAGCGACTGCCGGCGGAACGGATTTACTTCCACCGGCACCTGGTAGTTCGCGCCGCCCACGCGCCGCGTCTTCACTTCCAGGACCGGCTTCACGTTCTCGACGGCTTTCTTGAAAACCTTCAGCGCGTCGTCGTTGGTCTTCTTGGCGATTTGGTCCATCGCTCCGTAAAAAATCCTTTGGGCCGTCGAGCGCTTGCCGTCCCACATCATCGAACAGATGAATTTCTGCACCAGGTCGCTGCCGTACACGGAGTCGGGCGGCGTGGTGCGGCGGCTGACCCATCCTTTGCGAGGCATCTTCGAACGTCTCCTCTACTTCTGCGCGGCCTTCGGGCGCTTCGCGCCGTATTTCGACCGGCCCTGCTTGCGATTCTCCACTCCGGCGGCGTCCAGAGTGCCGCGAATAATGTGGTAGCGGACCCCGGGGAGGTCCTTTACGCGGCCGCCGCGCACGAGCACGATGGAGTGCTCCTGCAGGTTGTGGCCGATGCCGGGAATGTACGTGGTCACCTCCACGCTGTTGGTCAGCCGCGCGCGCGCCACCTTGCGCAGCGCCGAGTTCGGTTTCTTCGGTGTCTGCGTGTACACGCGGATGCACACGCCGCGCTTTTCCGGGCAGCCTTGCAGCGCGGGCGACTTCGTCTTTACGCGAACCTGTTCGCGCCCGGAGCGGACCAATTGTGAAAACGTCGGCACGGATTCCCCTCAATCGCTCGATTTCGTCTCACGCTTCGCGCAGAGGCACAGTACTGCGCGGCGTCGTAAATTTGCAGAAAGGTCCAGCTGCGAACCCGGAGGAACCAGCAAGAAACTCCGCACGCACTCCAGAAGAAAGGGCAAACTCTTCTGGTTCGAATCGGAGAGGCTTACTCGGCTTTTCGGGGCTGGCGCCCCATTCCGGCCGCTCCCCAAGTCCCGTTCCATCGCTCTTGTTCCGGGACTGGGGACCTTCCCTTTCACTACCAGGGCCGAATGTCCCCTGACAAAACGGTAAGTATAGGGAAGAACGGCGCTTGTGTCAAACAGAAAAAAGCGAATGGCAGTGGAAAACCCTTCGCCTGGGGTTCTCCCAGCCCGCTCCCCGCACAAGCCGCCCTGGCAATCTTGCCCGGGAGCGGCCAAAGCAGTATCCCGCGAAAGGGGAATTCTCTCTAACTCACACTTTCTAAATGGTTTACCTGGACAGTGGCCCTACCACTTGTCAACGGTGGCCTGATTTGGCGACTTCTTCATTGGAACGGGGGAGTGCCGCGCCACAACAACCTGGCCGCTCTGCACCACAATGTAGCCGTCCCGGATGACGGTATCCACGGCGGCAATGTCATCCAATTGGACATCCGGCTTGCCGTTGACCACCAGCACATCGGCAAGCTTTCCCGGCTCAAGCGTGCCGAGTTTGTCGTTCATATCGAGAATTTCGGCGTTTGTGCGCGTCGCCGCGATCAGAACCTCCGGCACCGTAAAGCCCGCGGCAACGAAATTCTTCAATTCGTTGATGTACGGCGCGGGCATGTAACGAAACCACTGAAGGATCAGGTCGGTCCCAATGCCCAATTTGATGCCGGCCTTCTTCAACCGCCGGAGCATCTCGAGGTTGGCGTCTTTCGAAAACGTGAACCGTCGCGAGGTTGAGCCGTAGTATCCGCCGAACTCGTCAAAAATAATTTGATACGGAATGAGCGTGGGATCGGCCGCCGTGCCTTTCCGCGCCATCAATTGAATGGTTTCCTCGCTGCGCGGCAGCGGATGCTCGATGGTGTCCACGCCGGCCTCCACGGCCCATTCGATGTAAAACGTTTCCGTGTCCGCGGTCACTTTGAGCCCGAGCGCATGCGCTTCTTCCACTGCTGCGGCAATCTCCGCTTTCGAGAAATGGCTCCCCACTTTGATGAGGTCTGCCCCGCGCGCAAACTGCTCGCGCACCGCCTGCCGCCAGTCATCGGGACCGGAGGCCAGCCGCGTGGCGCCTTCCAGCAAAATCAATTCGTGCGGCATGCCTTCGGTGGAATGCCCGCCGGTGGAGGTAATAAATTGCCCCGCGGCAAAAATGCGCGGGCCAGGAATGCGGTTTTGCGCCACCCATTCCTTCAAGCGAAACGGCACGTCACCCTTCGAGCCGACATCGCGGATGCTGGTGATCCCACATTCCAGGAAGAAGCGCAGTTTTTCCGCCGCGCGAAGCGTGGAATCGGAATCGCTGATGGCATTGGCAAGGTCGGCCGTCGCCGCCGGGTAGGTCAGATGCGTGTGCAGGTCAATCAGCCCGGGGAGAACGGTCTTGCCGCTGACATCGAGCACGCGCGCGCCAGCCGGCCAATCCGTGGAGTTCGGTGGCAGGAGCTTCAGGATTTTGTTTCGCTGGATGACCAGCGTGCCCTCGCGCGCAGGCGCGCCGGTACTGTCGAAAATGCGTCCTCCGCGCAAAACCACGACGCCATCGGGCCCGCGCGGGCCGGGCGGGATGGAAACACGCCGGGGATCGTCCGATGTCGGCGTATCCGCGCTGAGATACTTCCGGCGGTCCTGGGGCTTCTCTTGCGCACGAAGCGCCGTGGAAGCGGAAACAAAACAAGCGAACACGCTGGCGACCGCCAGCGCCTTGTAAGATCTCGGCATAACTTTCTCCTCAAAAGCCCGCGCGGCTGTAAGCGGCCTCGAAAAACCGTGGCGTATTCTGCCACGAACTACGGACCGAAGAAGGAAAAAAACGCGACCCGCGGAAAATGTTTAGAAAGTGGATTGGTGTTTGGCAGGGAACACCACGCGCGGCCACGCTTTACCTCCCGCCCCGGTGACACTACACTGCAACGGTCATCCGCTGAAACCTCTCTCAAGGAGACTCTGTTGCCTCTCCCGCGGCAAATGGGGATTGTGATTGCGTTGTTGCTCCTCGCGCCGCTGCAGCTCCAGCCGCAGGACGTCACGCAAAAATCACCGGAGAAACAGGCTGCCGAGACGGAGCCTTACGTCATCGAGCAGTATGACACGCGCATCCGCTTCGAGAATGACGGCACGGGCCGGGAAGAGCTTCACGTGCGCTCGCGCGTGCTCACCTCGGAAGGCGCGCAACGCCTTTCGCAACTGTCATTCGGGTACGACCGCTCGAGCCAGCAGGTGGAGATCAACTCCGTTGTGGTTCACACCCCCAGCGGAGGTTCCATCGAGGTGCTGCCCGGCGCCGTTGTGGATCGCCCTCTCGAAGCGGTGAAAGAAGCGCCTGCCTACGAGAACGCGCGCGAAAAAGCAGTTCGCGTACCCGCCTTGAAACCCGGAGATTTCCTGGAGTACAGGGTGACGACAACCATCACCAAGCCGGCAGCCCCCGGGCAATTCTGGTTCGCGCACAATTTCCTGCGTGACCCGCGCGCGCGCGAGGAATCGCTGGAGATCGATGTTCCCCGCGACCGCGAAGTTCATCTGAAAACCCGGCGCGAAGGCGTGCCGCCGGCAGCGGTGGTGGAAAGCGAAGCAGGAAGCGGAATCCCACGCCGGGTGTATCGCTGGAGAGTCCTGCAGGAGAGTGCAGAACCCGCGAAGGAGATGGCCGCGAAGAAAACGGCCGCATCCGCGCCGAACTCGGGCGCGGCAGACATTCAACTAACCACTTTCCAGAGTTGGGAGGAGGTGGCCCGGTGGTATTCCTCACAGGAAAAAGCTGGGGCTTCCGTGGATGAGGCCGTTGCCGCGAAGGCCGCCGAACTCACGCGAGGCACAAAAGAAAACCTCGAGAGACTCGAAGCGCTGTATTCGTTCGCGGCTCTCAGAATCCGCACCATCGCGCTTCCCTTGGGCGCACTCGGCTATCGTTCCCTGCCGCCCGGGCAGGTCCTCAAACAAGGCTACGGCACACCAATGGACAAGCACGGCTTGCTCGCTGCTCTCGCGAAGAGCGTGGGCTTTCCCGCCGGCCCCATGTTCCTCACCCCCACTCACATCGTGGAGGAGGACGTTCCGTCGCCCGGGCAGTTTGAGAACGTGATCACCGCGGTCCAGATGGGCGGCGAGTGGATTTGGCTCGACACCGCTCCGGAGGTTGCCCCTTTCCGGATGCTGGGCTCCAATCTGCGCAACAAGCGCGGGTTTGCGCCGTCGGGAACGGCTGCGGGAACAGAAAGCGTTCCCACAGAATCATTTCGCTGGCTGACGACACCTGCCGACCCTCCTTTTCCCGCCACGCAAGACGTCACGGTAACGGCGGAACTCAATGCCGCGGGAAAGCTGACTTCGCGCGTGGCCTACGCGCTGCGCGGTGATGCCGAATTGCTTTTGCGCGTAACCTTTCATCGCACGCCCAAGGAACAGTGGAAAACCATTGGCCTGCTGCTAGCCTTTGCAGATGGGCTTCGCGGAACGGTTAGCGACGTGACTCCCTCCGATCCCACGGCGACGGCGGACCCTTTTCATCTCACCTTTCAGGTTGTGCAGGATCACGCCGTGCAATGGGCAGAGCAGAAGGCCCGTCTTAGTTTCCCTCTGCCGGTGATTGGCTTGCCCGATCTTCCCGAAAATTCTCCGGCAGACCGGGGTGAAGCGCACCCCCTCGAACTCGGGACGGCGCTCGACATTGCCACGCGCGTCACCATTGCTTTGCCGCAGGGAGTGACGCCCCGCGCGCCGTTTCCGGTTGCGGTGAAGCGGGATTACGCGGAATACCGTTCCACATACCATCTCGAAGGAAATCGTGCGGCTGCCACGCGGGATTTGCGCTTCCTGACGCGGGAGCTTCCCGCAACGCGCTTTGCCGATTACGCTGCCTTTGCCCACGCCGTGCGCAACGACGAAGCCCAGACCGTCGCGCTGGAACGCCCCGCGCCGCGCCCAAAAAAGCCGGCGGCGCAAAAACCATCTCCTGCACAGGCCCATTGAGACGCTGCGGCCTGCGCGGCTTTCCGGAGCCTACTTCACTTCCATGATTTCTTTTTCTTTGGCGGCAGAGAGGTCTTCGATCTTCTTGGTTTCCTGGTGGGTGACCTTTTCCAATTCTTCGAGCGTCCGTTTCTTCTCGTCTTCGCTGATTTTCTTTTCCTTTTCCAGCTTTTCCACCGCTTCCTTGATGTCCCTGCGGATGTTGCGGACCGCGGTGCGGTGATTCTCCAGGACTTTGTGGAGGTGCTTGACCAGATCTTTCCGCCGCTCCTCGGTCAGCGAGGGAATCGGCACGCGGATGATCTTCCCATCGCTCGCGGGATTGAGACCGAGGTCGGATGTGCGGATCGCCTTATCAATCAGAGTCGTGGCGCTGGGGTCCCAGGGCGAGATGATGATCATCGTCGGCTCGGGCACCGAAAGCGTTCCGAGCTGATTCACGGGCATCGGCGTGCCGTGGTAGTCCACGCGGATGTGGTCGAGCAGGGCCACGTTGGCGCGGCCGGTGCGAACCCCCGCCAGCTCCTTGCGAAAATCCTCCACGGCTTTTTCCATACGCGTTTTGGCTTGCGCCATCGCGTCCTTGCTGTTGGAGATCATAGGATTCTTTCCTCTCCGTGCGGAGGTTTCCGGAAATCCGTCGCGGCGGCCCATGGCCGGGACCCGGACGCCGCGCTCAACCTGTCGTCACGCTGGAGCCCACGCGCTCGCCGAAGACCACGCGCTTGATATTTCCATGCACGTTCAGGTTGAACACGATGATGGGCATGTTGTTGTCCATGCACAGCGAGATGGCCGTCGCATCCATCACCTGCAAGCCCTTCTGCAGCACATCCCGGTAACTGATTCGCTCGATGCGCTTCGCGCCCTGGACCTTTTCGGGATCGGCGTCGTAAATGCCGTCGACGCGCGTAGCCTTCAGAATCACCTGCGCCTTGATCTCCATGGCGCGGAGCGCCGCAGCGGTGTCCGTGGAGAAATAGGGATTCCCCGTGCCGGCCGCAAAGATGACCACGCGGTTCTTCTCCAGATGGCGCGTAGCGCGCCGGCGAATAAACGGCTCGGCCACCTGATGCATCTCGATGGCGCTCATCAGCCGCGTGAAGCAGCCCTGTTTTTCCAGCGCATCCTGAAGGGCCAGCCCGTTGATCACCGTCGCCAGCATCCCCATGTAGTCGCCCGTGGCGCGGTCAATCTCCAGTGATTTCTGGCGGGTCCCGCGGAAGATATTTCCTCCGCCGACCATGATGGCCACCTGGACTCCGAGGTCGCTGACTTCCTTGATTTCCCGCGCGATGGCCGCCACGGTTTCGCCGTGTATGCCGTAGCCCTGAGGCCCCTGCAACGACTCGCCCGAGAGCTTCAGGACAATGCGGTGATACACCGGCGAGGCTTTCTTGGCGTCCTTCCTGGCTGCGGGGGCGGTTGCTTTCATGGGGAGGTCTGCAGCGCAAATCGTTTCGGTGATCTCAATCGCGCGGCATTGTAGCAAAGAATCTTACCACTCGCACTCCCGGGTGCCGCTGCATCCAAAAAAAATAGCGCCCCGGCGCCGGGACGCTCTCGGGCTCGACACTTTCTGCTTGACCTTCACTCCGGTGCACCCGCTGCCGGAGCGGCGTCGCTTTCGCCCACCTTCAGGCGAACAAAGCGCCTCACGGAGATATTCTCGCCGAGCTTGGCCACCGCCTGGTGGATGAGTTCCTGCACAGTCAGCGATTCGTCCTTGATGAAGTGCTGTTCGTAGAGGCAGTTCTCCTCATAGAACTTCTCCATCTTTCCGTTGACGATTTTCTCGATCACATCGTCGGGCTTGCCGGTGGCGCGGGCCTGCTCGCGGTAGATTTCCCGCTGGCGGTCGAGCATCTCCGGGGTTACTTCTTCCCGGCGAACGTACAGCGGGTTGAGCGCGGCAACGTGCATAGCCACGTCGTGGCACAGTTTCTGGAACGCCTCGGTGCGCGCTACGAAGTCCGATTCGCAATTGACTTCCACGATGACGCCGATTTTCCCGCCGGCATGGATGTAGCTTCCCACCAGGCCCTCGCTCGCCTGCCGCTGCGCCTTTTTCTGCGCCGCCACCTGGCCCTTCTTGCGCAGGACGATGATGGCCTTCTCAATGTCGCCGCCTGCTTCCAGCAGCGCCGCCCGGCAATCGCTGAAGCCCGCGCTCGTGCGCTCGCGCAGCTCCTTCACCAGTTGCGCGGAGATATTGATCTGTTCGGGTTTTGTGCTCATGGCCGGTGCAGATTCCTTTTGCCTCGCTGGCGTTCCGGGCTTGCCAGCCCGCCTCGCCGGGCGCGCCTTCCTCCGGGACTTCCCCAGGGTCGCGCGCCTTTTATCCTCCTGCTTCTTCCGCCGCATGGTCTCGGAAAACGAAAACGCAGCCTGTACTTCTTTGCCCGAAATGCCCAAACATTAGGCTTTTTCTTCCTCTTCGCCGGGCGCAACTTCAGCAGTGGCGGTGGCCGCGGCCGCCTCACCTTCGACGAAGTCGCCTTCCTGTTTCTCGTAGGATTCGTAAGCGCTGGTGTCCACGTACTCCACCGCCTCGGGCACTTCGGCGCCCTCTTCGGCGGCCTTCTCTTCGGCAATCTGCGTTTGTTCGAAGGCGTTGCGTCCTTCCAAGATCGCGTCCGAGATTTTCGAGGTAAACAATCGAATGGCGCGCAGCGCGTCGTCATTTCCGGGGATCACCCAGTCCACCAGATCGGGGTTGCAATTGGTGTCCACCACGGCCACCACCGGGACGCCCATGCGCCGCGCTTCCCGCACGGCGATTTCTTCGGCGTTCGAGTCAATCACAAACATGGAGTCCGGAAGCGCGGTCATATTCTCCACGCCCTCCAGATTCTGGTGCAGGTGTTTCATCTCGCGGTCCAGCCGTGCGGCTTCCTTCTTCGAAAGCTGCGCCATGCGGCCGTCTTCCACCATGGCCTTCAGGAGCTTCATGCGCTTGATGGATTTCTGCAGCGTGGCCCAGTTGGTGAGCGTGCCGCCCAGCCAGCGGTGGTTCACGTAGAACGCGCCGCAGCGCTGCGCTTCTTCCGCGATGGCTTCCTGCGCCTGCCGCTTGGTGCCCACCAGGAGGATGGTCTTGCCCTGGCTGGAAAGCTCGCCCACGTAGCGGGCTGCTTCGCGAAACATTTTCAAGGTCTTCTGGAGATCGATGATGTGAATGCCGTTGCGCTCGCCGAAGATAAATTCCTTCATCTTCGGGTTCCAGCGCCGCGTCTGGTGGCCGAAATGGACCCCGGCCTCCAGAAGCTCTTTCATCGTAATTTCTACTGCCAACGTCCCTCCTCAGGAATTAGCCGCTTGCATCCGCGGCATATCCCCTCCGCGGAAGAGCGGCCGATTGCCGGCTCCTTGCCGGCCGTGAATTTGGACGGCCGCCATTCGGAAAATAGCGCAAACCGCCCAGAGCTTGCTTAGCGCTTGCTGAACTGGAAGCGTTTCCTCGCTCCCTTTTGTCCGTACTTCTTGCGCTCTTTCATGCGCGAATCGCGCGTCAGGAATCCGTTCTTGCGCAGGCCGTGGCGCAGTTCGGTATTAAACCTTGCCAGCGCGCGCGCCAGACCCATGCGCACCGCGCCCGATTGACCGCCGGCGCCGCCGCCCTTGGCGGTCGCCACCACGTCCACCTGATTCAGCGTGTCGGTGAACTTCAGCGGCTCAATGGCCGCGTTCTTCCAGGCCACGTTTTTGAAATAATCCTCCACGGGACGCCGGTTCACCTGGTATTTGCCGCTGCCCAGCCGGACGAACACGCGCGCCACCGATTCCTTGCGGCGGCCCGTGCCGTAGAACCAGGTCTTGGCCGTGCCCTCAACGGGCGATGGGTTTGAACTCACTCCTCCTCCTCAAAAAAACTGGGGCAAGCGAAAGATTCCCCCGGCGACTCCCCGCGACAGGAGGGAATATTCGGCGGGCTACAGCGCAAGAGGCTGCGGCTTCTGCCCGGCGTGGCGCTGCAAACCCTGCGCGTCCAGATAGACGCGCAGCTTTCGGGCCCGCCGCGCGCGCAGCTTATTCTTCGGCAGCATCCCGAGAATGGCCTCGCGCACGATCCAGTCGGCCCGCTGCGGGCGAATCCGCTTGATGGGGATTTCCTTCAAGCCGCCGGGATAACCGCTATGATGGCGGTACACCTTTTGTTCCAGCTTGTTTCCCGTCAGACGAATTTTATCCGCATTGATCACCACGACGTGGTCGCCCGAATCCAGATAGGGCGTAAACGCCGGCTTGTCTTTCCCGATCAACACCCGCGCCACGCGCGTGGCCAGACGCCCCAAAACCTGGTTCGCAGCGTCCACCACAAACCAATTGTTCCCCTGCTGGAGTTGTTCCGCCTCCCGGCCGCGCGCTACATAGGTCCGCATCCGCTCAGTCACACCCTTCCCACATAGACAAACCCCAACAATAGAGGATTCAGCCGCCGTTGTCAACGAAGCGCTTGAGCGGCCGCTTGCATTTGCGCGGCTAACCAAGCACCATTCTCTGGTTGGGCTCAGGGGACACGTTGTGCTCACCCCAGGTCAATCCGTTCGCGTAAATCTCGCGGGACTCCAAGTCAGCGGCGTCCTCTTCCATGCCGCCGTCACCGATGCCGTCGGCCACGTGGTCAAGCAGACTTCCGCGTCTCCGGAGAAGTATCTCGTCAAGCTGCTTTTCTCTTTCAAAGGTGTCACCGAAGTCGAAGTTCCCGTGGAGCGCATCAAAGCAACATGACTTGTTCTCCCCGCGCTGCCGCCCTTCAAAATCGGCTACAATAGAGGAAGTCTTGACGAGGCTCGCGTGATTCATCGCCACATTTTTCACAACGACCATGTTGTTCCCATCGAAAAGGTCCGGTTATCACCCGGCCAGGCGGGCCTGCTGAACGGCTGGGGGATTTTCACCACGCTGCGCATCGTGAAGGGTGAGGCCTTCGCCTACGAGCGCCACTGGCGCCGTCTGGAAAAAGACGCCTCGCGCATCTCTCTCCCCTTTCCGTTCAACGCCGCCAAGGTTCGCGTCCATCTGCGCGATCTCCTGCGCGCCAACGAAGTCACCGAAGGCTCCGCGCGCATCTACGTGGTTTACAATCAGATCGGCTTCTGGCAGAGCGACGAAAAGCTCCCTCCCGCGGACCTCATTCTCTATTCGGCCGGCTTGCCCGAGTATCGCGAGCCCGCGCGCCTTACTTTGCGCGAGCACGGGCGTCACGCCGCCTCTCCTCTCGCCGGCGTCAAGGCCATTTCCTGGCTCCACAACGTGTGGACCCTGGCGGAAGCCAAGAAATCAGGCTTTGACGAAGCGCTGTGCCTCAACGAGCGCGGCGAAGTGGCCGAATGCACGGCCGCAAACATTTTCTGCGTTCGCGCAGACAAAGTGTTTACCCCGCCGCTCAATTCCGGCTGCCTGGAGGGCGTCACCCGGCAAGTGTTGCTCGAAATTGGCCCTGAAGCCGGCGTGGCGTTCGTCGAGCAAGCTCTTCACCCGGAAGATTTTTACGCCGCCGACGAAGTGTTCATTTCTTCGACCAACCGCAATCTCTTGAGCGTCGGAGAAATTGAAGGTCATCGCATTGCCGCCGCCCCCGGCCGGGTTACCAAGAAGCTCGAAGCCATCTTTTCGGCGTATGTGGCCGACTATGTCTCGCGCCGCACCGCCGCTCCCGCCGGCGTCCCCTCGCATACCTGAACCCTCCCGAATTTCTCCGGCCGCTGGAGCGCACCAGACTGTTTCCGTGTCAGCTTCCCCACGAGTATTTCCATCCCCGCCGTGTTAAGATTTGACTATCGCAGGTCCGCCCATGCATGGAACCCAATCTACGCCGGAGACTGCGCTGGAATTGATTGCGCCGGACGGCACCCGGCGCATGGTCCGGATTTCCACGTTTCCTTTCTTAATCGGACGGGGAACCGACACCGGCAACCATCTGCAGCTCTCCGACCGGCGCATTTCCCGGCAATGCGCCGCATTGGTCCTCCGCGACGCCCAGGTCTGCATTGAGGATCGCGGGCAGCGCCGCGGCCTTTTCGTCAACGGGGATCGCGCCGAAAGCCGCGCCCTGTTCGATGGGGACATCATCACCTTCGGCCTGGAGGATTCCTTTCAGCTCATTTTTCACGGCGCCGCCGTCCAGGAATCGCTCCCCGAGCTGTTCACGCGCATCGAAAACGTCACCGCCACCGATTCCGGCGCCGGGGGATTGCGCAAGCTGAGTCTTCTGCTGGAAGCCACCACGCTGCTGCACTCGCAATTGCCGCTCAATTCCATCCTCGAGCACATGGTGGATCAGGCCATTTCGCTCACTGACGCCGATCGCGGTTTGCTCCTTTGCCAGGGCGACGCCGGGAAATTGCAAGTGCGCGTGGCGCGGCAGTCGGGCAAGAGGCGTCTGCCCATCGAGGGACTCGAGCCCAGCCAGACGGCCGTGCGCCGGGCTCTCGAAGGCCAATCGAGCATTGTCACCGAAGACATCGAGCACGCCGATCTCGACCTGAAGGCCGCGCAAAGCATCATCGCGCAGCGCCTGCGCGCTGTGGTGGTGATTCCGCTCTACGCCATGCCTCACACAGCTTCACCCGAAGCCACCCGCGTGAACGTTCGCGGCGAGCTGCTCGGCGTGCTCTACATGGACAGCCGCAGGCCGACGGCCTTCTCCAAACTCGAACGCCAGATTCTCGACGCCATCTCCCAGGAAGCAGCCAGCGTTCTGGACAATGCCCGCCTGGTCGAGCGCGAACGAGAGCGCCAGCGCCTCGAGCAGGAGCTCGGCATCGCCCGCGAAATGCAGCAGGCTTTATTGCCGCGCGAGTTCCACCAGTTTCCCCATCTGCATGTTACCGGCATCAATCAGCCGTGCCAGACCGTGGGAGGCGATTATTTTGACGTCTTGGAGCTGGACGACGGCCGCACCGGCTTCCTGATTGCCGACGTATCCGGCAAGGGATTGGGCGCGGCCATGCTCGCTACCATGCTCCAGGGCGCGCTTTCCGGAATGATTCTCGGCCAGGATCCCGCCAAGGTTTTCGTCCACATCAACCGGTTTCTCTGCGATCATTCCAGTGTCGGACGCTACGCCACGTTGTTTCTTGCCGTCCTCGACCCATCCGGCCGCCTCGAGTTCACCAATGCCGGACATCCTTCTCCGCTGCTTCTCCGCCAGGGCCGCGTCGAAGCGCCCTTTCCCGCCAGCGGTTACCCGGTCGGGTTGATTCCCGACGCCGAGTTCACCAGCACCACGATGATGCTCGAACC
>DASQHY010000111.1:0-24980 GCA_035631855.1 Candidatus Acidiferrales bacterium
CGTGGGCTCGCGCCCAAGCTCCTGCACAAGCTGGCGGCTGGTGCGGATCAGCTTGTTGATGGTCTCGATCATGTGCACCGGAATGCGGATGGTGCGCGCCTGGTCGGCAATGGCGCGCGTGATGGCCTGGCGGATCCACCACGTCGCGTACGTGGAGAACTTGTACCCGCGGCGCCATTCGAATTTGTCCACCGCCTTCATCAGACCGATATTGCCTTCCTGAATCAGGTCGAGAAATTGCAGGCCGCGGTTGGTGTATTTCTTCGCGATGGAGACCACCAGCAGGAGGTTGGCTTCGATCAATTCTTTCTTGGCCTGCTCGGCCTCCGCCTCTCCTCGCACGATCAGGGTCAGCGTGCGCTTCAGCTCGGTCAGGCCGACTTCGCTGGCGTCTTCAATCTCCTTCATCTCCGTCCGGCGCGAACGCAGCTCCTTGCGTGCGTCGGCGGCCACGTCGCCCTTGGCGGCATCCACGCGCCGCTCCAGGCGCCCGGCCTCGCGTTCGAGCGACTGCAGCCGCTCGACGGTGTGCCGCATCTTTTCGATCAGCCGCTTTTTCTCGAACGGGTTGAAATCAATCGAGCGCACCAGCAGCGACATCTCGATGCGCGTCCGCGAAAGCGCCCAGCGCGCCCGCAGATAGGACCTCTTCTTCGACTTCAGTACCTTGGAGAATCTCACGGCTTGCTTCAGCGCAAGCTCGTAGG
Source organism: Candidatus Acidiferrales bacterium (assembly GCA_035631855.1). Classification (GTDB taxonomy): domain Bacteria; phylum Acidobacteriota; class Terriglobia; order Acidiferrales; family UBA7541; genus DASQHY01. The sequence goes on from DASQHY010000111.1 coordinate 708, forward strand.
ACTTCGCAATCCTATCGATGATCTTGAGCGTGGCCCGCGTCTTGTTCTCGATTTTTTCTTCGGTCAGTTCTTCATCGTCGAACTGCACAATTTCCTTGATCGATCGCGTGCCTTTGCGCAGGTCTTCGCCCACCGCAATCAATTCCTTGATCACGATGGGAGACCGCGTGACCGACTTCATCACCACGAGCTGCCCGCGCTCGATGCGCTTGGCGATGGTCACTTCGCCTTCGCGCGTCAGCAGCGGCACCGTACCCATCTCCCGCAGGTACATCCTCACCGGGTCGTTGGTCTTCTCCAGCGCCCCGGGAGTCAGATCCAGATCGCTTTCCTCGGCCGCGGGCTCTTCCTTCGTTTCTCCTTCCGGAGCGTCGGAAAGCTCCGCCGCCGCGCGCGCCGCCTTGGCCGTCGCCGCGTCCTCGTAAATATCGATCCCGTAGCGCTCGAAGGTCGAGAGCAGGTCGTCAATCTCTTCTGACGAATGCACTTCGGCCGGAAGGATGTCGTTGACCTCGTCGTAGAGCAGGTAGCCCCGCTCCTTGCCCATGTGGATGAGCTGACGCACCTGGTCGTATTTTTCTTCAATCGCCAGTGCCAAAGGTTCCTCCCCTCGTCGGATCAGCCAGCGAAATCCGGGCCGATTCTGGCAAGGCCAATTCTCCAATCCGGCGGGGACACGCCCGCGGTTCTACGGTCGTGTTCTGAGACAGGATAGTGATTGCACGTGAGAGGTAAAGCTGCCTCGCTGCCCGTTCCGCGTCTGCGCCCCGCTGCCCCTTTCCCTCGAGTCAGGGGCCAATCCGATCCCCAATGGTCGCACGCCGGTAGCGTGCACCACCTACCGTTAGATGCACCTCGACGCCTAAGCGTTACCGGCAAAACCACACTACGTTACACGCTAACATATTTGTCGGTCAACGTTTATTTTGACGGCGCCAAGAGGTAAATAGTTTCGCGCAGTAAGCTACCCCAATCCCTGTGAACATCAACACTCGTGCTACTTCTCAGGCCCGCGCAACCGTCTGAGCGAGTTCTCGATCATCTCGCGGATTTGCCGGGAGACATCATCATCCGGGGGTCCCTCACTCCGTTTCTTTTCAAGTTCCTGCTTGAGTGCGGTCATCTCCGCGTGTGCCTTCCGATGGAGTTCCTCCTTCTGCGCCATGGGCCGGAGCAAGTCCGCGCTCACCCTGCCATCAGCGGACGCTGCTCCCGCCACTGCGTGCGCTTCGATGTCCCGTTGCACGGCATCGCGCTGCGCCTTTGCCCTCCACTCTCGAAGGATCGCCAGGCAGCTCTCTGCCTCGGCCCAGGTTTGTCTGGCACCGGCTTCAAATATGATTTCAAACCACAGTCGCCGGTCGCTTTCCGGCAGCGCGTTTGCCAGCGCGCTCGCGTCCGGGGCCGTTCCCTGCGCGCAAACCTCCACCAGCGCCGCGAAAATTCTTTCCGTCTCAAGACCCTGGTAGAGAACGCCGTCACGCAACTCGCGCGCGAGCCGCTCGCGAAAGCCCTCCGCTTCCGTGAGCATTTGGATCAGGCGGCGCTCGGCTTGTTTGGCGCCCCGTCCGACGAGTTCCGGCTGCGTCTTTACTTCGCTGCGGCGTTCCGCCGCCGCTTTGCGCAGCGACTCGCGCAGCACCGGCTCTTCCACGCGCAATTGCTGCGCGATGCGAGTGGCCCATTCGCTGCGCAATAGCCGGTTCGGAATGCGCTGCACATAGGGCATCAGAAAATTCACCGCGCGCAGCTTGCCTTCTCCGGTGGAAAGATCCATCAGCCGCGCCCGCCCGATCAGGTAGTCCACATACTCCGGCGCGAATTCCACGAGTTTCCGGTAAGCCTCCGCGCCCTGTTCGCGGATGAATTTGTCGGGATCGGCCTTGCCCGGCAGCGCCAGCACGCGCACGTCGAACCCCTGCTCCAAAAGCAATCCGATGGAGCGTTCCGCGGCCGCTTGCCCTGCCGCGTCCGGGTCGTAGTTCACGATGATGCGCCGCGTGAACCGCGCCAGCAGCTTTACCTGCGATTCCGCGAGGCTCGTCCCGCAACTTGCCACCACGTTGCTGATGCCCGCGCGCGCCACCCCGATCGTGTCCATGTAGCCTTCCACCAGGATCGCGGAGTCCTGCCGGCGCATTCCTTCCTTCGCGCGGTCGAGGTGATACAGCACATTGCTCTTCGAATAGACCGGCGTTTCTGGCGAGTTCAGATATTTGGGCATATCGTCGCCCAGCGCCCGCCCGCCGAAAGCAATAATTTTCCCTGATTCATTCGCAATCGGAAACATGATGCGCCGCCGAAAGCGGTCGAAAAGCCGCCCGCTGGGGTCGCGCGATGCGAGCCCCGAGACTTCGATCAGCTTGTCCGGGTATTTCTGTTTCAGGTGGCGGAACAGAATCTCGCCGCCCGAGGGCGCAAAGCCCAGTCCGAACCGCGCGATGGCTTCCGCATCGAGGCCCCGGTCTTCCAGATAGGCCCGCGCTGCTTTGCCTTCCAATGTTCCTTCGAGCTGCTTTGCAAAAAACGCCGCCGCCTCGCGGTGCATTTCCACCAGCGCCGTGCGCTGCTGGTTCTCCCGCCGCTCTTCCGGCGAACGTTCCCTTGGGCGCGGAATCGGGATCCCGCACTTCTCCGCCACCACCCGCACCGCTTCCGGAAACGGACACTTCTCCATTTCCATTACGAAGCTGAAAACGTCGCCGCCCACACCGCATCCGAAGCAGTGATAAATCTGCTTCACAGGATGCACCGCAAACGACGGCGTTTTCTCCGAATGAAATGGGCACAGCCCCGTGAAATTCTGCCCGCTCTTTTTCAGGCGGACGTACTCGCCCACCACGCGGACAATGTCCGCCTGCTGTTTCACCCGCTCCGCGAATGATCCCGCTTCCGCCATGTCCTCGGCGCTATCCCCGCAATTCTACAACGGTGATGGCTGTGCCGCCGCGCTCTTCCGCTTCCGCCGAGATTTTTTCCACAAGAGGATGCGTCCCTAGGAATTCTCCGAGCCCGCGCCGGAGCGCTCCTGTCCCATGCCCATGAATCACCCGGATTCGTGGCTTGTTGGCCAGCGCGGCGTCATCCAGGAATTTATCCACGCGCCGCGTCGCTTCTTCCACTGTGCATCCAATCACATTGATCTCGTCCGTGCCTTCTTCTTCACTCGGAGTAGTCTTCACCGTGACGCTGGAGCGCCTCGCTTCTGGCGTCTTAATTTTCAGCGGCTGGCTCTCGATTTCCGTGATGTCCTCGATTTGAATTTTCATCCGCAACGGCCCGGCCTCGATTTCCGCCGAATTGCCGTCGCGTCGCCGCAGCGTCACCGCCTTGTTGAATCCTCGCACGTGAATCCGCGCCCCCGGAATCAGAAGCTCCGGCGTCACGGGCTGCGCCACCGCTCCGGAGGTGCCCAGGTCCTCTTGCGATTCCGATAGGTGCTGTACGACAGCCGCATTCACTTCCTCGCGCGCTTCGCTTCGCGCACTCACCATCTTGCGCCGCGCTTGTTTTTCAATCTGCGTGCGCAGCTCCCGCTCCTTCACCGCTTCTACCGCGCGCGCAATTTCCTGCTCGAAGCGTTTCTGCATCTCTCCGAACTTCTGCTCGAGTTCGGCGAGGCGCTTCTGCTGCCGCGCAAGCCATTCCGTTTGCAGCTTCTTCTTTTCCTCATCGAGCGAGCGCATCTGCTCGTTCATCTGGCGTTTCATCTGGTCGAGTTCGTCCCGGCTGCGATGCAGGTAAGCAATCAGCTCGGCAGCCTCGCGGGTTTCCGGCGCAAGCTGCCGCATGGCGTGCTCGATAATCCGTGGAGCAAGCCCCAGCCGCTTGGCAATGGCAATTCCGCTCGAACCGCCGGGAACGCCCACCATCAGCCGGTACGTCGGCCTCAACTGCACCTCGTCGAACTCCACAGCCGCGTTCACGATCCCTGGTGTTGCCGATGCATAGGCTTTCAGGCGGTCGTGGTGCGTGGTCGCCAACACTAGGCAGCGTTTGGCGCGGAATTCCTCCAGCAGCGCGACCGCCAGCGCCGAGCCTTCCTCCGGCGCCGTTCCCGTTCCCATTTCATCCACCAGCACGAGCGACTGCGGCGTGGCCGCTTCGAGCATCGCCTTCAGGTTCATCACGTGCGCCGAAAACGTCGAAAGGTCGGCGCCGATGGATTGCTCGTCGCCGATGTCGGCGAGCACATGGTCCACCAGCGGCAACACTGCCCGGTCCGCGGCCACCGGAATTCCGGATTGCGCGGCCAGCGCCGCAAGCCCCGTGGTCTTTAGCGCCACCGTTTTGCCGCCGGTATTCGGCCCGCTGATCACCAGCACGGTTTCTTCCCCGCCCAGCGCCAGCGTCATCGGCACCACCGCGCGGCCTTCCATCCGCAGGCGTTCTTCCAGCACGGGATGCCGCGCGCCTTCCAGGCGCAGTTCCCCGGCGACTTCGCTCGCCGGAGAGAACTCCGGGATGGCGCAGTTGAACTCGCGCGCAAATCGCGCCCGCGCAAACGTGGTGTCGAGCTCGGCAATCGTGGCCGCCGCCGCTTGCAGAGGCCCCATCTGCGTCTGCAGGCGCTCGGTCAGCTCGCGAAGGATCCGCGCGATTTCGGCGGCTTCGTCTTCAGCGTACTGAACCAGTTGATTATTCATCTCCACCGTTGGAAACGGCTCGACGAACACGGTCTGCCCCGTTCCGCTCGACCCGTGCACCACGCCCTGCACTTCGCGCCGCTCCGTGGCGCGCACCGGAATCACAAAGCGGTCGTTCCGCAGCGTGACGTAGTCTTCGCCCGCCTCCGCGCCCCGCACGCGCAGGATTTGCTTGAGCGTCTTTTGGATGGACTCGCGGGTCTTGGCGATGGCCGCTCGGATTCGTTTCAACTGCGCCGAAGCATCATCGCTGATTTCCCCGTTCGGAAGAATGGCGCGGCGGATGGCCCCGAGAACATCGCGAAAATCGGCCAGCGACGCGGCGCGCGCCGCCAGCAGCGGGAACTTCGCCGCGTCCTCGCGGAATTGCTGCTTCAGCCAGCCCGTGGTCTCCGCGAGCGATGCCGCATCCAGAAGTTCGCCGGGAGCCAGCACCGCTCCGGGCCCTTCGATTCTTGCGAGCCACGTTTCCGGATCGGCCAGCGCGCCAAAGCCCAAATCACTGCCCGCGCGCAGGTACGCCATAGCTTCGCGGATCAGCGCAAACGCAGCCTCAAGCCGCGCGCGGTCGCGCGAAGGCGCCAGCACATCCACCGCCCGGCGTCCCGGCGCGCAGGTGGTTCTTCGCCGCAGGATGTCCCGCAGTTTGTCGAACTCCAGAATGTCTTCTGCTGTCCGCGGCATAAATTCTCAGGATGTCATTTCAACCGTTTCGCCAGATACGATGCCGCTTCTTCCGCCGCAGGCGCGACGTGAATCAAGCGGTTGTTGGCTTCGCCCCACGAAGAGGGGTGCCCGAGTTCCACTTCGCGAACGGTTTCGAGAATGGGTTCCCAGAACCCGCCGAGCGTGACAAACGGTTTCCCCTCCATCACCCGCTTGTTGAGCATCTCCCACACCACCGCCAGTTCCACCAGCGTCCCGGTTCCGCCCTTGCATGCCACATAGGCGTCGCCCAGCCGGATTAGCTCAAACAACCTGTCCTGCCAGGTAGCCACGCGAATCTCTTCGTCCACCCAGTGGTTCGCCTGCGTCTGAAAGAACTCCGCGGTGACCGCAAACGTTTTTCCGCCGGCTTCTTTGGTGCCGCGCGACACTGCTTCCATCACTCCACCATACCCGCCGGAACAGACTGTGAGCCCGTTCTTGCCGAGTGCGCCGCCCAGTGCTCGTGCCTGTTCGTAGTCCGCATCACCCTCGCGAGGCCGCGAGCTTCCGAAAACGGTGACGACTCTTCCTCTCGTCTTCATCCTCTGCCGTCCGATCCCTCACTCGGTTCAGTTCGCCCGGCCCTTCTGCTCCGCAGTCGGCGGTCTTGCCCCCAGCTCATCCACCATTGCCTCGCAGATGGCGTCCAGCACCGAAGTTCCATCGTGATTTTTTCCTCCGAAATTGTTGCCAAACATACTGAAGACCAGCCGCTCGCCGGCGAGTGTTGTCGCATAGCCGGATACCGCCATGACGTGCTCGAGCGTCCCGGTCTTGGCGCGGATGCGGCCCGCTGCCGAAGTGTTCTTCATGCGATCCGCGAGCGTGCCGTCTTCCCCCGCGATGGGCAGGCTGACCTTGTAGGCATCCACCCAGCGCGTTTGCTTCGCTGCATATTGCAGAAGCGCGACCACCGCCTCGGGCGTCACCAGGTTGCGCCGGGAAAGCCCCGAGCCGTCTTGCAGCACCAAGTCGTTCTTGTTAATCCCAATCGATTCATAAAATCCCGCCGCAAACTTCAGCGCGTCCTCCAATGTCATAGCACCCCCGCTGGTGCGCGCCGCAAAACGAAACAGCATCTCCGCGTGCAGATTCTGACTCATCTTATTGACCGCCGGCAGCGCATCCGCCAGCGGAACCGAAGTCTGTTCCGCCAGCCTTACCGAAGTCTTTGGCTGCGCTTCCGGCCAATGCCGTGCGCGGGCGCTGCCCGTGATGTGCACCCCGCGCACCTCCAGCAGATGTTTCAGGAGGTGCGCGGCGTTTTCCGCCGGCTGTTCCACGGCCAGCACCAGCGTCCGCGGTGCGCTGCGGGCCGGCAGGGTTCCGCGCAAGATCACGCGCCGCGAGCCGGGCTCACGGACCAGCACGGGTTCCGGCTTGGCGCTCGCGGGCCCGGTGACCACGTTGTTCTCCACCTCGATTTCATCGCTCCACGGTTCCACGGTGAAGGACGTTGCGCCGCCCTCCTGCTCGCTCGCACTCAAGGTGAGCGTTACCGTGTTGTCGTTCACGGAAAGCGCGGAAACCGCCGCGCCATAGGACCACACCATGTCATCAATTTCCCACCCCGAGGGATAGCGCTCGCAGGAGTACAGGCTGTCATCGGCAATCACGTCTCCGTCCACTTGCTTCACGCCTCGCGCCACAATGGCGTCGGCGAACTGGGCCAGCACCTTCTCGGGCGGACCGTCGTGCTCCACTTGTTTCACAAAGGGAAATTTCCGGTTGGAAAGATTCGGATCGCCCGCGCCGGCCAGGATCAGATCCCCGTTCACGCGGCCATCGGACAAAACGTTACCCGTGGCCTCCACGCTCGTCGTGAAAGTAAAATCCGGGCCGAGGGTCGCCAGCGCTAGAGCCGTTGTAAACAGCTTCAGGTTCGACGCCGGTGAAAAATATTTTTGGGCGTTCCGATCAAACAGCGTTTCTCCGGTCGCTTCATCCTGAATCAGGATTCCCCACTCCGCTTTGCTGGAATTCTGCGCCGCAAGGATCGTCTCCACGCGAGCCGCAAACCGCTCCACGTCCGGGCGTTCCTGCGCACGCTCCTTCGTTTTTCCCTGCGGCATCGCATCGCAGCAACGGCGTTCCTGCTGGCGCGGTGCCTGGGCGCCCGGCTCTTTCTGTTGTCTCCCGCCGGAGTTCGCTCCGGCCACGAGGCAAACTGCCAGGAGCATCCCCGCCATCTTCGGATTCGCAGCCGACAGGTTCACGCACTCCCTCCGCCAAAATAGCTGGCGCAAAATTATAGTCTATCCGCGGTCCCGGCGAACCACAGATGCCGTGGGGGGGCGGAGCCACTTTTCCCAAACATAGTGCATCGTAATAAACAAGAGAGCATTGCGCCCGGCCCGCGAAGGCTCTATCATAAATTGCCAGCCTGGAGACTCTAGCGAGGTGAAGCGTGATGAAACGATGTCTGTCGCTGTGGATGGCAACCGCGCTGGTCGCGCTGCCGTTCAGTACGCAAGCAAAAGAGGGCAAGGAGCAGGATCGGCTGGAAAACTGCGGCACCGTCTTGAGTGAGATTCTGAATATCCCGGACGACATTCCTACGGACCTGCTCAACAAAGCCGAATGCGTCATCGTGATTCCTTCGGTCATCAAGATTGCCGTGGGATTCAGCGGCAACTACGGCCGCGGCGCGATGACCTGCCGTACCGGGGAACACTTCACGGGACCGTGGAGCGCTCCTGCCATGATGCGCCTGGAAGGCCTCGGCGTCGGCTTTCAACTCGGCGGGCAAGCCACGGACTTCGTTCTTCTGGTGATGAACCCGCGCGGCGCCGAAGCCATCCTGAAGAACAAAGTGAAGCTCGGCGCCGATGCGGCCGCGGCGGCCGGCCCCAAGGGGCGTGATGCCACTGCTGCCACGGACGTGACCTTGCGCGCGGAAGTCTTGACTTACTCGCGCTCCCGCGGGCTCTTCGCCGGCATATCCCTCGAAGGCTCCACGTTGCGCCAGGACAAAAACCCCAACGAAAAAATCTACGGCCGCAAACTCGACGCCCGCGACATCATCCGCAAGGGCGCCGTGGCCGTGCCGACCTCCGGTCGGAAACTGGTCGCCCTTCTGAATGAAAAATCTCCCAAGAACGAGTCCGACCCGAATTCCCTCAAATAGTACTGTTCGCTCGGTGGAGACACCCCGGCATTCTCGCCGGGGTGTCTTTCCTTAATCTCTTCACCACTCCCCCGCCTTTCAACTTCGGACGCGCCCCCTGCTTTGCTCTGACTCCTTTATTACGATAGATTCTCTGCCACACAATGCGCCTGCCGGAACTGATTGCCAACAAGCTGCGGTGCTGGGCGTTCAACCGCTTTCCGTGTTATCGCGGGACGGGCGGGCGGCTGAAGTACGTCGCCCCGGACTGGAGCGAGGTGCGCATCGATTTGCCGCTCTCCCGGCGGACGCGCAATTACGTGGGAACGATTTTCGGAGGCAGCCTGTACGGCTCGGTGGACCCAATCTATATGATCATGCTGATCCATCGCCTCGGGCCGGAATTCATCGTGTGGGACAAAGCCGCCACCATCCAATTCAAGAAGCCCGGGAAAGAAACGCTGCGCGCGCGGTTCGTGGTGGCGGACGAAGAACTGTCTTCAATTCGCGCGGCCCTCGAGACGCAGCGCTCGGTGGACCGCGTCTATACGGTGGATTTGGCGGACGCGGCAGGCGCGGTGTGCGCGACCATTGAAAAGGTGATTTACATCCGGCGGAAGTAGACGCAGTGCACGGGCAAGGGCGACCGCATGAACCCGCCGCTCCAGCAGCCGGAGCAAGACTGACTGGAATACCTGTCCTACTTAGAAGAGGCCGAAGACGCCGACACCGTTCGTGGTACCAACGTAGACTTTGCCGTTGGCGATCATGGGCGTGATGAACTTATTGCCCGTCCCGAAGTGATCGCGTCCATTGGCGGCCTGGTTGCTGTTGTAGAGCTCCATGGCGAGATTCGTAGCGTCGTAGGCGTGCAGCACGGCGGTGCCGCCGTTTTCCGCGGCCCAGACAATCCCATTGGTCGCGCCGTTTGAAGAGACGCTAGGCGTGGCGCCGGGAAATTGGAATGTAATTGCGGATTGTGAAGAGGGAGCCAAAGCCAACCTGGCGGTCCCGAACGGGAAGGCTTTGAGGTTATCGCCGACCGCCCCGTAGTAGAGCACGCCGTTGAACAATGCCGGCGCGGAGAAGACCTCCCCTCCCAAAGCTCCGGAAACCACTTGATAGGCGTTTCCGTTGCTGTTTGTGGCGTTGAACTTGCCCATGTTGTCGCGGTCCACCAGGTAAATGTTGGCGTCCTTTCCGGCGCCCACGGCGAGATGACGGGTCTTTCCCGTGGAGTCGGTCATGTCCGGCAAGACCAGCGCGCCTCCCGAGCCGAGGTCCTGATCTATGCTGCTTTCCATAACCGTATTGGACATGGCGAAATAATCGGCGACGGCGAGTTGGCGGTTGGTGGTGGAGATTTTGAGGAAGGAGTTGCCGAAGTCCCCCAGGCTTGGGAAACCGTTGGCATCCATGGTGACGTCAAACGTGCCGTTGGCCTGCAGAGCGAAGATGTTGCCGCCGGGGTCCGCGGCAGGGCCGGCGCCGCTATTCCAGAACGAGCCCTCGCTGCCGTTGGGGGTCACGTTGAGGACGTTCACCTGAGCCAGAGTGTTCTGGTCGTAGCCGATAATCCACCCGGTGTAAGGATTAAAGTCGCAGTGCGACGCCCACGCGGTGTAGACCACCCCGTTGAGCAATAAGAGTGCCGGGCGTTCCTTGTATTGGCCGGGGTCGAACGTCACAGTACCCTTGAAAGTCGCTTGAATCGCCTGCGGGCCGCCGAACTGTTCAGCGCCGGTGGTCAGGTCGAGCGCGTGCAGGCGTTGCAAATACTGGCCGGAGCCATTCCTGCTCATGGCCACAACATAAACCGTGCCATGCGGCCCGGCGCTGCGATCGATTACCGGCGTGGCGGTGACTCCGATTTCCGGGGTGACCTGGGAGCAGCCGTGATCGTCGGAAGTGGTTTCTCCTGACCCCGGAGGAAGCATGGAAACCTGCCAGAGAGACGCGCCCGTATCGGCGTCAAACGCGTAAACGCTATCGTGTTCCGTGGCCACGATAAGGACATTGGGAGTCCCTTTGTTGGGAATGCTCACCGCCGAAGCGTACAGCGGTTCGGCGTCCACCTTGCCGTCCACGGAGATAACGAAGAGCTTGCCGAACTTGGTGGCAGTTACGTTGGCGGGAGTGAGAATGGTTTCGCTAGAGTTCAGGCCGGTGCGGGCATTGTCGTTGTGATAGGTGAGAACGTTCGCGGTGGAAGGAGGGGGCGGGGTTGAAGTTACGGTGAGGGTTGCGGGATTGCTCGTAGCAGTGCCTGCGGAGTTGCTCACCACCGCGACGAACTGCGCTCCGTTGTCCCCTGCTGTGGTCGCCGGCGTGGTGTAACTCGGGGAATTCGCACCACTGATATCCGCATTGTTTTTCTTCCATTGATAATTGAGCGGTGCGGTGCCTGTGGCAGCCACATTGAACGTCGCCGCGCGTCCCACCGTGACGCTCTGATTGGCGGGCTGCGTGGAGATGGAGGGCGTTACCGGTGGGCCGGTGGTACGCGACGTGTTGCAGCCCAGAAGCGCCGCGGCCAAAAACATTGCTGTCAACGCGAAAAGAGCTCGACGGTGCATGAAAGCCCCCGGCTATGAACATGATTTTGAGGGCAGGGCAAACTTGTTCGACGCAACCCTCATTCAATTTCAGATAACACAGCGTAACGGTTCCGGCGAAGAAAGCCAACTGGTACGAAAGGACTGTTTCGGACCAGGCAATGGTTGGCATGCCCGAAGTGCGGCGATTCTGCTATTCTGCTGCGGCGATGCTGCTCGAAAACCAAGTGGCGCTGATTACGGGGGGCGGGCGCGGGATCGGCCGGGCTATCGCGAAATTGTTTGCGGCGGAAGGCGCTTCGGTTTTTCTGGCCGCGCGCACTAAGCGCGAACTCGCAGCCACTGTGGCGGAAATCGCAAAGGAGGGGGGGCGCGCTGCGTATGCCGTTGCGGATATTTCGCGCGTGTCGGACTGCAAGAGCTTGGCGAGCGCCTGCCGGGAGAAATTCGGCGGCATCCACATCCTGGTGAACAACGCGGGGCACTACGGCCCGGTCGTTCCTGTGGAGAATTACCCCGTGGCGGATTTCGACGCCGTGCTGGCCGTGCATCTGCGCGGGGCCTTCCTGCTGACGCGGCTGGTGCTGCCGGAGATGTATGCGCGCAAGTCCGGCGCCATCCTCAATATTTCCAGTTTGTCGGCCAAGGCCGCGTTTGCGTGGGGGTCGGCCTACGCCGCCGCAAAGGCCGGGTTGCTGGGATTGACGCGCGTGACCGCGGCGGAAAGCGCGCGCAAGGGCGTGCGCGTCAACGCCATCTGCCCGGGCCCGGTGGCCGAGACAAGAATGTCCAAGGAACTCGGAGCCGTACTGGCAAAAAAAATGGGCCAAAGCCCCGAAGAGCAATTGGCCCGATTCGTCAGTGGATTGCTGCAGGGACGCCCGCAGACCGCGGAGGAAATCGCCCGTGCCGCGTTGTTTCTATGTTCCGGGCAGTCCAGCGCGATTACTGGACAGGCTCTGAACGTGGACGGCGGAATGGCTTTCTACTGATCTCCTCCGCGAAAACCAGCCCGCGCCGCGCGAAACCAAGCACCGGGCGCGCGCCCTTGAGCATCCCTGCCAGGGAGGATTCCCAGGCGCGATGCACCAGATATCCCGCCGCAAGCACGGCAAAGATCGCTGCAAATCCGACCGCAAACAACAGCAGCGCGCTCAACAGTTGCCGCACGAAGTAAAACTGCAGCGCCACCAGCGCCGCCAGGAAAACCCACATCCACTTTCGCAACCCGTCTGTCATGTCTCCCGCCGCTCCCTCCGAACCTGGTTGGGCCTTTCCGAGGATCCCTGATTCAATTTATCGGCCTCGTCCACCTGTTTAGATGCACGACACCGGCCAAACGATTTCCCCCTCCCATCGGGACCCATTGGAACACTAAGTGCTCTCTTTGCATATGGTACGCGGCTCACAATTTGAGGGGAGAACAAATTTCCTAGTACGCCCCCTCCCCACCGATTCTTCAGTTTTTGAGAACCGATATTCATCGTTCCGTATCTCATAGTGAGACTGACAAATCGCTGCGGGCGAGCCTCACTTGCTAGAGTCATCTTGAGGTGGCATCTCCGGCGGCTTCCGCCAGCTTGCGAACCAGGCCGCTCCTGACCAGCCAGGCCAGCGTCTCGATAAAGAAGTTTCTGGAGTAGTGAAGGTATTTCTCTTCCGGCCAGTCGCGCATGGTCCGGTGCCGCACCATGGTGAGAACATGATCTTCGAAAAACGCAAAGCGCGGCGGGCGATGCGTCAGCCAGCCGATGTAGGTGTGCGTCTTCCGCAGCAGGCTGTCTGCGGGCTTGACGAGCTGCGCGTGCAGTGGGTTGCCCGGCTCGCCCAGAGTCGCAAATACCAGGCACTCCGGCGTTTCCCCATTCAAATGCGGATACTTCTCCGCGCCAAGCAGATAGCCCACAAAGAACCCGCAATCCGCCGCAGGCCTTCCCCGGTTGCTGTTTTTTTTCTCCTCCGTACTGTTGTGGGCGGGCGGTGCAAACCAGAACCCGTCGAGCGCCTTACTTCGTTCGCGCACCGGCGCGTACCCACGCAAATACGGCTCGGCAAGCTCCGCAATCCAGCTCACATCGCGCCGCCAACTGATTTTCTTTGTCGCCTTGTTTGCTTTCCGAGTCATACGCGCCTGTTCGGCGTCATCTTACCCTTTTCTGGCTGTTTCCCTCACTTCCCCGTGAAACTCGGCGTCCGCGCACACGTTGCCTTATATCTCAACGCCTGAACTTAAGGACAGTAGTCTAGCGGGCTGCCCGGGGGGTAGGCTGGGTGCTAGAAGGTTTCGCTCACCGCTTTGTAAGGAGAGTCTCAGTGTTTTGCGAGCGCTGTGGTCAAATGTATCTGCCGAAGCAGTCAGTTTGCGCCCGCTGCCATGTGGCTCCGACGCGTCATTGGGTGCAGCTTATCAGCTTGCTCACGCTCTTCGCCGCTGTGGCTTGCAACGAGCTGGTCGGCTGGTTCCTGCTGCCGCGATTTGTCGCCGGTCCTCACCCTCGATCTTTGTACCGCGGATGGCTCTGGCTCGACAACAAGGCGGCTCTGTATGGCTGGGTACCGCTCGCTGCCGGGCTCTTGGCCTGGGATTATCTGGTCTGGAAAAGCGCTCGGCCCAAGGTGAAAGGGTGGATTATCCGGAAAATGCTCACCCTAACTCTGGTTGCCGGAATAGCCCCGGCCATTCCTTGGTGGATCCCCGCGGGCCAGCCGCCGGGAGAATTCCTGGCCATGATCGGAAGACATCCCGGCCTGCCGGTGATGCTGGCGTGGGGGGCGGTGCTTTTCGTGGTTATCCTGCTTTGTCTGGACGGAGAAACCCGCGACTACCTGTTGGGCCACGGCAGGGTGTTAAGCCTGGTCAGCCTGGGAGCCCTGCTCCTCATCTTGACGATGACCGTTGTCGGCTGGTCATTTGTCTGACCTTGTTTACTGGACAAATCCCACGGTGGGAGGAACCGGCTCGGGCAGTTCTTTGATGGGGCCGAACTGCGCCTCGTAGCGCGTCACGTTTTCGCCGAGCGCCCGCAGCAGGCGCTTGGCGTGCCCGGGGCTGACGATCATGCTGCCGAGCAGTTTTCCCTGCGGGCCGTTCGGAAAAATGTAAATAAAGTGCATTGTGAACTCCTCGGCGTTGTGGTGAATCATCACCAGGTTGCTGTACTGCCCGAGCATCTCTTTTTCATCGGCCTTGATCTGCACCTGGCCCTTGGTTTCTTCCATAGGTATTCCTTTCCCATGCTTCTGCGCCGAACGGTACCACGTTCCGCTGGAAATTGTCATTCCGGGCCGCGGGCCAGGTTCTTCTTTCGCGGCCTCCGCCCAAGAAAGCCTTGACGAATTTCTTCATTAAGTGTAGTTTATCTATGAGATTTACCCCGGTTAACCTATGGCTGCCCCGGAAACCCCGGTCACCGAAGAAAGCCAGGAGCAACCCGCCGGCATTGCGGACCAGCAAACTTCGCTGCCGTGGCGCCGCTTGGGCACGCTGCCCTCGCTCCCGGAGGCCTACCGCACCATCCCCATCCAATCCGGCGCCCCGGTGTGGCGCAAGCTGCTCGCGTTCGCGGGGCCGGGCTACCTGGTGGCGGTCGGCTACATGGACCCCGGCAACTGGGCCACCGACCTCGGCGGCGGCGCGAAGTTCGGCTACACGCTCCTGAGCGTGGTTCTGATCAGCAACCTGATGGCGATGTTTCTTCAGGCGCTTTCCGCCAAGTTGGGCATCGCCACGGGACGCGACCTCGCGCAGGCTTGCCGCGACCACTACGGCCGCCGCACCGTGATTTTCCTGTGGGTGATTTGCGAGTTGGCCATTGCCGCTTGCGACCTCGCGGAAGTTCTCGGCTCGGCTGTCGCGCTGAAGCTGCTGTTCGGCCTGCCGCTGCTCGCCGGAGTGTTGATTACCGCTCTCGACGTCTTGATTGTGCTGGCGCTGCAGGGACGCGGCTTCCGGATGGTCGAGGCGTTCGTGATCACTCTGATTTTCACCATTGCCGGCTGCTTCGCCTACGAAATTTTCTTTGCGCGGCCGCTGTGGCTGGAGGCGGCCCGCGGGTTCCTGCCCAGCCTGGAGATTCTGCGCAACCGCGAGATGCTGTACATCGCCATCGGTATTCTGGGAGCGACGGTGATGCCCCACAATCTGTATCTGCATTCCAGCATCGTGCAGACGCGCGCCTTTGGGCAGATTTCCAATCACCGGCGCGAAGCCGTCCGCTATGCCGTGCTCGATTCCACCCTTGCGCTGGGTTTTGCGCTGTTCATCAATGCCGCGATTCTCGTGCTGGGCGCGGCCGCCTTTCACGTTCACGGCATGACCAACGTTGCGGAGATTGCCGACGCGTACAAATTGCTCAGCCCGGTTCTCGGCGTCAGCTTTGCGAGCACCCTGTTTGCGCTGGCCCTGCTGGCCTCGGGGCAGAATTCCACGCTCACCGGAACGCTGGCCGGGCAGATCGTCATGGAAGGCTTTCTGAATTTCCGGATGAGGCCGTGGCTCCGGCGCCTCGTGACGCGTTCGCTGGCGATTCTTCCCGCGGCGCTGGTGATCGGATTGATGGGCGAAGGGAAGGTGACCGCGCTGATCATCTTCAGCCAGGTGATTCTCTGTTTTCAATTGCCGTTTGCGGTCATCCCGCTGATCCAGTTCACCTCCGACCGCGCCAAGATGGGAGAATTCACAAACTCACGCGTGACCGTCGTGGTTGCGTGGATTACTACAGCGATTATTCTCGGCCTCAACCTCGAATTCCTCGTCCTGCTGTTCCGAAGTTAGCGGACTGCTCAAAACTTATCTCGCACATAAATCAGTCGGAGCTTGGGTTGCCACAATTGTGCGATGATTTCACACAGAATTCAGGAGATTCACAGGGATGAAACCACCGAGAGGATTGCTGGCGTTTGTTTTGTGTGCTGCCGCAATCTCTCTAGCGGCGTGGGGATGCGCGCACCACGATGAAAAATGGCCCGTACCGGAAGCAGTCAAGAAAATAAAGAATCCCATCCCTCTCACCGAAGCGGGCCTGAACGTGGCGCGCGGGCTGTATCTCGATAATTGCGCGCAGTGCCACGGAGAGAAAGGGAAGGGCGATGGGATTGAAGCCGCGATGTATAGCGTGAAACCCGTGGACTTGACCGACCCGCGCGTCATGAGCGAAATGACCGACGGCGAACTCTTCTACAAAATTACTCAAGGGCGCCGGCCGATGCCGTCCTTCAAAGGCGTGTTCAATGAAGAGAAGCGCTGGCAGCTTGTCCATCTCCTCCGCACCTTTGCCAAGTCGCACGCGCGCCGATGACGTTGGAAGAAAGTCGTTCGCTCGGAAGGGTGGTTGTAGCCCGAGGGAACTCGACGTAGAATTCGCTGCGCGCTCCAATGAAACAGTAAGGGGGAAGGGTGATGAAGAGCTCGATGGGCAGATTGATCGCTGTATTCGCGCTGCTGCTTGCGCCGGGCGCGTTCGCGCAGACCGGAGCCGTTCGCTGTGGCAAACTTCTCGACGTTCGAGCGGGCGCACTCTTGTCCGACCAAGTGGTGGTCTTCGAGAAAGGGGAAATCACCGCGATGGGCCCGGCGGCCAAGGTTGCAATTCCCAAGGGCGTCACGCCCGTGGATCTTTCGAGCGCGACGTGCCTTCCCGGGCTGATTGACGTCCACACGCATCTCACGTTCGACCCCACCAGCAACGGATATGCAGGCCTGGGGATTTCGGTGCCGCGCGAGACGGTGACCGGCGTGAAGAATGCGCGCCTGACTCTGCGCGCCGGCTTCACAACGGTGCGCAACGTCGGCGCTTCCGGCTTCTCCGACGTGGCGCTGCGCGACGGCATCGAAGCGGGCGAAATCGAAGGGCCGCACATGATCGTCTCGGGTCCCGCGCTCGGCATTACCGGCGGACACTGCGACAACAATCTCCTGCCCTACGAATACCACCACAAGGATGAGGGCGTCGCCGACGGTCCCTGGGCGGCGCGCGCCAAGGTGCGCGAGGTGATCAAGTACGGCGCCACGGTCATCAAGGTCTGCGCCTCGGGAGGCGTGCTCAGCAAAGGCGACCAGCCCGGCACGCCGCAGTACACCCTCGAAGAGCTGCAAGCCATTGCCGAAGAGGCGCACAAGCTGGGACGCAAAGTGGCGGCGCACGCCCACGGCACGCAATCTATCAAAGACGCCATTCGCGCGGGGATTGATTCCATCGAGCATTCCAGTCTGATTGACGACGAAGGCATCGCCCTGGCCAAGCAGCATGGAACGTTTCTCGTCTTCGACATCTACAACGACGATTACATCCTGCAGCAGGGCGAAAAGGCCGGGATGCTGCCGGAGTCCATCGAGAAAGAGAAAAAGCTCGGGCGCTTGCAGCGCGAGAACTTCCGGCACGCATTTCAGGGCGGTGCGCGCATGGCTTTTGGGACCGACTCCGGCGTCTATCCGCACGGCGACAACGCCAAGCAGTTCGCCAAAATGGTGGAATGGGGGATGAAACCGCTGGACGCAATTCAGGCGGCCACGATCAACGCCGCGGAATTGCTGGGCTGGGCGAAGATCGGCTCGCTCGAAACCGGCCACTTTGCCGATCTCATCGCCATTTCAGGCGACCCGCTCGCGGATGTGCGCGTCCTCGAGAATGTGAAGTTCGTGCTGAAGGGTGGGACGGTTTACCGGAACGACTTCGCCGCGAAATAAGCCTCGCCGTCTGAATGCTTGATCGAGAGAAACTGACGATTCCTACGCCGATGCGGCTTTGACCTGGGCCAGCGCGCTGGCCACTTCTTTCAGGTCCGGCACGACGGGAATGTCGTAATTCTTGAGCCACGCGATGTTGCCCGCCTTGTTGACGATGGCGATCGCGCGCCCGGTAATACCTTTGTCGGCCAGGAACACGCCGTACTTTTCCGCCATGGCGCCGCGCGGTTGAAAATCGGCCAGCAACGGATACTTGATCCCCATTTTCTCCGCGTAGGCTTTGTGGGACCACGCGCTGTCCACGCTCACACCCAAGACTTGCGCGTCGAGCGTCTCGAATTGCTTCATCTCGTTCACGAAGCAGGCGTGCTCGTTGGTGCACGTCGGGCTCCAGTCCAGCGGATAAAACACCAGCACGACGTTCTTCTTTCCCTTGAAGTCCGCGAGCTTCACTTCCTTCATGCTCTGATCTTTCAATGTGAAGTCGGGCGCCGCTTGTCCCACTGCGATGGCCATGATTTTCCCCTCCATACCTAATGATTTCTGAGCCATTGGAATCATAGCCGAACGCTTCCCCGGTTACAAATTGCCGAAACCTGCGATCGTTTCGCGCATCGCCGACGCGGCTGTTCGCCTTCTTCTGCTACCATGCTTGCTCCAGCAGTAGGAGCGGCGCGTGCCATCTCTCAGCCTCGAGCAAGCGTATCCTTCTCTGTCGTTTCGTCCGCGCAGCCGCAACTGGTGGGCGCGGCTGACGCGCGTCCCAGCCGAGTGCATTCATCTCGAAAACGATCCGTCTTGGGCCGCCACGTTTATGCCCGACACCCTTTTCTTGCGCGGCAAACCGAGAATCGTCAAGGACCCGCCGCGCCCGGAAGTCTCATTGTGCCGCGAATGCTTTCTCGGGGTTCTCGAAGGCGAACTGGCCGCCCATTCTGGCCGCGTCATCGCCTTTGAACCGGACGCTGAGCATTTCACGCAGTATTTTTTTGTTGCCGAACCTGAATTTGATCCCGCCGGTTTGCGGCCGGAAGTCTCCACCGCGATCGCCCAGCGCCTGGGGGAACCCAGCGGCGCCTGCGAAGTCTGCTCATCGCCCGCCGCGTGGCTCTGGCTTACGCACGCAGAAGTTTCCTCGCTCGACGACACCGAGCGCATCGCCGCCGCGCCCGGCCAGCGTCTTTGCGCCAAGCACGGCGCACGAACACTTTGCCGTGCGTTGGCAGCGCTCGCGGATGTAAACTTGTTTTACGTCAACGCCCCGTACGGTGAAGCCGGCGCTTATCTCTGGATTTGAGGCTTTTGCGCGGCGTGAGGAGGGAGCCGTGCCCGGCGCGGGAGCCAGCCGCCAGCGAAAGGCTCAGAAAAAAGGAACTCCGGACGTCGAACGCCCGGCTAGAGAGATGACCCTGCGCGAGTTGGTGGAGAAATACAGAAGCATAACAGGAGGGTTCGGCCGCGCCGCCGCGCTTTCTGCGTTTGGCTTGAGGCACGCTGAGACCGAGCAGTTATTTAGTGTTTACGACGAGGATTACCACATCAGCCGGTTTTTCCACTTCAGCGAATCGGACGGCGAGCGATTCTCGATCAACGGCTTCCCGGTGACACACGTTTCCATTGACGCGGAAATCGAAGCCATCCTCTAATGCACTCTTCTTCGTTGTGAGTCCTGCCTATGCCGGGACTGCTCGTTGGAATCTCTGGCACAACTTCTGGTGTTCATCGAGGAGGGCCGCGGGCAGGCGCTTGCCAAACTTCTCGAAAAACCTCTTGGTATCAACGAGTTCGGGCTCCCAATCGGCGGGGTTGACGCGCAGGAGGTCCTGGAATGTTTCACGTGAAACATTCAGGCCGTCAAGCGTAAGTCCGTCTGCTGCAGGCACATAGCCGATTGGGGTTTCGTCGGCTTTGCCGCGTCCTTCCACGCGCTCAAGAATCCACTTCAGCACGCGGACGTTTTGGCCAAAGCCGGGCCACAGGAATTTCCCATCGGCGCCGCGCCGGAACCAATTGACATGAAAGATTTTAGGCGGGTGCGGGATGCGCGCGCCCATGTCGAGCCAGTGCTGAAAGTAGTCGGCCATGTTGTAGCCACAGAAGGGCAGCATGGCCATGGGGTCGCGCCGCGTGACTCCCACGGCCCCGGTTGCGGCGGCGGTGGTCTCGGAGGCCATGGTCGCGCCCACGAAGACGCCGTGCGGCCAGTCGAAAGACTCGTAAATCAGCGGGGCCACGCGGGCGCGTCTGCCGCCAAAAATGAAAGCGGAAATCGGGACTCCCGCAGGGTCTTCCCAATGCTCCGAGATGCTCGGGGCCTGATGCGCGGGCACGGTATAGCGCGAATTGGGATGCGCGGCGGGGCCTTTCGACTTCGTCCAGCGCTCACCTTTCCAGTCCACAAGGCCGTTGGGAGGCGCGGTGTCAAGGCCTTCCCACCATGGCTCTCCTTCTGGGGTAAGTGCCACATTGGTAAACAACGTGTTCTTGCGTAGGGCCACCATGACGTTGGGATTGGTCTGCATTCCCGTTCCGGGGGCAACTCCAAAGAAACCTGCCTCGGGATTGATGGCGTGCAGGTAGCCGTCTTCGCCAATCTTCATCCAGGCGATGTCATCGCCCACAGTCCACACGCGATAGCCCTGACTTTCGAGCGCCGAAACCATCATGGCCAGATTGGTCTTCCCGCAAGCGCTGGGGAACGCCGCCGCCATGTACGTAACTTTGCCGGAAGGGGCTTCCAACCCCAGGATGAGCATGTGCTCGGCCATCCAGCCCTGATCCCGGGCCATCACGCTGGCGATGCGCAGCGCGAAGCATTTTTTGCCGAGCAGCGCGTTCCCTCCGTAGCCGGACCCAATACTCCAGATCAGGCGTTCTTCGGGAAAATGCATGATGAATCGCCGGTCGGGACTCAAATCGCCGAGCGAATGCAGCCCGGGGACAAATTCGGCGGATTGCTTCAGGCGTTCCATGGCCGGACGGCCCATGCGCGACATGATGCGCATGCTCGCCGCGACGTAAGCGCTGTCGGTAATCTCGACGCCAACCTTGCTGATGGGCGAATCGGCAGGGCCCATGATGTAGGGCACCACGTACATCGTGCGGCCCTGCATGGCGCCGTCGAACAGAGGACCGACTTTCTGCCGGGCCTCTTCCGGGCTCATCCAATTGTTGGTGGGGCCGGCGGCGGTCTTTTCCTGGGAGCAGATGAAGGTCACGTTTTCAGTCCGCGCGACGTCGTTGGGGTTGCTGCGGTGGAGGTAGCAATTCGGGTAGGTCTTCCCGCTCAGCGGAAATGAATCTCCCTGGCGCAGCATTTCCGCGGTGATTTGGCGGTTTTCCTCTTCCGAGCCGTCGCACCAGATCACGCGCTCGGGACGCGTCTTGCGCGCGGCTTCTTCGACCCACTGGTTCAACCCATCGACGGCAGAGGACACCAAACCTCCTGAAATATTCCTTACTGCGTCGCCGGAATGTTCAAAACGGGGGAAAGGCCGTTTGCCGGATTGTTTGGCGGCGCTCTTTCGAGTACAGGTAGTTTACGGCAGTCTGCTCTCCACCGCAAGCAGCGCTGTGAGGTTTAACGGCGTTCGTAAACGCGGCGGGGCAGGCGGTAGAGGACATGGCGCCGCAGGGGATGACCCTCGGGAAGGTTTGGGTGGTTGAAGTCATCGGCAGGGTCGCGCGTCATGCCGATTTTTTCCATGACGCGCCTGGACCTGAGATTTCCGGGAACCGTAAAGGATACCAGAGCATCGAACCCCAAAGACTCGAAGCCGTGTCGAGCTACTGCCCGCGCTCCCTCGGTGGCGAGGCCCCGGCCCCAATAGGAGGCGGCTAGCCTCCAGCCAATCTCAATGCAGGGAGTGAAATGCGCCTTGAATCCGGGAACCGCCAGACCAATGTAGCCGATGAATGAGCGGTCCTCGCGCAGCTCGGCGGCATATAGGCCAAAGCCATGCTTGCGAAAATGGTCTTCGATGCGATCTGCCAGGAGATCGCTCTCCTCGGGGGAAATGCAGGCGGGCATGAACTCCATGACACGCGGGTCGGAGTTCAATTGCGCAAAGGGTTCCCGGTCGCGCTTCTCCCAGCGCCTCAGCAAAAGACGATCGGTTTCAATCATGAGCCGCAGTTCCCTCCGTGACGATAGCTTGCGGCAGTAAGTTAGACAAGATGGCCTCCTCAAGACTGGCAATTCTTCCCCTCTGTTATACTCTCCGCGTGTACGCGCAGAAATTTCATGTGGACGTGGTGAGTCGCTGGTTGCTGTCGCCGCGGCGCGCCGCTACTGAAACCGCCCATCCACCCGAGCCGTCGAACGATTTTCCGACTCCTCTTATAAAGGATGTGTCCATGAACTTGTCCATGTGCGTCGCGCAGCGGTCGCTCGCGCTCTTATCGGTCCGGCGCTGCACGTTTCTGCTCGCGCTGTGCATCCTGACTGCGCCTCCCTTGCACGCGCAAACCCCGCAACTCGATCTCAATCGGTTCGTCGGAATCCCGGCCGTTTCCGGTTACGAGCAGGAGCTGGCCTCAACGATTAAAGGGAATTTGAGAGCGGTTTCTCCGAAGACCGACAATCTCGGCAACGTCTACGTTACGCTCGGGAGCGGCTCGCCGCATCGTCTGCTGGTCGCACCGATGGACGAGCCGGGTTACATCGTCAGCGCGATCACCGCGGACGGCTATGTGCGCGTGCAGCGGCTCCCACAAACCGCCCCGCATCCGCTCTTTGATCTGTTGCATTCCGCCCAGCCGGTTTGGGTGATGACGCGTACCGGCAAAAGAGTCCCGGGCGTCATCGCCGGACTCTCGGTTCATTTGCTTCCGGCGCGCGTGAATCCCCCGAAGATGAATCATCCCGACGAAATGTACATTGACGTCGGGGCGTCGAGCGCCGCCGAGGTTCGCGCTGCCGGTGTGGACTTGTTGGACCCGATTACGCTGAACCGCCAGCTCTATTTCCTGGGCAACGAGCAAATGGCCGGCGCCGCTGTCGGTGATCGCTTCGGATGCGCCGCGCTCATGGAAATCCTGCGCAGCACGGACGCCGCGAAATTGAATGGCACGCTCACCGTCGCCTTTGTCACCCAGCAGTGGACCGGCGTGCGCGGCCTGGACCGCTTGCTGCAGGAAACCCATCCGGACGAGATGATTCTGGTGAACCGCATCTTCACGCGGCGTCCGGCCGTGGCGGGCGCGCCTCCGGGGACAGCGCCTCTCAAAGGAAAGCCCGGCACCGGTTTGTTGCTCGGTGTTTCCGATTCGTCCGCGGAGCTTTCCGGCTTGGCTCTCGACTTGAAGCATCTTGCCGAATCGAAGCAGATCAAAGTCACAGCGGAAACTTCCGCGCCTCTGCGTCCTCCGACGGCTCCGGCCCTTGCTTTGCCGCAGCGTTACGCGCAGCTCAGCGTTCCTCTGGCCTGGCCGGCGACGCCCGGAGAGATTCTGAGCGGCGAAGATTTGAAGAACCTGACCGATCTTCTGGAAGCCTATGTGGCCGCGCCATCCCAGGGAGATCACGGGGGCCCGTTGGACGAAGTCCCCGACACCGGCCGCCATTCCACCATCGAGACTCTGATCAACACTTATGGTGCCAGCGGGCATGAAGAAAACGTTCGCCAAGCCATCCAGAAACTCCTCCCCAAGTGGGCCAAGACGGAAACCGATCCGGCCGGGAACCTGGTGTTGCATGTCGGGAAAGCGTTACCGGGCAGCAAGACGCCGCGCATCGCCATCGTCGCCCACATGGACGAAATCGGCTACCAGGTGAAGTCCATTGCCGACGACGGACGTCTTGTGGTCAGCGTTCTTGGCGGCGGCTTCACGGAATACTATCTCGGCCACGTCGTGCTGGTGCACGCCAGCCAAGCCGAGAGGGCCGGCGTCTTGGAGTTACCCAGCGGCGCAGATAGGCCCGGATTCGAATGGCCGCGCAGCCTCCGCGCCATGGACGAACCCGTGCGCGTGGACGTTGGGGCCAGTTCTCCCTCCGACGTGGAGAAGCTGGGCATCAAAGTGGGCGACTCGATCACCATCCCGAAAAAATATCGCCCGCTGCTGGGCCATCGCGCCAATGGACGCAGCTTCGACGACCGCGTCGGCTGCGCCGCACTGGTCGAAGCCGTGCGCATGCTCGCGCCCGATCTGCCCGGGCGCGATGTGACCTTCGTGTGGTCCACCGAAGAAGAAGTCGGCTTGAAAGGTGCAGCGGTGTATGCGGAACGTGTCGCCCAGGCGGGTCAGGCGCCGGATTATGTTTTCGCCGTGGACACCTTTGTCAGCTCCGATTCGCCGCTCGAGAGCAAGCGCTTCGCCGACGCGGAAATTGGAAAGGGTTTCGTGATCCGCGCCGTGGACGGCTCGAACATTACGTCGCGCAGCCTCGTGGACCGCGTCGTCAAGCTGGCCCGCGCCAACAACATCCCGGTGCAGTACGGCGTGACCGGCGGCGGCAACGACGGCTCGGCGTTTTTGAAATTCGGGACGGTGGACATTCCGCTGGCTTGGCCGCTGCGCTATTCTCACTCTCCCGGCGAAGTGATCGATACCCGCGACCTCGACGCGCTC
>DASQHY010000112.1:0-8474 GCA_035631855.1 Candidatus Acidiferrales bacterium
GCGGCATAGGCGGCCGCAACCGTTGGGCGGTCCCCCAGGGCGAGCACAGCATCAACGCGAGCACCGCGCAGCGCTTCCACAATTTCCAGCGCGGCCTGCTGAGGCTGCTCGAAATGAACCGCGATCGCCTGGTCGCCCCAGGGATCCTCAAGCTGATGGCAGCGGTCCGTAGCGAAGACGACCTCGACGCCAAGCTTCTGCGCAGCGTCGGCGAAGCTTCGGGTCTGGTAGCCGAGCTTGCTGGCGAGAAGGAGAAGCCGGCGGGAAGGATTTTCTGCCATAGCTCAAATCACACGAAGGCTTCCGCCTGCGCAATCGTTTCTTTGGCCTTCGCGATGGGGACCAACTGGTCCGCCGAAGGCTCCGCTCAACAGTACCAGGGCTCGTTCAAGTATGGGATGGCCGCGCGCGAAAGCATCGGCATAGGTTGCGGCGCGGATTTGCCCGCCATACCGGCGGCTTCTGCGGCAGCTTGCCAGATTTTCCCGAAGGTCGAGGAACGTCCGCGCTTCAGCTTTTCAGCCGCAGCAATAATTCCCTGCACGTCAGTGCAAAGTGCATCCACGCGCGCGTCGGGATGGCGCCAGGGATGCACAAGGGCCTGCGGGTCGAACGCTCCTGCAAGTCCGCGAACATCCGGAAGCTCAAGGAGCCGCGAGCCCGCGGGAATCAGCAGACGAATGCCGAGCTGAATCGGCGCTACGTTTTCTTCAAGGCCCTGATTCTTAAGCACGCGGAGAAGATCAAGATACCCGTCGAGGGTCGTCCACGGTGTGAACGGAACGAACGTTGGCTGGAGAGTGAGGCCAAGTTCGCGGAAATCTTCGATGACGCCCAGGAAATCTGCGCGGGTATGTCCTTTGTCGAGATGTTCGAGTACCGTGTCGTCCACGGATTCAACCGCGCTGGTGACGAACAGGCAACCCGTGTCGCGGAGCGCCGGGAGATGTTTTTGATATTTCCGCAGGTGCTCGATCTTGATGGTCACGTCGTAAGTGACCTGCGGATGTTCGCGATGAACCGCGTCCGCAATCGCGAGCGCATGTCCGATCCCGTTGAAAAAATCAGGGTCGCCGAAGGTGATGTGGCTCGCTCCGGCAGCCACTTGCTGGCGGATATCCGCGAGGACCACTTCCAGGTCAACAATGCGGAACGTCCCGTTATAGACGGGGACAATCGGGCAGTGCCGGCAAAGATGCTTGCAGCCGCGGCTGGCCTCGGTGTAACCCACGGTGCGGTGCGCGCCGCCGGGCACGACAAGATGAGCATATTGCGCAAGCGCAACAAGATTGCTGCGGTCGGGAACTTGAAATCTCAGCCGCGCCAGCGAAAGAACCGGCTCGGTTTGCTCAAGGGCCGCAGAAGAGCCGTTCGCGCGTGCGCTGCGCAGCCTTGCAGCCAAGTGTGCCAGGCCGGCTTCGAATTCCCCGCCGAGGATGGAATGCACGCCAAGCCCGCGCAAATACTCTTCATTCATGGAGGCGTACAAGCCGTAGAAGCAGATGTGCGCGCGGGGATTCAGCTTGCGCACCGGCTCAATCCACTGCACCGCCAACCGCGTGGCCGTGTGCATGGGCACGTAGAATGCCACCAGGTCCGCTTCCCGAATAGCATCTTCCCGGAACGCTTCGCGCGAAACGTCGAGGCACGTCACCTGCGCGCCGCCCTGGCGGAGCCACGCCGCCGGCGACGCCAAGCCAAACGGCTGGCGACCCATCTCGTACGTCGAGATCAGCACGACGTTCAACGCAGCTCCCCCCAGCAAAGATTATGACATGCGGCGAATCGCGCAGCCATTCCAGCAGCCGCGATTTCGGTTATGATAGAAAGCTCCGGATTGTGCAGAGAGGACGCTGAGGATGCCGAAGTCCGCGGGAGATTCTTTCCACACACGCGATACGCTCAGAGTCGGCGCGCAGAGTTTTGAGGTTTATCGCCTCGAGGCGCTCGAAAAACAGGGCGCTGGAAGTGTGGCGCGGCTTCCGTTTTCCTTGAAAATCCTTTTGGAGAATCTGCTGCGCCAGGAAGACGGCCGGTTCGTCCGTCCCGAGGACATTCGCACTCTGGCGGCGTGGAAGCCGGGCACGCCGCAAAAAGAGATCGCCTTCATGCCCGCGCGCGTGCTGCTGCAGGATTTTACCGGCGTGCCCGCGATTGTGGACCTGGCCACCATGCGTGAAGCGGTGAAGCGCATGGGTGGCGACCCGAAAAAAATCAATCCGCTGTTTCCCGCCGAACTCGTGATTGACCACTCGGTCCAGGTGGACAGCTTCGGCAAGCCCGATTCGGTTTCGCTCAACGCGCAACTGGAATTTCAGCGCAACATCGAACGCTACGCCTTCCTGCGCTGGGGCCAGAAAGCCTTTCGGAATTTCAAAGTCGTTCCGCCCGACACCGGCATCTGCCATCAGGTGAATCTGGAATACCTCGCGCGCGTGGTGTGCGCGGTGCCGCAGGGCATGCGCGTCGCCGCTTATCCCGACTCCCTGGTGGGCACCGACTCCCACACCACGATGGTCAATAGCCTCGGCGTGTTCGGCTGGGGTGTGGGCGGAATTGAGGCCGAGGCGGCGATGCTCGGCCAGCCGTTTTCGATGCTGGTTCCCGAGGTGGTCGGCTTCAAGCTCCACGGACGCTTGCCGGAGGGTTCCACGGCCACCGACCTCGTGCTGACGGTCACGGAAATCCTCCGCAAGAAGGGCGTGGTCGGAAAGTTCGTGGAGTTCTACGGCACCGGCCTTTCGAGCCTGAGTCTCCCGGACCGCGCCACCCTCGCCAACATGGCGCCGGAGTATGGCGCGACCATGGGCTTCTTTCCGGTGGACTCGGAGACCCTCGCGTACTTGCGCTTTACCGGGCGCTCCTCCGAGCAGGTCGCGCTGGTCGAGGCTTACACCAAAGAACAGGGACTCTTCCGCACCGACGCGACTCCCGACCCGCTGTTCAGCGACAACGTTGACCTGAACCTTTCCTCCATCGAGCCAACCATGGCCGGACCGAAACGCCCGCAGGACCGCGTCCCTCTGCGCCAAGCCAAGACTTCGTTCCAAAAAGTGACGGAAGGAACGCCGTTGAAAAACGTGGCCGTAAAAAACAACGGCGAGCAATTCAACCTTTCGAGCGGCTCCGTGGTCATCGCCGCGATTACGAGCTGCACGAACACTTCGAACCCTGCCCTTATGCTCGGCGCGGGTCTCCTGGCGAAGAAAGCCGTCGAACGCGGGCTGCAAACGAAACCCTGGGTCAAGACCAGCCTCGCCCCCGGCTCGAAGGTCGTCACGGACTATCTCCAGGCGGCCGGGCTGATGCCCTTCCTGGAAAAACTTCGCTTCCACCTGGTTGGCTTTGGCTGCACCACGTGCATCGGCAACAGCGGGCCTTTGTCCGATGCCATCGGCGCCGCCATCAAGGAAAATAATCTCGTCGCGGTCGCCGTCCTGAGCGGCAATCGCAACTTCGAAGGCCGCATTCATCCTTTGGTGCGCGCGAACTACCTCGCTTCTCCGCCGCTGGTGGTGGCCTACGCCCTCGCCGGACGCATGGACGTGGACCTCTCGAGCGAGCCGCTCGGCAAAGACGCTGCGGGCAAACCCGTTTATCTGCGTGATATCTGGCCGACTCCGCAGGAGATTGAGTCTACGGTCCGAAAGGCTGTGACGACCGAAATGTTTCACAAAGAATACGGCGAGGTATTCGACGGCGACGCGCGGTGGCGCTCGCTTCCGGTTCCCGAAGGGGACCTCTACGCCTGGGACGAAAAATCCAGCTACATCAAGCTGCCCCCGTACTTCGACGACATGCCGAAAACTCCGCCCGCATTGGCGGACCTGCGCGGCGCGCGCGTTCTTGCCATGCTCGGCGACAGCGTAACCACCGACCACATCTCACCGGCGGGCTCGATTCCTGTGGATTCTCCCGCCGGGAAACATCTGATCGCGCACGGCGTCAAGCCACATGAATTCAATTCTTACGGGGCGCGGCGCGGCAATCATGAAGTGATGATGCGCGGCACGTTCGCCAACATCCGCCTGCGGAATCTGCTGGCCCCGGGCACGGAGGGTGGCTGGACGCTGCATCTTCCCGACAGCGAAGAAATGACCATCTTCGATGCCGCGATGAAATACCAAAAAGAGAAAACGCCGCTCGTGGTTCTTGCGGGAAAAGAATATGGCTCGGGTTCTTCGCGCGACTGGGCCGCCAAGGGAACTCTGTTGCTCGGCGTGCGCGCCGTCTTGGCCGAAAGCTTCGAGCGCATTCATCGCAGCAACTTGATTGGCATGGGCGTCTTGCCCGTGGAATACCGCGCCGAAGAAACTCGCGACACCCTCGGACTCACCGGCCAGGAAGTATTCGACATCGAAGGCGTCGCCTCCCTTGCGCCTCGCAAGACGCTCACGGTCCGCGCCCGTTCCGCGAAGGGCAAAGAGAAGAAATTCTCTGTGATTGCCCGCGTGGATACGCCCGAAGAAGTCTCCTACTACCATCACGGCGGCATCCTGCAATACGTCCTGCGCCAAATGCTCTGACGCCGCTTTCCATACACTACTTGTTCCAGCTAGAATTCGTCCGCCCGGTGCTCCGGAGGATGGAGGAATCGTGTTGAAGCGGATCCTTTGCGCAATCTTGTGGATTAGTGCATTTTCGCCTCTCGCGCTGGCCCAGGCAGCGCCCGCGAAGCCGAAACCGATCCTGGTGAAGGCAGGGCGCGTTTTGGACGTGGAAAAAGGCACATACGCGGCAAATCAGGGAATCTTGATCGAACGCGAAAGGATTAAGCAGATTGGCCCGCTCGCCGAAGTCGAAAAGCAAGCTCCGAAAGATGCACAGATCATCGATCTGTTAAAAGCGACGGTTCTTCCGGGGCTGATTGATTGTCACGCGCACTTGCTGGACGCCATGGACGCGCGGCTGAACCCGGGCGAAACGATACCTCTCACGCTAGCGCTGATGAGCCAGTCCGACCGCGTGCTGCTCGGCGTAGTGAATGCCCGGGAGGACCTCGAGGCGGGCTTCACGACCGTGCGCAATGTGGGACATTCCGGAATTGACGGCGATGTTTCTCTTCGCAATGCGATTGACACTGGCTGGATTCCCGGTCCGCGTATCATCGCCTCCGCGCGCAAGCTAACGCCGCCCGGCGGCCAGGCGATTCCGGTGCAGCACAACATGGTGAGGCCTTTCGTGGACGAAGAATTCCTTCCTGTGAATGGCCCGCTGGAGGCGCGCCGCGCCGTGCGGGAAAACATTCTGAGGGACGCCAAGCTGATCAAAGTGGTTGCCGACGCTGGCGACCGCGTTCTTGCGGAAGATGAGATGAAAGCGATTGTCGAGGAGGCGCACCGCAGCCACATAAAGGTCGCGGTGCACGCCACGACAAAGCTGGGCATCGAGACCGCCGTCAACGCCGGCGTGGATTCGATCGAGCATGGGGACGAAGCGACGGATGCAATCCTTCAGAAGATGCGCGACACCGGGATTTATCTCGACCCTACGGCGTGGTCGCGCGAGGGATTTTACGATCTGATCGTCAAGTCGCGTCATCTGGGGGAAGAAGAAACTGCCGGCCTGAATGCGTGGCTAAACGGGTTTGTGGCCGAGCAGAAATCGCTCATCGAGCGGGCGCGCAAGATTGGAGTGAAGATGGTGGCGGGCTCGGACATGTGGTTTCGCTACCCGGAGAAAACGCGCGGCCAGGCTACTTTGCTCACTCTGGACGCCATGCAGAAATATGGAATCCCGCCTGCGGAAATTCTCCGCGATGCAACCTTCAACGCCGCGGATTTGATTGGCTGGAGCGACCGGATTGGCACGCTGTCCACGGGCAAGTTCGCCGACCTGATCGCGCTCGACGGCGATCCGCTGAAAGATGTCAACGAACTGAACAAAGTGAGATTCGTGATGAAGGGCGGCGCGGTCGTTCGGGATGAGTTCCACGCGCCTCGGCCCTAGGTGAGATATCGTTCTGCGGACCTCGTGGATTGAACGCGTCTGCCTGCCGGGGTATGATGCGCGCTCCTTGAACCGGAAGAGATACTTTGAACGACCCGCGTTTCATGAGGAGGAAGGAATGAAGTCAATCAAGTGCATCTGGATGGTTGTGGTCCTTGGGCTGTGCGCCATCGCACCTGCTGCGCAGACCAACATGATCGCCATCAAGGCGGGCAAGGTGGTGGACCCGGAGACCGGCAAAACATCCACGAATCAGATCATCCTCGTGGAAGGAAAGCGCATCAAGGAAATCGGCGCCAACCTCACCATCCCCGCCGGGGCCAAGGTGATTGACCTTTCGAAGTCCACGGTCTTCCCCGGAATGTACGACGCGCACACGCACCTGTGCATGACGGTGAAACCCAAGCGCGACGCAGGGAACTATTACTTCACGACGCTGCTCGATACCACTGCTTATCGCGCCATCGAGGGCGTAGCCAATGGGCGCGCCATGCTGGAATCGGGATTCGTCGGCGTGCGCGACGTCGGCAACGCCGGCAACTACGCGGACACCGATTTGCGCCGCGCCATCGAGCGCGGCATCGTCCCGGGACCGACCGTCGTCAATGCGGGAGTCATCATCGCTCCTTACGGCGGGCAATTTCATCTCCAGCCGGAGAAGAAGGATCTTGCCACGCCGGAATATTTGTTTGCCGACACGCGCGACGAAATGCGCAAGGCCATCCGGCAGAACATTCATTTCGGCGCAAAGGTCATCAAGATCGTGGTGGACGATCAGGACTACATCTATTCCGTGGACGACATCCGCTTCATGATCAGCGAGGCGCACGCGTCGGGATTGAAGCTCGCCGCGCATTGCTGGACGCATCCGGGCGCGCACAACGCCGCCGAAGCCGGCGTGGATTCCATCGAGCATGGTTTCCGCATGACCAATGAGGATCTAGAACTGGCCAAGAAGAACAACGTCACGCTGGTGGGCACGGATTTCACCGCGCAGATGATTGAGGCGACCGGCGGAAATCCCGCGGAACACGCGATTTGGGTGGACCGCCTGAAGCGCGCCTACAAGATTGGAGTGAACATGGCCTTCGGCACAGACGTGGACGTTCAACTACCAGGCGAAACGCGCGGAACGCTGGCGATCAATTACATTGATACTTGGGCGGAAGCGGGCGTGCCTGCAGCGGACACGCTTCGGGCGCTGACGATCAACGCGGCGCATCTGCTGGGCGTGGACAAAGAGCGCGGTGCGCTGAAGGCAGGGCTGGCTGCGGACATCGTGGCGACTCCGGAAAATCCCCTCGACAACCTCCAGACATTGAAGAAAGTTTCGTTCGTGATGAAAGACGGCGCGGTGATCAAGCAGTAGACGCTGCGGCAAAAATTTCACGAGAGCGCGGTTTTACTTGCGGCCTTCGCGCTTCTGCGCGATCACCAGGCCCCGCGGCGTAGGCAGAAGCAAAACCGACAGCAATCCTTCCTGCTCGAGACGCAGCGCGGCGTCGCGCACCTGCTTCAAGTGCGAACTGGCGTCGTGCATCAGGATCAATCCATTCGGGTTCATCTGCGGCAGAAAGCGGCGGACTTCCTGTTCCCGCAGCGGAGCATCGCTGTCGCTGAAAAGCAGGTCAATGACTCCGCCGACCTTGGTTGCGAGGCTCGATTCATTCCGGCACTCGACCAATCCGTTCACGCCGGATTCCTTGATGCGTTTTTTTGCCGCGGCGAACATTTTAGGATCGTTTTCACAGGTGATGATCCGGCCAAAGCCGTTCTCTTTGAGGCCTTCGGCGATCCACACGGTGCTGATGCCCATGAACGTGCCGGTCTCGACGACGAGCTGCGGCTTCAGCGTGGTCACCAGGCTCTTGAGGAATTCCAGCACTTCCACTTCTGCGGTCATGGAATCAAGCATGCGCCAGCGTTCGGGATGAGGGCACTCGGGGGTCGGCGCGTGATACTCCGGCTGAAGCACCTCGCCATGCACCGCCGCATGCGCGAGGATTCTGTGTTCCTTCTTGATTTTGTGGAACTGTTTCTTGATCTGCCACAGAAGGACCCCGCCGGCAATCACGGACAGTGCGCTCGCGGTCTGGGCATTGGTAAGGCCGAAAAAGGAACGCGGGTTGATGCGGATGAATTCCACGAGGAAGCGCGCCACACCGGAGAGAATCAAGTAGCTGCAGAAAATTTCACCGATGGCCTTCGGCTGGCGGACTGCTCTGGCTCCCATGCGCCAAAGAAACCAGGCAATCAGCAAGGATATGAAGAATTCGTAGAGGGGCGTGGGATGCACGCGCTGCGTTGTAGGAAGCAGACCGTTCGGAAAACTCATGGCCCACGGGAACGAACTGGGAATGCCGTAGTCACCGTCGCCGGAAACCAGGCAGCCGATCCGCCCGATGCCGTAGCCGAGCGCCGCGGCAGGCGATGCCACGTCGAACATTTGCAGCAACGGCATCTTGTAATGGCGGGCCAGAAGAATCAGAGCAATGAACCCACCGAGAAATCCGCCAAACCATGCG